>CAYOKN010000017.1:0-22841 GCA_964404545.1 uncultured Rhodospirillaceae bacterium | reverse complement strand
GGGCGTGGTCTATGAGGGCCGCACCGAGCTGATGGACGAATACAAGGCTGTTTTCGCGCAGAAGACCGAGCAGCGCACCCTGGCCGAGGCCATCGTGGGCGCCGACGTGTTCCTGGGCCTGTCCGCTCCGCGGGTGCTGACGCCCGAGATGGTGCAGGCCATGGCCGAGCGCCCCATCGTCTTCGCCCTGGCCAATCCCACGCCAGAGATCATGCCCGACGAGGTGAAGGCGGTGCGGCCCGAGGCGGTGATCGCCACCGGCCGCTCCGACTTCCCCAACCAGGTGAACAATGTCCTGGTGTTCCCCTATATCTTTCGGGGGGCTTTGGATGTGGGCGCCACCTGCATCAATGACGAAATGAAGCTGGCGGCGGTGCGCGCCCTGGCCCAACTGGCCTTCGAGCCCTCGGACGAGCGGGTGGCGGCGGCCTATGGCAAGGCCGAGCTGCGGTTCGGCCCGGATTATCTGATCCCCAAGCCCTTTGATCCGCGCCTGATCGCCCGCATTGCCCCGGCGGTGGCCCGCGCCGCCATGGACAGCGGCGTCGCCCTGCGCCCGATCCAGGATTTCGGCGTTTATCAGGACACCCTGAACAATTTCGTGTTCCGTTCGGGCCTGGTGATGAAGCCGGTGTTCGACAGCGCCCGGCGCGACCCCAAGCGCGTGGTCTATGCCGAGGGCGAGAGCAAACGGACCCTGCGCGCCGTGCAGACGGTGGTGGAGGAAGGGCTGGCCAAGCCCATCCTGGTGGGCCGGCGCGAGGTGGTGGCCAAGCGCATCCGCGACCTGGGCCTGTCGCTGGTGATGGACCAGGACTTCGAGCTGTGCGATCCCCAGAACGACGCCCGCTATAATGAATATTGGCGCGCCTATCACGAGCTGATGGGCCGGCGCGGTACCTCGCCCGACTATGCCCGCACCGTGGTGCGCACCCGCAATACGGTGATCGCCGCGCTGATGGTGCGCCGGGGCGAGGCCGATGCCATGATCTGCGGCACCATCGGCCGGTTCGAGCGGCATCTGGGCCATGTGATGGACGTGATCGGCTGCCGCGAGGGCGTGAAGGCCCCTGCCACCATGAGCATGCTGATCATGCCCAAGGGCACCATCTTCATCTGCGACACCTATGTGACCTGGGTGCCCACGCCCGAGCAGTTGTGCGAGATGACCCTGCTGGCGGCCGAAGAGGTGCGTTCCTTCGGCATCGAGCCCAAGGTGGCGCTGCTGTCCCATTCCAATTTCGGCACCCGCGACACCCCGTCGGCCGCCCGCATGCGCGACGCCCTGCGCCTGATTCACGAGCGCGCTCCGGAGCTGGAAGTGGACGGCGAGATGCATGCCGACACCGCCCTGTCCGAGGAGATCCGCGACCGGTTGCTGCCGGGCGGGCGTCTGCAGGGCGAGGCCAATCTGCTGATCATGCCCACCCTGGACGCCGCCAACATCGCCTTCAACCTGATGAAGCAGATGGGCGATGCCCAGCCCGTGGGCCCGATCTTGATGGGCGTGGCCAAGCCTGTCCATATCCTGACCCAGTCGGTCACCGTGCGCGGCATCGTCAATATGACGGCGCTGGCGGTGGTGGACGCCCAGCAGATGCAGGCCCGCTGATGCCGGCCGCCGTCATGGAGGGGGACCAATGGCTGAACACGACCCCCGCACCGCCGCCTTCGACCAGATCCAGGCGACGGAATACGGCCTGAAGCCGGAACTTGTCCGCACCATCCGCGAAGCCTTCGCCGAAGGCCGGCTGGACGACGTTCGGGCGCTGGCGGCGCCCATGCATTATGCCGATGCCGCCGACTTGTTGGAGCAGCTGGATGAGGAAGAGCGGCGCCAGCTGGTGGACCTGCTGCGCGCCGACTTTGAAGCCGAGATCCTGACCGAGCTGGACGAGACCATCCGCGATGAGGTCATCGAGCAGTTGGGCTTCGCCGATTTGGCCACCGCCGTGCAGGAGCTGGATTCCGACGATGCCGTCTGGCTGCTGGACCAGCTCGAGGACGAGGAGCAACAGCGCATCCTGGCGGCGCTGCCGCCCGAGACCCGGGCCATCCTGGCCCAGGGCCTGTCCTACAAGGAATACACCGCCGGCCGTCTGATGGCGCGCGAGCTGGTGGCGGTGCCCGCCTACTGGACCGTGGGCGAGGTGATCGACCATCTGCGCGAATCCCGCAGCGTGCCCGAGGAATTCTACGACATCTTCGTGGTGGACCCGCGGCACCGCCCGGTGGGCAAGGTGCGCCTGGCCCGCCTGCTGCGCGCCAAGCGCCCGGTGCGGCTGAAGGACATCATCGAAAGCGACGTGCTTCCGGTGCCCACCGGCATGGACCAGGAGGAAGTGGCCTTCCTGTTCCGCCAGCACGACATCGTCTCGGCCCCGGTGGTGGATAATGTGGGCCGGCTGGTGGGCGTGATCACCATCGACGACATCGTGGACGTGATCGACGAGGAAGCCGCCGACGACATGCTGCGCCTGGCCGGCGTGGCCGACACCGACCTCTACCGCGCCGTCAAGGACACGGCGCGGTCCCGCGCCACCTGGCTGCTGGTCAATCTGGGCACCGCCTTCCTGGCGGCGTCGGTGATCGGGCTGTTTTCGGAAACCATCGAAACGGTCGTGGCGCTGGCCGTGCTCATGCCCATCGTCGCCTCCATGGGCGGCAATGCCGGCACCCAGACCCTGGCCGTGGCGGTGCGCGCCCTGGCCACCAAGGAACTGACCCCCGCCAACGCCCTGCGCGTGGTGGGCAAGGAAGTTCTGGTGGGCCTGGTCAACGGCCTGGGCTTCTCGGTGCTGGTGGGTCTGGTGGCCTATCTGTGGTTCGGCAATCCGGTGATCGCCGGGGTGATCGGCGCGGCGTTGATCATCAATCTGCTGGTGGCCGGTCTGGCCGGGGCGCTGATCCCGCTGACCTTGGACCGGCTGGGCGTGGACCCGGCGGTGGCCTCCAGCGTGTTCCTGACCACCCTCACCGATGTGATCGGTTTCCTGGCCTTCCTGGGCCTGGCCACGTTGTTCCTGCTCTAAGGGCCCGCCGACGGGCGAAAGGTCTAGCGCGCTTCCAGGCAGATCACCCCGCCGGTGATCTCGTCGCCGTCGGTCAGCGCGCTGACCTGCAGCGAGACTGGCCGCAGGCTGCCGTCCTTGCACCAGAAGCCATGGGCGGAGGACTGGCGCGGCTGACCGTCCTGCAGGGTCTGGGTGATCAGGTCCGGACCGTCGGCCAGTTGCAGCAGGTCGCGCGGCGACAGGTTGGCCAGGGCCTGGCAGGACCAGCCGGTCAGCGCCTGGGCGCGGGCATTGGCAAACAGTCCCTGGCCGTGCCGGTCCACGGCGATCACCGCCACCGGCAGGCTGTCCACCAACTGCCGCAGCCGTCGGTGCTGGTCCTCGGCGGCATGGCTCAGGGCGTCGCGGTGCGAGATGTCGCGCAGGCAGGCCAGCAGCTTGCGGCCGGTGCTCAGCGGCAAGGGCCAGACCGTCAGTTCCACCGATACCGGGGGCGCATTGTTCGGGGCCAACTGCCGCAGGCCGGCAAAGAGCGAGCCCTGCAGCCGAAGCCGCTCCTGGTCCTGAACGGTGGTCTCCGGGGTTCCCAGCAGATTGGTGTAGGTGGCCCCCAGCACTTCCGATTCGGCCATCCCCAGCAGGGCCAGGGCCCGGCGGTTGACCTGCTCGGCACGCAGGCTGGCCGGATCGAACAAGATCATGCCGTCGGGCGACTGGTCGAACAGCACCCGATAGCGTTCCTCTTTCTCCTGCAAGGTCCGGGTGGTGCTGTCGGTGACGGCGGCCAACTGGTTCAGCGCCTCGGCCAAGGGGGCAAGCTCGCCCGGTTGCGGCGGCAGCGGGCCGGGGCGGTCGCCCGCCTCCAGGCGCAGCACCCAGCGCTGCATGCGGGCCAACGGCCCGGCGAACCGGCGCTGGCTGGTCCAGGCCAGCAGGACCAGTGCGATCATGGTCATCATGGCCGACAGGGTCAGGGGCAGGTTCGCATCGCCATGGTCGTGCAGCGAGGTATCCAGATGGATGGCCACGAACAGGTCGCTGTCGGGCACGGTGGTGAAGCCCACCACCCGCTCGCGGCCCATCAGGTCCTTGACCCGGGCCGCGCCTTCCTTGCGCGCCATCAGCGCGCCCAGGTCCGTGGCCTTGGCCGAGGTGCCCACCAGCCGCGGTCCACCCGGCTGCGCCGCCAGCACCGTGCCCTGGCTGTCCAGCAGGGTGACGCCGGCCCCCGGCGGCAGCGTGGTGTGGGTGACCATCTCTTGCAGCCAGGCCATGCGCAGGGCCGCCATCAGTACCCCCACCGGCTGGCCGTCGGGGCCGGGCACCGGCACCGCCATGGGCAAGATGGTCTCGCCGCTGGTGCGGCCGATCCCGTGGTCGCCGATGGCGAAGCCGCCGTTGGCTATGGCGCGCTGGAAATAGCTGCGGTCGGCCACGTTGACTTCGTAGCCCACGGGATGGGAATTGCAGACCAGCCGGCCTTGCAGGTCAAAGCGGCCCAGGCCGGTATAGAGGCCCTGGCGGTCGGTCTCCACCAGCCGGGCCAGGGTCTCGGGACATTCCGGGCCGGCGCTGCGCACCTGGGGCAGCGAGGCGAGCACTGACAGGATGCTGCGGGTGTCCTGGATCACCTGGCGCTGCAGATTGGCGATGCCGGCGGCCAGCCGCATGGCCTGGACCCGCGCCTCGGCGCTATGGGTGAAATGGTCCTGCAGGCTGAGCACCACCGGCGCCACGAGGCCCGGCGCCAGAGCCAGCAGCAGAAGCAGAAGCATGCGCAGACGAAAGGAGCCAGCGAGGCGGACAAGGTTGCCTCGCACCATGGGCTTAGGCATCAGGAGGGCTCTCCGTCCGGGCCATGACAAATATTTCTTTGGTCTGTTCTTCCAAGGGCCATGGTCGGACGCTGGCCGATTATTGTCAATCTGGCAGCAGAACCGGGTTTGGGCTTGCGCTCGCTGCCCGGATTGGAAAGAATTCCGTCAATGTTTTGCGGTGGGGTTTGATGGCCAGCAAGATCCTGATCGTCGATGACGAACCCGAAGTGCGTGAGATGCTGAATCGCTATCTCACGTTGCACGGATATGAATGCCTGATGGCCGGCAGCGGCGCCGCCATGCGCGAGGCCATGGCCGACGAGGCGGTGTCGCTGGTGATCCTGGACCTGAACCTGGCCGGCGAGGACGGCCTGGAACTGGCCCGCGAACTGCGCGCCAAGGACCCCGAGATCGGCCTGATCATTGTCACCGCCCGGGGCGAGGAGGCCGACCGCGTGGTGGGCCTGGAACTGGGCGCCGACGATTATATCGGCAAGCCGTTTTCCTTGCGCGAGCTGGTGGCGCGCATCAAGACCGTGCTGCGGCGGGTGGCCGAGCCGGCGCCCGGCGGCGTCCCCGCCGAAGAGGTGACGCGGTTCGCGCGCTGGACCTTCTCTCACGGAACCGGCCGCCTGACCGGGGCTGACGGGCGCGAGGTGATGCTGACCCCGGCGGAATGTTCGCTGCTGCGTGCTTTCCTGGATCATGCCGGCGAGACCTTGAGCCGTGAGATGTTGCAGGAGGTGCTGAGCCGGGGCACCGGCGAGGTGGCAGAGCGCACCATCGACGTGCAGGTCAAGCGCCTGCGTGACAAGATCGAAGCCAATCCGCGCCTGCCCCAGATCATCACGACGGTGCGGGGTGGCGGTTACGCGCTGTCCGTGCCGGTGTCGCGCGGGACCGCGGGGCGGTCCTAGGCCGCACACTGACCGCCAGGGCCGCCTGGACCGCGCGGCCCAGGGTCTGGCGGTCATAGGGCTTGCGCAGCAGCCCCGACCCTTCGCCGTCGGCATCCTCCATATGGCCGCTGGTTAGCAGCACCGGCAGGCCGGGATGGGTTTCGCCCAGCCGCCGCGCCAGGTCGCGCCCGGACAGCCCGCCCGGCATCACCACATCGGTGAACACCAGGTCGAAGGCCGGGTCCTCGTCCAGGATGGCCAGAGCCTCGGGGCCATCCACCGCCTGGACGGTCTGGTAGCCCAGGGCCGACAACAGCCGCACCGCCACGGCGCGCACTTCCTCTTCGTCGTCCACCACCAGCACGCGGCCGCCGCCCTGGGCGGGCTGGGCGTCGTCCTGGCCCAGGGGCTCGGACGCGAAGGCATTGGCGGTCACGGGGAAATACAGCGTCACCGAGGTTCCCACCCCCTCCTGGCTGTCGATCATCACATCGCCGCCATATTGCGCGGCGAACCGCTGCACCGTGGACAGGCCCAGGCCGGTGCCGTGACCCGGCGGCTTGGTGGTGAAAAACGGGGTCAGGGCTTGGTCGCGCACCTGCGGACTCATGCCCGAGCCGGTGTCGGTGACCCGCACGGCGGCATAGTCGCCGGTGCCCGGCAGGCCGGCCGCGCCGCCCCCGGTCAGGTGCAGGGTCTCGATCAGCAGGCTGCCGCCGCCCGGCATGGCGTCGCGGGCATTCAGGGCCAGGTTCAGCACCGCATTCTCCAACCGGCTGGCGTCCGCCTCCACCGGCGGCAGATCGGGCCGGGTCTCCAGCCGCACATGGATATCCGGCCCCAAGGTGCGCTCCAGCAGTTCGGGCAGCGAGGCCACCAGGGCGTTCAGGTCCACCTGCTCGGACACCGACGGCTGCTTGCGGAACATGGTCAGCAGCCGGTCGGTCAGCGAGGCGCCGCGCCGGGCCATGCGGCGCACCACCCCCACCAGGTCCAGCATGGCCGGATCGTCCGCCGCCAATTCCTCCATGATCTCGAGATTGCCCAGCATGATGGTCAGCAGATTGTTGAAATCATGTGCCACGCCGCCGGTCAGGTGGCCCAAGGCCTCCATCTTGCTTGCATGTTCCTGCTCGCGCTGGGCGGTGACGTCGTCGGCGATGGCGACGAAATTCGCGATGCTGCCGTCCTCGCCCTTGATGGGCGAGATGGACAGATGCGCCCAATAGGTGGTGCCGTCGCGCCGCCGGTTCTTCAGGTCGCCTGACCATTCCCGCCCCGCGGTGA
Source organism: uncultured Rhodospirillaceae bacterium (assembly GCA_964404545.1). Lineage (GTDB taxonomy): Bacteria > Pseudomonadota > Alphaproteobacteria > Rhodospirillales > Magnetospirillaceae > CAYOKN01. The sequence continues at coordinate 15,824 of CAYOKN010000017.1, read as the reverse complement.
TGGTGGCCCACAGGGACTGGTACAACTCGGCCGGGGTCTCGCCGGATTTCAGCAGGCGCGGGCTGTTCCCCCGCACGTCGGCCAGGCTGTAGCCGTTCAGCTGGGTGAAGCGGCGGTTCACATATTCGATGCGGCCCTGGGAGTCGGTGATGAAGATGGCGCTGCCGGTCTGTTCCACTGCCCGCCACAGCTTGCGCAGGTCCTCTTCCGACCGCTTGCGCTCGGTGATGTCGGTCAGCGATCCCACCATGGACACCGGGCGGCCGTAGTCGTCGCGCCGGGCGCTGCCATTGATGGCGAACCAGCCATAGCCGGCCTCGCCCCGGCGGATGCGGATTTCCCGACGCACCGGCAAACCAAGGTCGGTCTGGTCGCCCAGGGCCGCCAGCAGGGTGGCCCGGTCTTCGGGATGCACCAGGTCGGTGAAGGCGGCAAAGCTGGTTTGCTGCACGCCCCGGGGCAGGGCCAGCATCTCGGCCAGGCGCTCGGAGCAGATCAGCCGCTGGGCGCCGATCTGCCATTCCCAGATGCCGTCGTGCGAGGCTTCGATCACCAGCCGCAGCTTTTCCTCGCTGGCGCGCAGGCGCTCGGCATGGGCGCGGGCCTCGGTCACGTCATAGACGAACGAGAACAGGCCGCCGCCGTCGGCCGAGGCCTCGCCCGGCAGCCGGGTGGAATGCACATGCACCCAGACCGGCAGGCCGTCCCGGCGCAACAGGGTGATCTCGGTCATGCCGGCGCCGCGCAGCGTGCTGAAATGGGCCTGCAGGATGGCGGCATTGGCGCTGTCGCAGAATTCGGCGGGCGAGGCGCCCAAAAGATCCCCCTCGGACAGCCCCAGCATGGCGCACAAGGCGCTGTTGGTCTGACGGATACGGCCTTGCGCATCCAGCTGCCAGAAGCCTTCCGAGGTGGTCTCCAGGATGGTGCGGTACATGAGCTTGCGGGCGAACAGGCTGCTTTCCACCTGTTCGCGCCGATGCAGCTGCTTGATCAGCAGGTGCGTCATGGTCACCACGCCGGTGGTCAGGCCCAGCCCCAGCAGGCCCGCCAGCAGCATGCGCTGGGTCCAGTGCGCCAGGGCGTCGTCCAGGTCCAGGGCGGCGAACACGGTCAGGGGCAGCCCGGTCACCGTGCGCCAGGCCAGCAGGCGCTTGCGCCCGTCCTGGGGCAGGGTCAGGCGGGCCACGCCATCGGCGCTGCGGCCGATCACCGCGGACAGCCTTTGGGCTTCGCCCTGGCCCGACAGCCGGCCGTCGCCCGGGGCGGGCCGGCGGACCAGCGGCATGCCGTCGCTGCGCATCAGGCCCAGTATGTCATTGCCGCCCAGTTCGTAGTTCTGGAATTCGTGCTGGAAATGGCTGGGCCGTAGGGTGGCCATCACCATGCCGCCAAAGGCATTGCCCGGCTCGGCCAGGCCACGGCTAACCGGCACCACCGACGAGCCGGCCACCAGGCCCGGCACCGGATCGCCCACGAACAGGCGGCCCGGAAAGCCATTGGCATGGGCCAGGAAATTGCTGGCGTCCGACAGCGGGCGCAGCGGCGGCAAGCCCATCGGGGCATGGCCCAGCACGCTGCCCAGGCGGTCCACCGCCACCAGGGACTCCACGAAGGGCCGCCCCTCGATGCGGGTGCGCAGGGCAAGATTCAGGGCGCCGGCGGGGGCCTGGGACAGATGCGCCACATCCTGCTCCGCTCCGTTCAGCAGGGATCCCACGCTGCCCATCACCGAGTCCACATTGGTCTGCAGGCTCAGCGCCATCTGGCGGGCACGGCTTTCGGTCTCGGCCAGGGTCTGGCGGTAACCGTCATAGCTGTCCCAGGCCAGCATGCTCCATAGCGCCAGCAGCAGCCCGCCCGCCACGCCTCGCACCCAATGGCGCAGGCCGGTGCCCGGCATCAGCTGCTGCAGCTCGCGTATCTTGGCGTCATCCTGCGCCGCCAGGGCCATGTCGTCAGGCAGCACGTCCCATCCACCGTCCCGAAGGTCTGTCCGCGCAGCATCTTAGAGACAAGTGGCCGCCGATGCACCGCCTTCCGCTGCCGCCGGCCCCATACCCCCTTTGGCCGGATGGCGCTGCGCTCGGCCAGGGATCACCTGCCCCTGGGAAGCGAGCGAGGCAGACGGTGGACGCAAGGACCAGGGTGCGCAGGCTGTATCAGGGGCGGGGGCCGGGCGGGCATCGGTTCCTCTATGGCTCGGTGCTGTTCGACCTGGCGGTGGTGCTGTTCTTCGCCGTGGTCACCTTCCTGCCCGGGGGCGGCTGGATCCTGTGGGTGGACCTGGGGGTGGCGCTGGTGCTGCTGCTGGACCTCGCCGCCCGCATCTGGTCGGCCGAGCGGCGCTGGCCGGCGGCACTGACCTTCGGCACCCTGCTGGATATGGTGGTGATCGGCTCGCTGCTGATGCCCTGGCTGGTGGAAAGCTTCGCATTCCTGCGGGTGCTGCGGGCCTTGCGGCTGATCCGTTCCTATCACGGCCTGCGCCTGTTGTGCCGCCTGTCGCCCTGGTTCCGGCGCAACCACGAGGTCATCGTCTCGGTGCTGAACCTGGCGGTGTTCCTGTTCATCATCACCGCCGTGGTCTATGCCACCCAGCATCGCCGCAATCCCGAGATCGGCAATTACCTGGACGCCCTCTATTTCACCGTCACCACCCTGACCACCACGGGTTTTGGCGACATCACTCTGGAAGGCTCGTTTGGCCGGCTCTTGTCGGTGGTGATCATGGTGGTGGGCATCGGGCTGTTCGTCCGTCTGGCCCAGGTGATCTTCCGGCCCAGCAAGGTGCATCACGAATGCCCGGTCTGCGGCCTGACCCGGCACGATCCGGACGCCGTGCACTGCAAGCATTGCGGCACCACCCTGCACATCCCGACGGAAGGAGAGATCTGACTGTTGGCCGGCAGCCGTCGCAAGGCCCCGCCCCCCACGGCCCGGCCGGGCGAGCGGGAGGAGCGGCGCCGTGCGGCGGAATGACGCGTCAGCGGGTGACCGGCATGCGCGCCCGTTCCATGCGCTGGTCGGGCACGCGGGCCATCTGAGCGTCGATGGAACGGAGTTCGTTTGCCAATTGCAGGCCCGGATCGGCACAGGCGGACAGCCCGGCGGCCAGGGCCAGGGCGGCGAGAATGGGGACAAGCCTCTTCATCGCAAAAGCCTCCAAGAATGGGTCACTGCCTGCATCAACAGGCGGACGGGGCAAAGGGTCGCCCACCCTTGCGGGCATTCCCAAGCCCGCCGCAGGTTTGCTACTCTCGCGCCATGAGCGATCCCAAGACCATCACTTGGCTGAAGCCCGACGGCACGCCCGTGTCCTGTGTGGAAAAGCTGAAGGTGATGAACCAGAATCTGGAAGAGTTGCGGCAGGTGGCCCAGGACACCCTGGAAGACGCCATCCTGATGGGCTGCGACGAGGCGCAGGTGCGCCAGGTGCTGCGCGAGCTGATGGATCGGCTGGACAATCCCTACGGCGACTGAAGGTCCACCGTTCCTCCGTCCAGTTGACGGATGCGGGCTTTCCCGTACCGTGGCAGCAGTCTCGATGGAGCATTCCATGGCCAGCCAGTTCCACCTGTTCGCCACCCGCCGCTTCCTGCCGCTGTTCGTGACTCAGTTCCTGGGCGCGGCCAACGACAATCTGTTCAAGAACGCCATGGTGATCCTGACCCTCTATGCCCTGGCGGCCCAGGGCGGCGGGCAGGTGCTGGTGACGATGGCGGCCGGGGTGTTCATCCTGCCGTTTTTTCTGTTCTCGGCGACGGCCGGGCAGTTGGCCGACAAATATGACAAGGGCCGGCTGATCCGCATCATCAAGTTCGCCGAGATCGTCATCATGGGCCTGGGCGCCGCCGGACTGGCCCTGGGGCAGGTCTGGTTCCTGCTGGCGGTGCTGTTCCTGATGGGCGCGCAGTCGGCCTTCTTCGGGCCACTGAAATACGCCATCCTGCCGCAGCACCTGGCCGAGCACGAGCTGGTGGGCGGCAATGCGCTGGTGGAGGCGGGGACGTTCCTGGCCATCCTGCTAGGCACCATCGCCGGCGGGCTTTTGATCCTGGGCGAAGGAGGGGTGGCCACGGTGTCGGCGCTGGTGCTGGCGCTGGCCGTGGCGGGCTTCGCCGCCGCGCTGGCGATCCCCAAGGCGCCGCCGGGCTCGCCGTCCTTGCGCATCAACCCCAATATCTGGGCCGAGACCAAGGCCATCCTGGCCCATGCCCGCCAGGGTCGGGCGGTGTTCCTGTCGATCCTGGGCATTTCCTGGTTCTGGCTGGTGGGCGCCACCTTCCTGTCCCAATTCCCGGCCTTTGCCAAGGATGTGCTGGCCAGCAACGAGCAGGTGGTGACCCTGTTCCTGACCGTGTTCTCGGTGGGCATCGCCCTGGGCTCGGTCTTGAGCGCGCGGCTGCTGAAGGGCGAGGTCTCGGCCCGCTATGCCCCCATCGCCGCCATCGGCATCTCGGTCTTCGCCCTTGACCTGGCCCTGTCCACCCCCGGCCTGGCGGTGCCGGGGCAGGAGCTGATGGGCGTGGCCGGCTTCCTGGGCAGCCTGCACAACTGGCGCATCCTGGCCGACCTCTTGCTGATCGCGGTCTGCGGCGGCCTTTACATCGTGCCGCTCTATTCCATCCTGCAGACCCGCGCCGACGAGGCGCACCGCGCCCGCACCATCGCCGCCAACAATGTAATGAACGCCCTGTTCATGACCGTGGCGGCGGGCGCCACCGCGCTGATGCTGGCGGCAGGCTTCACCGTGGGCCAGGTGTTCCTGACCGTGGCCCTGATCAATTTCGTGGTGGCGGTCTATATCTGCGGCCTGCTGCCCGACGCCCTGCTGAAGCAGGTGCTGGGCAGCGTGCTGCGGCTGCTCTATCGGGTTGATCTGCATGGCGAAGGTCATGTGGAGCAGGCCGGCCCCTCGGCGGTGATCGTGGTCAACCACGTCTCCTTCCTGGACGCCCTGCTGCTGGTGGCCTTTCTGCCGGGGCGGCCCACCTTCGCCATCAATACCCATGTGGCGCGCTGGTGGTGGGTGCGGCCCTTCCTGGCCCTGGTGGACGCCTATCCGCTGGACCCGACCAATCCCATGGCCACCAAGGGCCTGATCCGGGCGGTGCAGGAGGGCCGGCGGGTGGTGATCTTCCCCGAGGGCCGCATCACCGTGACCGGCGCCCTGATGAAGATTTACGAAGGCCCCGGCATGATCGCCGACAAGGCCGGGGCGCCGCTCTTGCCGGTGCGGATCGAGGGCGCGCAGTACAGTCCCTTCTCGCGCCTGAAGGGCAAGGTGCGGCTGCGCCTGTTCCCCAAGATCGACATCCATGTGCAGCATCCGCGCCGCTTCGAGCTGCCGGCCGAGCTGACCGGCCGCCAGCGCCGGCAGATGGCCGGGCAGAAGCTGTATGACGTGATGAGCGAGCTGATCTTTGCCACCGGCAATGCCCGGCGCACCCTGTTCCAGGCCCTGCTGGACGCCAAGGCCATCCACGGATCGGGCGCGCCCATCCTGGAGGATGTGCAGCGCAAGCCGCTGACCTATGGCCGGCTGGTCACGGGCGCGCTGGTGCTGGGCCGCCGCCTGGCCGCCGAGACCGGGGCAGGCGATGCGGTGGGCGTGCTGTTGCCCAATGCCCAGGCCACGGCGGTGGTGCTGTTCGGCCTGGGTGCCCATGGCCGGGTGCCGGCGCTGCTGAACTTCTCGACCGGGGCCGGCAACATGCTGGCGGCCTGCCGGGCGGCCGAGCTGCGGCTGATCGTCACCAGCCGCCGCTTCGTTGAGCAGGCCCGGCTGGAGGAGGCGGTGGCACACCTGGCCGGCGTGGCGCGCATCCTTTATCTCGAAGACCTGAAGGCCCGCATGGGCCTGCTGGACAAGCTGTGGGGCCTGGCCGCCACGCCCTTTGCCCGCAGCCTGCATGCCGGGCACCGGGTGCTGGACGAGGACGCGGCGGCCATCCTGTTCACCTCGGGCTCCGAGGGCGTGCCCAAGGGGGTGGCGCTGTCCCACCGCAATATCCTGTCCAATTGCCTTCAGCTGGCGGCGCGGGTGGATTTCAGCCCGGCCGACGTGGTGTTCAACGCCCTGCCGGTGTTCCACAGCTTCGGCCTGACCGGCGGGCTGATGCTGCCGCTGCTGTCGGGGGTGCGCACCTTTCTTTATCCCAGCCCGCTGCATTACCGCATCGTGCCGGTGGTGGCCTATGACGCCAACGCCACGATCCTTTTCGGCACCGATACCTTCCTGTCGGGCTATGCCCGGGCGGCGCACCCCTATGATTTCTATTCGGTGCGCTATGTGTTCGCAGGCGCCGAGCGGGTCAAGGACGAGACCCGGCGGGTCTGGGCCGACAAGTTCGGGCTGCGCATCCTGGAAGGCTATGGCGCCACCGAATGCGCCCCGGTGATCGCCACCAACACCCCCATGCATTACCGCCCCGGCACCGTGGGCCGCTTCCTGCCCGGCCTGAATTGGAAGCTGGAGCCGGTGCCCGGCATCGCCGAGGGCGGCCGGCTGCTGGTACAGGGCCCCAATGTGATGAGCGGCTATTTGAAGGTGGACGAGCCCGGCCTGCTGCAGCCGCCCGAGGGCGGCTGGTACGACACCGGCGACATCGTCAGCGTGGACGCCGAGGGCTATGTGACCATCCGCGGTCGGGCCAAGCGGTTCGCCAAGGTGGCCGGCGAGATGGTGTCGCTGACCGCCGTCGAGCAGGCGGCGGGCGAGCTGTGGCCGGGAGCGGCCGTGGCCGCCGTGGCGGTGCCCGACGCCAAGAAGGGCGAGCAGGTGGTGCTGGTCACCGACCGCCCGGATGCCGGGCGCGAGGCGCTGCTGGCCCATGCCCGCGCCCGCGGGCAGGCCGAGATCCTGGTGCCGCGCACGGTGCTGGTGGTGGGACAGGTGCCGCTGCTGGGCACCGGCAAGACCGACTACGGCGCCGTGGCCCGGCTGGTGGCGGGCCAGGAAGAGGGGGTGGTGGGGCAGGGCGCCTGACGCCCCGCCGTCACAGGTCCTCCAGCGCCCGCAGATGCAGCTGGGTGGATTCGTCGCCCATGCAGCACAGGATGATCTTGTGCAGGCCCCGGTTGGACTCCACCCAACTGGTCACGGTCTTGGCCGCGATCTTGGCGGCGCGGTCCTTGGGATAGCCGAAGATGCCGGTGGAGATGGCCGGAAAGGCGATGCTGAGCAGACCCTTCTGCTTGGCCAGGTCCAGGCTGGCGCTGTAGCAGCGTGACAGCAGGCTGTCCTCGCCCAGCACCCCGCCGCGCCAGACCGGCCCCACCGTGTGGATCACATATTTGGCGGGCAGCTTGTAGCCCTTGGTGATCACCGCCTGGCCGGTGGGGCAACTGCCGATGGCGGTGCATTCCCTGGCTAGCTCGGGCCCGGCGGCGCGATGGATGGCGCCGCAGACGCCGCCGCCGGGGGCCAGGCTCTCATTGGCGGCATTGACGATGGCATCCACGCCCAGGCGCGTGATGTCGAACTCCAGGACTTCGATCTTGGCCTTCAAGCTCATGGCGGGACAGAGCGGTCAGACGGCTTTGGAATGGCGCTGTTCGCCCGCCTTCAGATAGCGGTCGAACACGGCGGCGGCGGCGCGAACCAGGGGGCGGCCGTCCTCGGTGACGGTGATGCGGCGACCCTGGCGCAGCACCAGCCCGTCGGCCTCCAATTGGGCCAGGCCGGTCAGGTCGCCGTCGAACTGGGCCGGGTCGGCCCCATGCTCGGCGGCCACCGCGTCCACATCCACGCTCAGGTCGCACATCAGCCGTTCGATGATGGCGCGGCGCAGGCGGTCGTCGTCGCTGATGGTGATGCCGCGCTTGATGGGCAGGCGGCCCTCGCGTACGGCGGCCTTGTACAGGTTGATCTCGCCGTCATTGGCCACATAGCCCTGGGGCAGCGAGCCGATGCCCGAGGCGCCGAAGGCCACCAGCACCGGCGCGGTGTCGGTGGTATAGCCCTGGAAATTGCGGTGCAGCTTGCCCTCGCTCAGAGCCTGCGCCATCTCGTCGCTCTCCAGCGCGAAATGGTCCAGGCCGATCATCACATAGCCGCTGTCCTTCAGCCGCTGGGTGGCGCGGTTGTACTGGTCCCAGCGCTGGGCGGTGTCGGGCAGCGCCTCTTCGGGGATCAGGCGCTGGTGCTTCTTCATCCACGGCACATGGGCATAGCCGAACAGCGAGATGCGGCGCGGCTGGAAGGCCACCGCCTGGTCCACGGTCTCGAGCAGGCTGTCGGTGGTCTGGAAGGGCAGGCCGTACATCAGGTCCATATTGACCTCGGGCACGTCATAGGCGCGCAGCCACTCGATCACCCGCGCGGTCACCTCCAGCGGCTGGATGCGGTTCACCGCCTCCTGGACCTTGGGGTTGAAGTCCTGCACGCCGATGGAGGCGCGAGTCACGCCGGCGCCGGCCATGGCTTTCACATAGGCCTCGTTGGCGGTGCGCGGGTCCAGCTCCACCGCCACCTCGGCGCCCTCGGCCAACAGGAAATGCTCGCGCAGCAGGCCCAGGGTCTTCACGAAGTCCTCGGCCGACATGATGGTGGGGCTGCCGCCGCCGAAATGGATGTGCTTGGCGGTCATGCGCCCCGGCATCCGCTGCGCCACCAGTCCGATCTCGGCCCACAGGGCGTCCATATAGTCGGCCACCGGGTCGTACCGCTGGGTGATCTTGGTATGGCAGCCGCAGAACCAGCACATTTCGGCGCAATAGGCGATATGCAGGTACAGGGACAGGGGCTGCGCCGGGTCCAGGTCCGCCAGCCAGCGCCCATATTGCGCGGCGTCCACGCCCGGGCCGAAATGGGGCGAGGTGGGATAGGAGGTGTACCGAGGCACGCGAAGATCGTACTTCGCTGCAAGGTCGGGGCGCATGAAATGTCCAGTCCTGATAACGGGTTGGGCCGCAGTCTAGAGGACTTGCGGCGGGGATTGCAACATTCGCACCGGCTGACGGCGGCGGCCCCAGCGGCCGGGCTGGGCCTCGATCACGCCGGCAAGCGGGTGGCCGCATTTCTCGCAGCATCCCCGGGCGTCCAGGCCCCAGCGGCCCAGCTCGTACCAGTCCCGCTCGATCAGCAGATGGCCGCATCGGGGGCAGAGGGTCGAGCCGCCCGCCGGGTCGTGCACATTGCCGGTATAGACATGCTTCAGCCCTTCTTCCAGGGCGATGGCCCGTGCCCGGGTCAGGGTGGCCGGCGGCGTCGGTGGCGTGTCCATCATCTTGAAGTCGGGGTGAAAGGCGCTGAAATGCAGCGGCACCTGATCGCCCAGATGCTCGCGCACCCAGCGGGACAGCCGGCGCAGTTCATCATCGGAGTCGTTCTGGCCGGGGATCAGCAGGGTGGTGATCTCGGTCCAGACCCGGGCCTCGTGGACCAGATAGACCAGGGTATCCAGCACCGGCTGCAAATGCCCCGAGCACAGCGAATGATAGAACCTTTCGGTGAAGCCCTTCAGATCCACATTGGCGGCGTCCATATGGGCAAAAACGTCGCGGGCCGCTGCGGGCGTCACATAGCCGGCGGTCACCGCCACGGTTTTCAGGCCGCGCTTGCGGCACTCCTTGGCCACGTCCACGGCATATTCCAGGAAGATCACCGGGTCGTTGTAGGTGAAGGCCACCGAGCGGCAGCCCAGCCGCAGCGCCGTTTCGGCAATGGCCGCAGGGCTGGCCCGGTCCATCAGCCGGTCCATTTCGCGCGCCTTCGAGATGTCGAAATTCTGGCAGAATTTGCAGGTCAGATTGCAGCCCGCGGTGCCAAAGGACAGGATCGGCGTGCCCGGCAGGAAATGGTTCAGCGGCTTTTTCTCGATGGGGTCAACGCAAAAGCCCGAGGACCGGCCATAGGTGGTCAGCACCATCCCGTCGCCTTCGCGCATGCGCACGAAGCACAAGCCCCGCTGGCCCTGGTGCAGCTTGCAGAAACGCGGGCAGACATCGCACTGAATGCGGCCATCCTCGAGGACATGCCAATGGCGGGCGGGAAAACTTGCGGTCATGGGATTGAATCTATTGCGGCACGCGGGGGGCCGCAATGGAGAGCGGTCAGGTTATCCGTTATCGGGGACGCTGTTCGGGGGACGCGGGAACACGCTCCCCCCTCTCTGTGTTCTCTGGGCCTCTGTGGTAAAGTCAACGGACAGAGTGCTGGAGAGCGGGCAGATGGGCGAGGTTCGGCGACCGGCGGTGGCCGGCATGTTCTATCCCGACCAGCGGCAGGATTGCCTGCGGCAGGTCCAGGCCTGTCTGGCGGCGGTGCCGCCCTGGACCGGCCCGGTGCCCAAGGCGATCATCGCGCCCCATGCGGGCTGGGTCTATTCCGGTCCCATCGCCGCCGCCGCCTATGCCCGGCTGGCCCCGGCGCGGGGGCGGATCACCCGGGTGGTTCTGGTGGGGCCCAGCCATCGGGTGGCTTTCCGGGGGCTGGCCCTGTCCCAGGCCGAAAGCTGGCAGACGCCCCTGGGCGAGATCCCGCTGGACCGCGAGACCTGCGTGCGTCTGGCCACCCTGCCGCAGGTGGGGTGGCTGGACGCGGCCCATGCCCAGGAGCACAGCCTGGAGGTGCATCTGCCCTTCCTGCAGACGGTTCTGGGGGACTTCCAGCTGGTTCCCGTGGTGGCCGGCGAGGCCAGCCCCGACGAGGTGGCGGCGCTGCTGCAGGCCGCCTGGGGCGGGGCCGAGACGGCCATCGTCATCAGCTCGGACCTGTCCCATTTCCTGGACTATGACGCGGCTTGCGCGCTGGACGGCCGCACCCGTCAGGCCATCGAGGCGCTGGACCCCGGCGCCATCGCCTGGGAGCAGGCCTGCGGCCGGGTGCCCATCGGCGGGCTGCTGGTGCAGGCCAAGCGGCGCGGCCTGGTGGTGGAGACGGTGGATGTGCGCAATAGCGGCGACACCGCCGGCGACCGCAGCCGGGTGGTGGGCTATGGCGCCTGGGCCTTCACCGAGGCTCCGTCCGCCAGCGTGGCCAGGACCCAGGGCGCGGCCTTGCTGGAGCTGGCCCGCGCCTCGATCCGCCATGGGTTGGACGCCGGGGCGCCGCTGGTTCCGCCCGCCGACGGGCCGGCCGCGCTGAAACAGCCCGGGGCGGCCTTCGTCACCCTGCGCCGGCAGGGACAGCTGCGCGGCTGCATCGGCTCGGCTCAGGCCTGGCGGGCGCTGGATGCCGACGTGGCCGAAAATGCCTACAAGGCCGCCTTCGCCGACCCGCGCTTCCCGCCGCTGACGCCCGAGGAATGGGAGGGGGTGGAGATCAAGCTGTCGGTGCTGACCCCGCCCCAGCCCATGAGCTTTGCCGACCAGGACGACCTGCTGGCGCAACTGCGCCCCGGCACGGACGGCCTGATCATCGAGGACGCCGGGCGCCGCGCCCTGTTCTTGCCCTCGGTGTGGGAACAACTGCCCGACAAGGCGGCTTTCCTTGCCCATCTGAAGCACAAGGCGGGGCTGCCCGTGGCCCATTGGTCGCCGGACTTCAAGGCTTGGCGGTTCCAGGCCGACGAGGTGTGAGGGCGGGGGGGGAGCGCTCGCCGATTGACAAAGCTCAATTGACAGCCCCCGGCCCCCGGTCCACCTTTTTAGCCAAAGTGATTGCCGTTTGAAGGGAACTCCATGTCTCAGGTCAAGATGGTCAGCCCGGCGCTGATCAAGGAATGGTACGACGCCGGTGAGGCGGTCATCGTGGATGTGCGCGAGCCGGACGAGTGGGGGGCCGAACATATCCCCGGCGCCCATCTGGTGCCGCTGTCGGCCTTTGACCCGGCCAAGGTGATCGGGCTGGCCGAGGCCGGCAAGAAGCTGGTGTTTCACTGCCGGTCGGGTGCCCGCTGCGGCATGGCCGCCCAGGTGATGCTGGCCAACGGCTTTACCGGCGAGATCAACCGCATGGAAGGCGGCATTTCCTTTGGCTGGCGCCAAGTGGGCGGTCCCGTCGAAAGCGGTAAGTGATCATACCATCTCGCAAAAGCTGATTTCCAAGCCCTGCCGGACGGACTAGACTATCCGGCGGGGAAACGGGAGGTCGCAGGAACAGTCAGATGAGTGCTTTCAACGGTGACGGAATCGACATTCTTCTGGTCGAAGACAACCCGGGCGATGCACGCTTGGCGGTCGAGGCCCTGAAGGAAGGCGAAACTCAGTCCCGCATGCATGTGGTCCAGGACGGCGTGGAGGCCATGCGCTTTCTGCGGCGAGAAGCGTCCTATGTGGATGCGCCGCGTCCTTCGATCATCCTTCTGGATCTGAACCTGCCCCGCAAGGACGGGCGCGAAGTGTTGTCCGAGGTCAAGGCCGATCCCGACCTGCGCCGCATTCCGGTGGTGGTGCTGTCCACCTCGCAGGCCGAGCAGGACATCATGAAAAGCTATGACCTGCATGCCAACTGCTTCATCTCGAAGCCGGTTGACCTGGACCAGTTCATCACCGTCATCCGCTCCATCGAACAGTTCTGGTGCGGCACAGCCTTTCTTCCGCCGCGCTAGGACAGGAGCCCACCGGCATGGCGGAGGCGATCCGCATTCTGGTGGTGGAGGACAATCCGGGCGACGTCCGGTTGATCCAGGCTACCTTGACGGAAGCCGACCCGCGTGGCTTTGCCGTCACCTTGGCGGCAACCCTGGCCGATGGGCTGGCGCGGCTGGCGGACAGCGCCTTCGACCTGGTGCTGCTGGACCTTTCCCTGCCTGACAGTTTCGGCCTGGACACCCTGGCCCGCTTGCGCGCCCAAGCCCCGGCCCTGCCCATCGTGGTGCTGACCGGCAATTCCGACGAGCAGCAGGCGGTCAAGGCGGTGCAGGCCGGCGCCCAGGATTATCTGGTCAAGGGCCAAGGCGGCCCGGACCTGCTGGCCCGCGCCATCCGTTATGCCATCGAGCGCGCCCGTTCAGACCAGGCCCTGCGCCGGTCCGAGGCGCAGCTGCGGGCCATCTTCGACAATGCCGCGGTGGGCATCGCATTGTGGAGCGCCGAAGGCCGCTGCCTGAACTGCAACTCCACCTTTGCCGAGATGCTGGGCCACCAGGTGGCCGAGGTGGTGGGCCGGGGCTGGGCCGAGCTCAGTCACCCCGATGACCTGCCGTCGGCGCAGTCGGCCTGCGGCGACCTGCATGGCGGGCGCATCGCGCAGTTGGACCTGGAAACCCGCTTCCTGACCCGAGCCGGCGAGGTGGTCTGGGTGCGCATCAATTCCTCGCTGGCCGACATCGCCGGCCATGACGGCCCGGTGGCCGTGGCCATGATCGAGGACGTGACCGAGAAGAAGCGGCTTGAGGATTACCAGCGCCTGGCGGCCCAGGTGGTGGACGGCACCTCGGAAGGCGTGTTCATCACCGATGCGGACCTGCGCATCCTGCATGTGAACCCGGCCTTCACCACCCTGACCGGCTTCGAGCCGGCCGAGGTGGTGGGGCACAAGCCCAGCATCATGAGTTCGGGCCGCCATGGCCGCGACTTCTACAAGCGGCTGTGGGACGAACTGGCGGCCAAGGGGCGCTGGCAGGGCGAAATCTGGAACCGCCGCAAGACCGGCGAGTTGTTCGCCGAGTGGTTGAGCATCAGCATGGTGCGCAACGCCCGGGGCGACGTGACCAACTATGTGGCCGTGTTCTCGGACATCACCTCGCGCAAGCAGAACGAGGAACGGCTGAACTACCAGGCCAACCACGATCCGCTGACCACCCTGCCGAACCGGTCGCTGTTCATGGAGCGGCTGTCCCGCGCCCTGGCCCGGGCGCACCGCAATCATCTGCTGGTGGCGGTGCTGTTCCTGGACCTGGACGGCTTCAAGGGTATCAACGACACCCACGGCCATCTGGTGGGCGACCTGCTGCTGCAGGCGGTGGCCGAGCGGCTGAGCAGCTGCGTGCGCCAGGGCGATACCGTGGCCCGGCTGGGCGGCGATGAATTCACGATCATTCTGGAAGACATCGCCGACTTCCGCGACGCCGCCGTGGTGGCGCAGAAGATCCTGAAGCAGTTCGCCAACCCCTTCATGCTCGAGGACCATCACCTGCGGGTGACCACCAGCATCGGCGTGGCGGTCTATCCCGCCGACGGCACCGACGGCTTGGCCTTGCTGCATTCCGCCGACGAGGCCATGTACCGGGCCAAGAAGCAGGGCAAGAACGCCTACCAGTTCCATTCCGAGGAACTGAACGCCCAGGCCTTCGAGCGCATGAGCCTGGAATCGGCGCTGCGGCTGGCGTTGGAGCGCGACGAATTCCGCCTTTACTACCAGCCCATCTATGACCTGGCCTCGGGCCGCCTGATCTCGGCCGAGGCTCTGCTGCGCTGGCAACATCCCGAAATCGGGCTGGTGGCGCCGGCCCATTTCCTGCCCCTGGCCGAGGAAACCGGGCTGATCCTGCCCATCGGCCGCTGGGCCATCGAGCAGGCCTGCCGCCAGGCCGCCGGCTGGGCGCGGCAGGGCTGCCGGGACCTGAAGGTGGCCATCAACCTGTCGCGCAGCCAGCTGTTCAGCTTCGACATCATCGGCTGCCTCAGCGCCGCCCTGGCCGACAGCGGCGTGGACCCGGCCCTGATCCAGCTGGAAATCCCCGAATCCTCGGTCATGTCGGGCACGCCCGAGAACGAGGCGGTGGTGCGCAAGCTGAAGGCGCTGGGGGTCTGCATCGCCATCGACGACTTCGGCACCGGCTATTCCAGCTTTGGCAATCTGCGCCGGCTGCCGGTGGACATCCTGAAGATCGACCAAAGTTTCGTGCGCGACATCACCCAGGACGCCGACGATGCCAAGATCGTCAATGCCATTACCGCCATCGCTCATTCCCTGCGCATGACCGTGGTGGCCGAGGGCGTCGAGACCGCCGAACAGGTGGAGTTCCTGCGCAAGAGCCGCTGTGATGCGGTGCAGGGCTATTATTTCACCCGTCCCGGCCCCGCCGATGAAATTCCCGGCCTGCTGGCCACCAAGCGCGGCGAGCCGGTATCCTGATCCTGACCCCCAACTAAGGCACCTTTCCCATGAAACTTCTTCGGTACGGCCCACCGGGGCTGGAACGTCCCGGATTGCTGGACCATGAGGGCCAGATGCGCGACCTGTCGGGTCATGTGTCGGACATCGACTCCCTGTCCATCACCCCCGAAGGCCTGGATTTCCTGCGCGGCATCGACCCTGCCAGCCTGCCCGTGGTGAACAGCCGCCCGCGCGTGGGCGCGCCGGTGGGCAATGTGCGCAACATCCTGTGCATCGGCCTGAATTATCACGACCATGCCCGGGAACTGGGGCTTCCGATCCCGGCCGAGCCTATCCTGTTTTCGAAGCATACCGGCGCCTTGTCCGGCCCCTTCGATCCCATCCCGCTGCCCGAGGGCTCGGCCCGCACCGACTGGGAGGCCGAACTGGCGGTGGTGATCGGTGCCCCCGCCTATAACCTGGCCGCCGAGGATGCGCCCCGGGTGATCGCCGGCTACACCATCTGCCACGACGTGTCCGAGCGCGCCTTCCAGATGGACCATGGCGGTCAGTGGATCAAGGGCAAGTCCTGCCCAGGCTTCTGCCCCCTGGGGCCGCTGCTGGTGACCGCCGACGAGGTGCCCGATCCCCAGGCCCTGCGCCTGTGGCTGGAGGTGAACGGCGAGACCATGCAGGACGGGAGCACCGCCGACATGATCTTCCCGGTGCATTTCCTGGTGGCTTATGTCAGCCGCTTCATGGCCCTGCAGCCCGGCGATGTGATCGCCACCGGCACCCCCGCCGGGGTGGGCCAGGGGCGCGGGGTCTTCCTGAAATCCGGCGACCGCGTCCGCCTGGGCATCGACGGCCTGGGCGAGCAGATGCAGGAGGTGGT
>CAYOKN010000016.1:0-23203 GCA_964404545.1 uncultured Rhodospirillaceae bacterium | reverse complement strand
CTTATTCGGCGGAACCCTTGCCGCCGTGCAGCGACGACCATTCCACCGGGTTGTGCAGGAACTTGCGCACTTCCTCGAGGGCGGCCTTGTCGAAATAGTGGCCCTGCTCGGCCACCTCCAGCACATCCCACCAGTTGGCCAGATAGTGCATGCGCACGTCGATCTCTTCCAGGGTCTGCAGCGCGCCGGGGAAGACGCCATAGAAGAAGACGACGAAGGTGTGGTTCACCTTGATGCCCTGCTCGCGCAGGGCGCGGACGAAATTGACCTTCGAGGCGCCGTCGGACGCCAGGTCCTCCACCAGCACGGTGCGGTCGCCGTCGTTGAAGTGACCTTCGATCTGGGCGTTGCGGCCAAAGCCCTTGGGCTTCTTGCGCACATAGATCATCGGCAGGGACAGCTCGTCGGCGATCCAGCAGGCATAGGGGATGCCCGCGGTCTCGCCGCCGGCGATGGTCTCCAGGCTCTCGAAGCCCACCTCGCGGGTGATGGTCTGGGCGCCCAGCTGCGCGATCTTGCGGCGCGCGCGCGGGAACGAGATCACCTTGCGGCAGTCGATATAGACCGGGCTCGCCCAACCGGAGGTCAGGATATAGGGCTCCGACGGGCGGAAGTTCACCGCGCCGATCTCCAGCAGGATCTTGGCGGTGACCAGGCCGGCCTGCTTCTGCTCCGGCGTGCGCGAGACGGACTGCATTGTTCTCTCCGGCTTTGAGGGCGCTGTTGACTTGTGCCAGGGGGTATAGGCCCAATGGCCCTTCATGGCAAGGGGAACAGAAAAGTGAGCGAGCTGATCCTGATGGCGCGTGACGGGGCCGTCGCCACCGTCACCTTGAACCGGCCCGAGCGCATGAATGCCCTGAACCTGCCCATGTGGGAGGCCCTGGCCGGCGTGTTCGACAGCCTGGCCGCCGCCCGCGATATCCGGGCCGTGGTTCTGAAGGGCGCCGGGCCGCATTTCGCGCCGGGCGCCGACATTTCCGAGTTTGAAAGCATCCGTGCCAGCGCCGAGCAGGCCAAGGCCTATGACAAGACCATGCGCCGGGCGCTGCATGCGGTGCGGGACTGCCCCAAGCCGGTGGTGGCCTTCTGTCACGGCAACTGCATCGGCGGCGGGCTGGAGCTGGCGGCCATGGCCGATGTGCGCATCGCCAACGAGTCGGCCAAGTTCGGTGTGCCCATCGGTCGCATCTCGGTGGTCATGGCCCATCCCGAGATTGCCGCCATCCTGCGCCTGTGCGGGCCGGCCCGCATGAAGGAGATCCTGCTGGAGGCCCGGGTGGTGGGGGCCCGCGATGCCCTGGCCTGGGGGCTGGTGAATCATGTGGCGCCCGACGACCAGGCCGAGGCGCTGGCCTACCAGACCGCCCGCAACATGGCCGCCAATGCGCCGCTGGTGAATGCCTGGCACAAGAAGTTCGTGAATCAGCTGATGGCCGGCCAGACGCCCGGCGAGGCGGACCTCGAAGAAGCCTATCGCTTCCTGGGCACCGAGGACTATGCCGAGGGCCAGGCGGCCTTCAAGGAAAAGCGCAAGCCGCTGTTCACCGGAGAGTAGTGGTTAAGTAAATGCACAAAAGAGAAGCCCGCCGGCACTCAGGACGGCGGGCTTCTTACTTTTGATTTGGATCGAACCGTTCCGGAAGCGGTTCGGAGCCAAGTCGCCACAAGTGCTTTGCGGCGGCTATCTGCGTGGTCGAATATTCATCGCCACGCCTTTAATATGGCTCAACAGGGCGTCGGAGTCAAGTTGTTTGCGCTGGTCTCGGGCTGCATTGCGGCTCGTCTTAGGGCAGGAGGGTGCCCCAGAAGGTACAGAAAGGGCTCATAAACCCAGACGAAAGTGATAGGATGGTCGGACCAGCGTGAGCCGACGGGAGGGAACATGGGCTGGATCGTCAAGGCCGCTGCCGGGATGGCCGCGCTGCTTCTGTCCGCAGGCGCCGCCTGGGCCCAAGCCCCCGCCGCCCCGGTGCTTCGGATCTCCACCGAGAACACCGCCGATCATGTCCAGACCCGCTCGGTCCAGGCCTTCGCCGCCCTGGTGAACCAGCGCGCCGGCGGGCGCCTGACCGCCAGCGTGCATCATTCCGCCGAGCTTTATCGCGATCGTGACGTGATCAAGGCCCTGGGCCTGGGCCGGGTGGAGATGGCGGTGCCGGGCACCTGGCAGCTGGACCGCTTCGTGCCCGATGTGGGGCTGTTCCTGCTGCCCGGCTTCTATGGCCGCGAGCCCGGGGCGTTGAACCGGCTGCGCGACGGCGAACTGGGGCGCCGGGTCAGCGGCGAGATCGAGGACAGCCTGAACGTGGTGGTGCCGGGCCGCTGGATCGACCTGGGGCATGCCAATCTGTTCACGGTGGATCGCCCCATCCGCGACCACAAGGATCTGGCCGGCCGGCGCATCCGCATCGCCGGCGGCGAGTCCAATGCCTGGCGGTTGCGCCAGTTGGGCGCCGAGCCGCAGTTGATACCCTGGCCCGATTTTCCCAACGCCCTGCGGCTGGGGCTGGTGGACGGGGTGCTGACCACCTTCGAGACGGTGGCAAGCGCGCGGCTGTGGGAACATGGCATACGCCATTGCTTCCGCGACCGGCAATATTTCGCCCAATATGTGCCCATGGTGTCGCGCAGCTTCTGGGTCCAGCTGCCTCCGGACCTGCAGGCCCTGGTGCGCCAGGCCTGGGAGGAATCGGTGGAGCCGGCCCGCCAGGCGGCAGCCCTGGCGCAACAACAGGCACGGGCCGAGCTGGAAGCGCACGGCGTCCAGTGTGTGCAGCCCGCCCCCGAGGCCCTGGCGCGCGAGCGGGCGCGCATGCAGGCCAAGAAGGCTGATTTGCTGCTGGCGCTGGGCCTGGATCCCATGCTGGTGGAGACGGTCGAGGCAGCCCTTGGGGATGCGCCGTGAGCGACGAGCGGACCCTCTTCGCCACCGCCCGGACCCAGGCCCGCTGGAGCACCGTGGCGGCGTTGGCGCTGGCGCTGGCCCTGGCCGCCACCATGCTGTGGCAGGCTTTCAGCCAGCGTGAGAACGCCCTGGCCACCGCCGAGCTGCGCAGCCAGGCCCAGGCCCGCTTCCTGGCCGGCCACGCCTCGCAGGCGCTGGAGGAGGGCGACATGGCCCTGTCCAATCTGCGCAGCGAGATCGAACGCCATGACGTGGCCCTGGGCGCCGGCACCTTGTCCGCAGACCTGCGGGACCATCTGAAGCACCTGCCCCACGCCCGCGACATCCAGGTCTATGACGCTCAGGGCCGGCTGGTGAATTCCGCCCGCCGCCTGCCCCTGCCGGCGGACCAGCCGGTACCGGCCCATGTGGTCGCCCATCTGGCTGTGCCCGTGGATTTCAGCATCACCCAGGCCGACCGGGGCGACATCGCCTTGTCGCGGCCCTTGCTGGGGCCCGACGGCGCGGCACGGGGGGTGCTGGTGTTGCTGCTGCCCAGCAGCCATTTCGCCGACTATTACGCCTCGGACGTCAGCGGTGACATGGATGAAGTCATGCTGCTGCAGCCCGAGGCCGGCGAGCCGCTGCTGTCCTGGCGCCGTCCGGGGGCGCAGCCGGTTCTGCTGTCGCGGCTGTCCAGCCTGCCCGTCCTGGCTGGCAGCCATGTCAGCCGCAAGGACGGCGCCATACTGGCCGCCTTCCAACTGCCCGGCTTCCCATTGCGCCTGGCCATGGTCAAGCAGACGGCGCCGGTGCTGGCCGCCTGGGAAAAGCAGGCGGTATTCCCGCTGCTGGCGGCGGTGATGGTGCTGGCCGTTGCCGGCCTGTTCGTGGCCATCAATCTGACCCGCCACCGCCAGCTGGCAGGGTTGCAGGGTGCCCTGGCGGAAAGCGAGAACCGCTACCGCGCCATTTTCGAGAACGCCCTGGCCGGCATCCTGCAGACCGATGCCTCGGGCCGCATCCTGCGCACCAACACCGCGCTGACCCAGATGCTGGGCTATGAGCCGGGCGAGTTGGTGGGCTGGCAGGTGCTGGACATGGTCCATGCCGAGGACCGGCCCGAGACCGCCCGCCTGCAGGCCGACATGAATGCGGGGGTGATCCCGTCCTATGTGCAGGAAAAGCGGTATCTGACCAAGTCCGGTGGCGAGCTTTGGGTCAAGACCTCGGTCACCGTGCTCCGCGACGGCCAGGGGCGGCCGGTGAACTGGGTCGCCATCATCGAGAACATGGACCAGCGCCACCGCTCGGACGAACGCTTCCAGCGCCTGACCGACGAATTGCGCCGTTCGAACCAGGAGCTGGAGCAGTTCTCCTATGTGGTGTCGCACGACCTGCAGGAGCCTCTGCGCATGGTGGCCAGCTTCGTGTCGCTGCTGAAGCGGCGTTATGGCGGCAAGCTGGACCACGAGGCGGACGAATACATCCAGTTCGCCGTGGATGGCGCCCAGCGCATGCAGCAGATGATCGTGGACCTGCTGGACTATTCGCGCGTGACCCGCAAGGGCCAGCCCTTCGAGCCGGTCAGCCTGGACCAGGCCCTGGCCGATGCGCTGAACAACCTGAAGATGTCCATCCAGGACACCGGCGCCCAAGTCACCGCCGAGCCGCTGCCCCAGGTACTGGGCGACGGCTCGCAGATGTTGCGGCTGTTCCAGAACCTGGTGGGCAATGCCCTGAAATACCGCCGTCCGGATGAGCCGCCCCGCATCGCCATCAAGGCGCGGCAGGTGGGGCTGGACTGGGTGGTGGAGGTGGCCGACAATGGCATCGGCATCGCGCCGGAATATTTCGAGCGCATCTTCCAGATATTCCAGCGGCTGCATGGCCGGGGGGAATATGAGGGCACCGGCATCGGGCTGGCGGTCTGCCGCCGCATCGTCGAACGCCATCGCGGCCGCATCTGGGTGGAATCGGTGCCGGGGCAGGGCAGCCGCTTCCTGTTCACCCTGCCGGTGGAGTCGGTGCGCGCCCAGCCGGCCCCTGCCGACTAGACGCTTCTTGCTGTCGGATGTTCCATGTCGCTGACCTATGACTATCCCGTGTTCCGCCCGCCGTCCGAGGGCGACAATCTGATCATCCAGGCCACGCTGGGCTGCAGCTTCAACCAGTGCAGCTTCTGCTCCATGTACAAGACCAAGCGGTATGTGGCGCGGCCGCTGGATCAGGTGCTGGCCGATATCGACGCGGCGGCCCGCCTGTGGCCCGAGGCGCATCGGGTGTTCCTGGCCGACGGCGACGCCCTGGCGCTTCCGGCGGACCAACTGGCGGCCATCCTGGATCATCTGGCGCTGCGCCTGCCCCGGCTGCAGCGGGTGACCTGCTATGCCACCCCGCTGAACCTGCTGAAAAAGACCCCGGCCGAGCTGGAGGATCTGCGGGCCCGCCGCCTGACCCTGGTCTATCTGGGCATCGAGTCGGGCTCGGACCTGATCCTGAAGAAGATCACCAAGGGCAACAGCCGCCAGACCGCCGAGGCCATCGTCAAGGCGCGGGATTGCGGCCTCAAAGTCTCGGCCACGGTGATCCTGGGTCTGGGCGGGCAAGTCCACTGGCAGGAGCATGCGGACGCCACCGCCGCCCTGGTCAGCCGGGCGCCACCCCATTACCTCTCGACCCTGCAGCTGTTCCTGGAGCCGGACCAGGTGCCCGACTTCCTGAAAAAGTTCGGCCCCGACTTCCAGCCCCAGGATGATGACGCGGTGCTGCTGGAACAGCGCCGCCTGCTGGCCGGCATCGAGGCGGCGCACCCCATCATCTTCCGCTCGAACCATGCCAGCAACTGCCTGCCCCTGGCCGGCACCCTGCCCAAGGACAAGGCCCGCCTGCTGGCGGAAGTGGACCAGGCCCTGGCCGGGGTCCGGGCGCTCAGGCCCGATTGGATGCGGGGGCTTTAGAGCTCGAAGACCTATTCCTCGTGCCGCACGCGCGACGCCTTGAAGGGGCTGTCCGTCTTCACGTTGTGGCGCCGGGCGTCGCGGGGCACCAGCGGGCGGTCGAACCGCGAGCCGGCCCAGCCCACCAGGAAGCCCAGCGCCACCGGCGGGCCGAACACCAGCAGGACGCTGGCGATCAGTTCCGAGGCGCTCTTGCGGTTGTCTTCCAGCAGGATCTTCTGGCGGCAGTCATAACGCTGCTGGAACGTGCCGATGCAGCGCTCCATGCGGGCGATCACCTCGGGGTTCTGGGTGCCGCTGGTGATGTCGTCCAGGATGAATTCGGCATAGCCGAACAGCCCCGCCCAGGCCAGCCCGAACACCAGGGCCAGGGCGCGCAGCAGCTTCAGGGACAGCGATGTGCCGATGGACGTCATAGCCCAGAGTCTATCCCACGCGGGTTAGTCTGGCAATTCGCCCCAGGTTTTCGTATACCAGCAGTCCTTAAGAATCCTGTGTTGCCCGAGGACAAGATGGCCGAGAAGTGGACTCCCGACAGCTGGCGGACCAAGCCTATCGTGCAGGTTCCCGATTATCCCGACCAGGCGAAGCTGGCCGGGACCGAGGAAACCCTGCGCAACATGCCGCCGCTGGTGTTCGCCGGCGAGGCGCGCCGGCTGAAGGCCTCGCTGGGCCGGGTGGCCGAGGGCAAGGCGTTCCTGCTGCAGGGCGGCGACTGCGCCGAGAGTTTCGTGGAGTTCCATCCGAACAATATCCGCGACACCTTCCGCATCCTGCTGCAGATGGCGGTGGTGCTGACTTTTGGCGCCGCCATGCCGGTGGTCAAGGTGGGCCGCATGGCCGGCCAGTTCGCCAAGCCGCGCTCGGCCCCCACCGAGGTGGTGGACGGCGTGGAGCTGCCGTCCTATCGCGGTGACATGGTGAATGGCCCGGAATTCACCGCCGAGGCCCGCATCCCCGACCCCGAGCGCATGGTGCGCGCCTACAACCAGTCGGCCGCCACCCTGAACCTGCTGCGCGCCTTCGCCCAGGGCGGCTATGCCGACCTGCATCGCGTCCACACCTGGACCATGGGGTTCGTGGAGGGCAGCGCCCAGGGCGAGCGATACCGTGACCTGGCCAACCGCCTGGACGAGACCCTGGCCTTCATGGAGGCCTGCGGCCTGACCTCGGAGACCACTCCGCAGATCCGCGAGACCGACTTCTTCACCAGCCACGAGGCGCTGCTGCTGCAGTACGAGCAGGCGCTGACCCGCGTGGATTCCACCACCGGCGACTGGTACGACTGCTCGGCCCACATGCTGTGGATCGGCGACCGCACCCGCCAGGTGGACGGCGCCCATGTGGAGTTCCTGCGCGGCGTCGGCAATCCGCTGGGCTTCAAGGCCGGCCCCACCACCTCGACCGATGACCTGCTGCGTCTGCTGGACAAGCTGAACCCGGCCAACGAGGCCGGCCGCATCACCATCATCAGCCGCATGGGCCATGAGAAGGTCGAGGAGAAGCTGCCCGCCCTGGTCCGCGCCGTCCAGCGGGAGGGCCGCAAGGTCGTGTGGTCGTGCGATCCCATGCACGGCAACACCGTCAAGGCCGGCGACTACAAGACCCGCCCCTTCGATTCCATCCTGGCCGAGGTCAAGGGCTTCTTCGCCGTGCACAAGGCCGAGGGCAGCCATGCCGGCGGCGTGCATTTCGAGATGACCGGCAAGGACGTGACCGAATGCCTGGGCGGCGGCGCCGCCATCACTGCCGCCGATCTGGGCCAGCGGTATGACACCGCTTGCGATCCGCGCCTGAATGCCGGCCAGGCGCTGGAACTGGCCTTCCTGATCGCCGAGGCGCTCAAGGACGAGCGTCAGGCGGCCAAGCAGGCGGCGGCCCTGGCGTCGTGATGGACATGGTCGGCAGGCGTCGGGGCGCCTCGGCCCCGGTTCCCGGGGAGGGCGGCATTCCGGCCCTGACCGACCATTATTTTCTGCGCACCAAGGCCATCGTCGGCAAGTTCGGCGATGTGCCGGTGACCTATGCGGTGTTCATGCGCCGTCCGGTCATCTGCGCCCTGGAGCCCGCCGTGGCCTGGATCAAGGCCATGGCCGAGGCCCGCGGCACCCAGATCGCCATCGAACGCATGTACCAGGACGGCGACTGGGTGGGGGCCGGCGAGCCCATGCTCTATCTGACCGGCTCCTTCGTCCATCTGGTGGACCTGGAAACCCTGTATCTGCAGAAGATCGGCGCGCCTTGCGTGGCGGCCTACAATGCCTACCAGATGTGCGTGGACCTGCCCCATGTGGCCTTTCTGGCCATGGATGCGCGCCATTGCGCCGGGGCCGAGATGGCCGACCTGATGGCCTATGCCGCCTCGGTGGGTTCGGCCGCCGCCCGGCGCGACGCCGATGCCCGGGGCTTCATCGGCAATGCCACCGACGCCACCGCCCATTATTTCGGGGCCGAGGGCGGCAAGGGCACCATGCCCCATGCCCTGATCGGCTATGCCGGTTCCACCGTGCGGGCCGCCGAGATGTATCACGAGACCTTTCCGGACGATTCCATCACCGTGCTGGTGGATTATTTCGGCCAGGAAGTCACCGATGCCCTGGCGGTCTGCCGCCGCTTCCCCGACCTGGCCGACCAGGGCCGCATCGCGGTGCGCCTGGACACCCACGGCGGCCGCTTCCTGGAAGGGCTGGACCCGCAGATGAGCTACAAGGTGCTGGAACGGCACTGCCCCAAGGCTATTCGCGGCTACCGCTCGGAAACCGAACTGCGCTATCTGGTGGGCACCGGCGTTTCGGCCGCGGCCATCTGGTATATGCGCGAACAGCTCGATGTCCATGACTTCCCCAATGTGAAGATCGTCGCCTCGTCGGGCTTCAGCCCGGCCAAGTGCAAGGTCATGGCTTATGCCCATGTGCCCATCGACATCGTGGGCACCGGCTCGTACCTGCCCGACAAATGGGGGGAAACCTACGCCACCGCCGACATCATCGCCTATGACGGCGAAAACCGGGTCAAGGTGGGCCGCGAGTTCCTGTTCGCCAAGCGGGGCGAGTAACCTTCGGTTACCCCTCCACGGTCAAGCCCGGTGATACTCAGACCCGCGCCTTTTCCCGCCGGACCGGCTCTTCCGCCGGTTTGTGGGCGCGGGGCACGGTGACGCTGAACACGCTGCCCTTGCCGAGCCGGCTTTTCACATCCACGCCATGGCCCAGCAGGCGGGCCATGCGGTCCACGATGGACAGGCCCAGGCCGATGCCCTGGCTGCGGTCGCGCTCGGCGTTGCCCACCTGGTAGAAGTCTTCGAAAATGGCGTCCAGCTTGTCGGGGGCGATGCCGATGCCGCTGTCCCATACCTGGATCACCACCCGGTCGCGCCGGCGGCGCACCGACAGCAGGATGCCGCCGCTGGGGGTGTAGCGGATGGCGTTCACCAGCAGGTTGGTGACGATGCGCTTCAGGATTACCGGGTCGCTGCGCACCCAGTGCTCGGCGCCGAAAACCCGGATGGCCAGGCCCTTTTCCTCGGCCACCGGCTGGAAGCTGTTGGCCAGGCTGAACAGGATGTCATTGGCCCGGAACACGAAATTCTCTGGGCGCAAGCGCCCTGCTTCGATGGATGAGACGTCCAGTAGCGAGTTCAACAGGTCCTCGCCCGCCCGCATGGCCTCGCCCAGCCGGTCCACCACCACCGCCTCGGGTGAGTCTTTCAATCGAGTGTGCAGCACTTCCTGGAACAGGCGCATGGCCTGGAACGGCTGGCGCAGATCGTGGCTGGCCGAGGCCAGGAACCGGGCCTTGGCCTCGTTGGACCGGCGCACCTGGGCCTGGGCGTGCGAGATTCGCTCCGAGGCCTCGGTCAGGGCTTCGCCCAGAGCGTCGATCTCGACGATGCCGGAACTGGGCAGCGGCGGCACCGGCCAGCCCCGGTCGATCTGGGCCGAGGCCTCGGTCAGGCGGCCCACCGGCGTGGTGATCCGCCGCCCCAGGAAGGCGGCCATGATTAGCGCCATCAGCAGGAAGCCGCCTCCGGCCAGCGCCACCGCCGCCAGGGCGCGCAGCAGCGGCTGCTGCACCACGCTGGTGGGGGCGCCATAGACCACGGTCCATCCGGCGGTGCCCAGGCGGCTGAAGCCCACCACTATCTCGTGCCCCTGCAAGGACTGGCCCGATAGAACCCCTTCCGAGCGGCCGGCGATGCTGCTGCTGTACCAGACCGGTGCGGGCCGGCCTTCATAGCTGGCCTGCTCGGCCATGCGGGCCACGATGCGATTGGAACGGTCCATCAGGACCGCCAGCCAGCCATCCGCCAGATGCTGCCGCACCAGGATGCCGGCCCAAGCTTCCGGCCGCAGCACGGCACCCAGCAGATAGCGGACCTCGCCGTCCAGCACCACCGGCGCCAGGATGGCCACCACCTGCCTGCCCGCCACTTTGCCGAAGATCAGGTCGGTGACCGCCGGCTGGCGGGTGCCCCGTATCTGGGCGATGGTGGCCGCGTCGGCGATGCCGGGCAGTGCCTCGTTGGGCGTGCGCTGCAGGTTGATCAACTGCTGGCCATGGGGGTCGGCCAGCAGCACCGACACCCATTCCGGGTGCATGCGTTTCAGGTGCACCATGGATTTGCGGAATTCGTCCAGATTGCCCTGGGCCAGATCTTCCGAAATGCCGAGAGCCTGTAATTCGCCAATGATCGAGGCATTCTCGCGGTCCATGGCCTCGGCCATGGCGCGCGCCGTCGAAACCATGCCCTTTTCCAGGGTTTCCCGCTGCAGGTGGGTGTTCCAGGCCACCAGCGCCACCATCAGCAGAAGCAGCGGAGCAATGGTGGCCACCACCAAGGTGATCAGGTGGGCCCGAAGGGACAGGCGTGGAGGCTCGGTGTCTGGGGGCACTGTCTGTCTGCTGGGCAAAAGGGGTCGGCAAGAAACTGTAGGGGGGCAATTCCTTTGGGGAAAGCAGTCTTTCGGCTGTTTCGCCTAAAGACGGTCGAGCCTCTCGAAAAGGGCTTGCAGGGCATCCACTCCACCCTGGCCCACCCTGGCTGCCAGGCGGTCCCAGCCGTCCCGACGGGTTTCCTCGCGGAGGTCGGCATAAAGGGCGCTCATGACCTGGCGGAAGCTGGCATGGGTCAGCAGGGCGCCGCCGTCGCTGGCGGTGCGGGCATGGCTGTTGACCAGGCTGATGAACCAGTCGCGGCGCCGGTCGAAGGGGCCGAAACTGTGCGCCACCACCACCAGCACATCGTCCACCAGGGCGCGGGCCTCGGGGTCCGCATGAACCCGGGGCCAGTCGGTCAACCCGTGCTTGCATGCCGGGCGCACACGGTTTCCGCTTTGGCCTGGCACTGGGTGTGCAGCATGGGGCCGATCATCTTGTCCAGGGCGGTGGTGAAGCCGGGCAGCAGGGCCCGGCTCAAGGGACCGCCCTCGGACCCGTCATCGCCGGGCCGGGTGGGGAACAGGTGGGCGAAGCGTTTGACCAGCAGCCGGTCGAAGGCGTCGCGGCGCTCCATCTCCCACACTGTTTGCAGATGGGCGGCCTCGCAAGCCTCGGCGGTGCGCTGGAACAGCGGCTTGAAGCGCAGCAGGTTGGCCTTGAACTCCTCGACCAGGGCGCGCACCCGCGAGGCGTCCAGCGGCGCAGCGGCAGCGGCGGCCTCGAGCCGGTCGCCCAGATGGTCGGCGATCGAGGCGGCAAGGTCGTGGCAGACCATCACCTCGGGCTCGGGCGGAAGCGGGTCGTCGGCCACGGCGGACGGGCCGGTCGGGGCGGTGGGGGGCTGCCTCATGGCCTCATCCTACTCGCCCTTCGCGCGGCTTGCCAGCCATGGGAGGGCTTGGCGCGTTGACAGCCCCCCGACCCCGGCATAGGCTCGCGCAACTCCTTGATCCGGAAAGTCTCCATGGCCCGCAGAATCAAAATCTCGCTGGCGCAGATCAACCCGGTTGTGGGCGACGTTCCCGGGAACGTGGTCCGCATCCAGGAAGCCCGCGCCGCCGCCGCCCGCCAGGGCGCGCAGCTGGTGGTCTATCCCGAGCTGACCCTGTCCGGCTACCCGCCCGAGGACCTGGTGTTGAAAGCCTCCTTCATGGAGGCCGTGCGCCACGGGCTCGAGGAACTGGCGGCCGGCACCAGGGACGGCGGCCCGGCCATGGTGGTGGGCGCGCCCCTGCTGATCGAAGGGCGCCGGCATAACGCGGTGGCGGTGCTGGACGACGGCGAGATCAAGGCGATCCGGTTGAAGCATCATCTGCCCAATTACGGGGTGTTCGACGAGGCCCGGGTGTTCGTGCCCGGCCCGCTGCCCGAACCGGTGCGCATTCGCGGCGTCAGCTTCGGTATTCCGGTCTGCGAGGACATGTGGTTCCCCGACGTGGTCGAGGCCCTGGCCGAACAGGGCGCCGAGATGATCCTGGTGCCCAATGGCTCGCCCTTTGAATATGACAAGGGCGAGCGCCGCATCCATCACGGCGTCGCCCGGGTGGTGGAATCCCGGCTGCCGCTGATCTATGTGAACCAGGTGGGCGGCCAGGACGAGCTGGTGTTCGACGGCGCCTCCTTCGCCCTGGACAACCGCGCCGCCCATGTGGCGCAGCTGACCCCCTGGCGCGAGGAGGTGGCGACCCTGACCTGGGACGAGACCCTGGACGGCTGGTCCTGCACCGACGGTCCCATGGCTCCGCCCATGGGCCGCACCCAGCAGATCTACCAGGCCATGATGCTGGGCCTGCGCGACTATGTCCGCAAGAACCGCTTCCCCGGCGTGATCCTGGGCCTGTCGGGCGGCATCGATTCGGCATTGGCGGCGGCGGTGGCGGTGGATGCCCTGGGGCCGGCCAGCGTGCAGGCGGTGATGATGCCCTCGCCCTATACCAGCCAGGACAGCCTGGAGGACGCCGCCGCCGTGGCCGACCTGTTGGACATCCGCTACGACATCATCAATATCGGCCCGGCCATGCAGGCCTTCGAGACCATGCTGGCCGACCAGTTCGCCGGCACCAACAGCGACATCACCGAGGAAAACCTGCAGTCGCGCAGCCGGGGCCTGACCCTGATGGCGCTGTCCAACAAGTTCGGCCCCATGGTGCTGTCCACCGGCAACAAGTCCGAGATGAGTGTGGGCTACGCCACCCTCTATGGCGACATGTGCGGCGGCTATGCGGTGCTGAAGGACGTTTACAAGACCCAGGTGTTCGAGCTGTGCCGCTGGCGCAACCGCAACCATCCCATGGAAGGCCAGGGCCCCGAGGGTCCGGTGATGCCCGAGCGGGTGATCACCAAGCCGCCCTCGGCCGAGCTGCGCCCCAACCAGACCGACCAGGACAGCCTGCCGCCCTATGACCTGCTGGACGCCATCCTGACCTGCCTGGTGGAGGAAGAGAAGGGCGTGGCCGCCACCGTGGCCGAGGGCCATGACGAGGAGGTGGTGCGCCGCGTCTGGCGCATGCTGGACTTTGCCGAGTACAAGCGGCGCCAGGCCCCGCCCGGGGTGAAGATCACCAGCCGCGCCTTCGGGCGCGACCGCCGTTATCCCATCACAAATGGATTCACGAGGACTGTTTAGGCCGGTTCAGGATTTTTAATGGAGCGGCCTAGCGCCTTCGGGAGCTCAGTAGCGTTTGTGCAAACATCGGAAAAATATGCCTGCACGACAAACCGTTGATATTTCCGGATTTTTTCCGCTTCCGCTTCAGGTATATGTCCCCATTTCCGCAGCTCGTCCTGCAGATCTTTAGCGGTATTAAAAAACATGACCGCATTTGTCCACTGGGCGTACAGCGCTTCCAATTCGATAACGGATTCTTTGTTTTCGCGGATGAAGGTTCTGATAATTTTAATGCTTTCGATCAAAGCCGTGGCAGACGTTGACAGCGTGAAATATTTTGCGACTGTCTTGCTTGGAAGTTTGGACAAACTTTCGGGTGATATATCGAATTTTAAATATTCTGAGCTGGAGCCTTCGACGGTGTCCAATATGAATTCGAGTGTTTTCAAATCTTTTCCATCGAAGGCTTTCCCGAATTTGACAGCCGCGTAAAATTCCGCTGCGAGCTTCTGGGAGAGTTTTAAATCCTTATCGCACATCGCCGCCAAAATGCTTTTGAGCGGCGATAGAAAAGCAGCTAAGCCCTCTATTGAGGTGACGACGTTCGAAACCCGCACGAAGTGCACAAAAGCCAGCCGCCGCTCTTCTGCTCTTTTATTGCGGGCCGCAAGGGCTGATTGCACAACGTAGTTGAGGCCAGCTGCAAAAAGGGCGCCGGCAAAGCCCGAAAGCAGCATTTGGGTCAGAGTAGCGTTCGTCATTGAGTCGCCAGTATAATGTTTCGACAATCATTGATCGTGGAACAAAACGAAAGCAAGGATGAGTTGAGCCTATGACCGTCACGGTCCGTTTCGCGCCCAGTCCCACCGGTCTGCTGCATGTGGGCAATGCCCGCGTTGCCTTGATCAACTGGCTGTTCGCCAAAAGCCAGGGCGGCTATTTCGTGCTGCGCCTGGACGATACCGACCTGGAACGCTCGCGTCCCGAATTCGAGGTGGCGATCCGCGAGGACCTGACCTGGCTGGGCCTGGCCTGGGACCGCAAGCTCTATCAGTCCCGGCGCCTGGACCGCTATGAGCTGGCGGCCGAGCGGCTGAAGGCCGAGGGCCGGCTCTATGCCTGCTACGAAACGCCCGAGGAGCTGGAGGCCAAGCGCAAGGCGCAGTTGGAGCGCGGCAAGCCGCCGGTCTATGACCGCGCCGGCCTGTCCCTGTCCGACGCCCAGCGCCAGGCGTATGAGGCCGATGGCCGCCGGCCGCACTGGCGCTTCAAACTGGAGCGCACCGAGGTGCGCTGGGACGACCTGGTGCGCGGCGCCAGCGCCTATCATGGCGGCAATCTGTCCGACCCCATCCTGATCCGCGCCGACGGCACCTTCCTCTATACCCTGACCAGCGTCGTGGACGACCTGGAGGTGGGGATCAGCCATGTGATCCGGGGCGAGGACCATGTGACCAACACGGCGGTGCAGATCCAGATCTTCCGCGCCCTGGGCGGCGAGCCGCCGGCCTTTGCCCATCTGCCGCTGCTGACCGGCGCCGACGGCCAAGGCCTGTCCAAGCGCCTGGGCTCGGGTTCGCTGCGCGACCTGCGCTCGGCCGGGGTCGAGCCGCTGGCCCTGACGTCGCTGCTGGCCAAGCTGGGCACCTCGGACCCGGTGCAGCTGCGCGACAGCCTGGACGCGCTGGTGGACGAGTTCGACCTGGCCAAGGTGAACCGCGCCACCTGCCGCTTCGACGAGGCCGAACTGCGCGGCCTGAACCAGAAGCTGCTGCACAGCATGAGCTTCGAACAGGCCGAGCCCCGCCTCGCCGCCGCCGGCCTGGGGCAGGTGGACCTGGCCTTGTGGGAGGCGGTGCGCGGCAATCTGGACCGCATCGAGGACGCCGGCACATGGTGGGCCGTGGTGCGGGAAGAGATCGAGCCCGAGCTGGTCGAGCCGGACTATACCGCGCTGGCCGTCGGCCTGCTGCCGCCCGGCCCCTGGGACCAGAGCACCTGGGGCGCCTTCACCGCCGCGGTCAAGGCCGCTACCGGCCGCAAGGGCAAGGAGCTGTTCCATCCTCTGCGCCTGGCCCTGACCGGCCGCTCGGACGGCCCCGAACTGAAGTTGCTGCTGCCCCTGATCGGGCCCGAGCGGGCGAAAAAGCGCCTGTCGGGCGAGCGGGGATAGGTTTCCTGTTTCCCTCATGCTGAGCCTGTCGAAGCATGAAGGCGGCACCCTCTCGGGGCCTGCATCCTTCGACAAGCTCAGGATGAGGGACTGACGCTTTTTGTGAGTGGAGCACGTGCATGTCGCTGGTCGTTTACAACACCCTGACCAAGAGCAAGGAACGGTTCGAGCCCATCGATCCGTCCCATGTGCGCATGTATGTCTGCGGCCCCACCGTCTATGACCGCGCCCATATCGGCAATGCCCGCCCGGTGTTGGTGTTCGACGTACTGGCGCGGCTGTTGCGCCGGCTCTATCCCAAGGTCACCTATGTGCGGAACATCACCGACGTGGATGACAAGATCAATGCCAAGGCGGCGGCCACCGGGCGCTCCATCGGCGAGATCACGGCCGAGACCACGGCGCTGTTCCATCAGGACATGGCGGCGCTGAACGCCCTGCCGCCCGACGTGGAGCCGCGCGCCACGGCCCATATCGCCCAGATGATCACCATGATCGAGGCGCTGATCGCCAAGGGCCATGCCTACGAGGCCGAGGGGCATGTGCTGTTCAGCGTGCCGTCCATGGCCGATTACGGCAAGCTGTCCAACCGTTCGCGCGATGAGATGATCGCCGGCGCCCGGGTCGAGGTGGCGCCCTATAAGCGCGCGGCCGAGGATTTCGTGCTGTGGAAGCCCTCGACCCCCGACCTGCCCGGCTGGGACAGCCCCTGGGGCCGGGGCCGGCCGGGCTGGCATATCGAATGTTCGGCCATGAGCGCCCAATATCTGGGCCAGACCTTCGACATCCATGGCGGTGGCCAGGACCTGGTGTTCCCCCACCACGAGAACGAGATCGCCCAGAGCAGCTGCGCCCACGGCGCCCCCTTCGTGCGCTATTGGATGCACAATGGCTGGCTGATGGTGGAAGGCGAGAAGATGTCCAAGTCCCTGGGCAACATCGTCTCGGTGGGCAGCCTGCTCGAGCATGTGCCGGGCGAGGCGATCCGCATGGCCATGCTGCAGGCCCATTACCACCAGCCGCTGGACTGGACCGCCAAGGCACTGGAACAGGCCAAGGCGGGCCTGGACCGCCTCTATACCGCCCTGCGCGGGGCCGAGGGGGTCGAGGCCGGCGACGTGGACCAATTGCCCACCGACCTGATGGCGGCGCTGTGCGACGACCTGAACACGCCCATGGCGGTGTCCCATCTGCATGACTATGCCAGCCACCTGAACAAGGCCGAAACCGCCGCCGAGAAGGCCCGCTGGAAGACCGCCCTGCTGGCCGGCGGCGCCATGCTGGGCCTGCTGCAGCAGGAGCCCGAGGCCTGGTTCAAGTGGCAACCGGCGGGGGCGGCGGGCGGCCTGGCCGACGCCCAGATCGAGGATCTGATCCGTCAGCGCCAGGAGGCCCGCAAGGCCCGCGACTTCACCCGCGCCGATCAAATCCGCCAGGAGCTGGCGGATCAGGGCGTGGTGCTGGAGGACGGCCCCCAAGGCACCAGCTGGAAACGGGGATAGGGCGTCATCGCCTTTGAGCCTTAAGCCGGCGTCTCCTCGCGGGCGGGCAGGGCAGCGGCCGGCATGTCCTGCACCGCCTTGGCCTCGCTGGCATCCAAGGGAAAGTCCAGGGTGAACTGGGTGCCCTGGTCGCTCAGGAAGGTGGCGTCGCCATTGATCTGGGCCGCCAGGGCCCGGATCAGGTCCAGCCCCATGCCGCTGCCCGGGCGGCGAATCGGGTTGGTGGTGTCCAGCCCGACGCCGTCATCGCGGATGCCCAGCTGGCAGCGCCCGTGGTCGCACCGCAAGCTGACCCGGACCAGCCCAGTGCGGCCATCGGGAAAGCCGTGCTTCAGCGCGTTGGTCAGCACCTCGTTGGCGGTCAGGGCCAGCGGCATGGCATGGGCCAGGTCCAGGGCCAGCGGCTCCACATCCAGCTCCAGCCGGATGCCGCGGTCGACGGCGCCGTGGCTTTGCCACAGCGCGGCGGTCAGGCTGTGCAGATAATCGTCCATCTGCACCGCCGACGCCTCGTCCTGCTCATAAAGCGCCCGGTGCACCATGCCCATGGACTGGATGCGCTCCAGGGATTCCAGCAGGGCTTCGCGCGCCGTCTGGTCGCGGGTGCGGGCCGAGCGCAGGGACAGCAGGCTGGAGATGATCTGCAGGTTGTTGTTGACCCGGTGGTGCACCTCCTTGAACAGCACCTCCTTGTCGGCCAGGGCGCGCCGCAGGTCGGCGGCGCGCTGGTCCAGATTGGCACGCGCCCGTTCTTCCCGCTGCATGGCCATCAGCGTCATGCCGCCGGCCACCAGCAGGGCGGCCATGGTGACCAGGCCCAACAGTCCGTTGCGCAGGGTGCGGTCGCGCCAGGGTGCCAGGATTTCCTCCACCGCCAGGCCGGTGCCCACCACCAGCGGCATGTCGCGCATCTTGCGATAGGCGATCAGCCGGTCCACGTCGTCCACCAGCGACGTGTTGCGGTAGGTGCCCACCTGCGCCGTGGGCAGCAATTGGCGGAACAGCTTGCTTTCCAGCCCGATGGGGCCGGGATCGCGCTCGGGCAGGGGCGAGCGCACCACCAGATAGCCGTCCTCGCGGATCACCGTGAACACTGCGCCGGGCCGGGGGCTGACCTCGCGGTACAGGTCCAGGAAGGCGTTGGCATCCACCGACAGGGCGATCACCCCGGCAAAACTGCCGTCGGGCCGCTCCAGCCGGCGCGAGATGGGGAACAGGAAGCTGCCCGTGACCTTGCCCCAGATCAGCGGGCTGACATAATCCGCCCGCTGCCCGGTCAGGGCCGCCTGGTAGAAGGCCCGGTCGGTCAGGCTGATAAAGGGCCCATCGGGCTGCACCGAGGACAGCACCACACGTCCCTCGGGGTCCAGGATCCAGGCGGAATGCAGCGCCGGCATGGCGGCGATGATGGTGCGCAGCCGCTGATGGTCGGGGCGAGAGCCCCGCAGGGCGCTCAGCGGGCGGTCGCCGATCATCTCCTGCACCCGGGTCAGATGCACCGAGGTCAGCTGCACGGTGCGGCGCAGATGCTCCTCCATCAGCCGGGCGGTCTGGCCCAGCTCATCCTCGGCGGCGCGCATGGTGGCGCGGTAGTCCCACCAGGTGATCAGGCCGAACAGGCCGCCCAGCAGCACCACCATGGCCGTCAGCAGGGCCGAGAGATGAAAGCGCAGTCCCAGGCTGCGGAGCAACGTCATGCGGCGGGGCCTCGGCGGAAGAATGCAGCGACAAGCCTAGGTTATGGCGGGCCAGCGGCCAAAATAAAATACACAACTCGTCGTGGGTTATGCGGTTTGGCCTGGGTGGCGGTCCAGGGGCCTTGAGGCGGACCCGGCAATAAGGCATCCTCTTCGCCTTTCCCTGATCAGACCCGGGACCGTCATGAGCGACAAGCGCGTCTATCTGTACGACAGCACCCTGCGCGATGGAGCGCAGACCATGGGCGTGGACTTCTCGGCTGCCGACAAGACCGCCATTGCGCGCGAGCTGGACCGTCTGGGCATTGACTATATCGAGGGTGGTTGGCCGGGCGCCAACCCCACCGACAACGCCTTCTTCGCCGAGCCGCCGGCGCTGCAGCGCTCCAAGCTGGCCGCCTTCGGCATGACCCGCCGCTCGGGCCGATCGGTCGAGAACGACCCGGTCTATCAGGCCGTGGTGGGCTCCTCGGCCAAGGTGGTCACCCTGGTGGGCAAGACCTGGGACTTCCAGGTCACCGTCGCCCTGGGGCTGGAGCTGGACGAGAATTTGCGCATGATCCAGGACTCCATCGCCCATGCCACCAAGCGGGTGGACGAGGTGATGATGGACGCCGAGCATTTCTTCGATGGCTACCGGGCCAATCCCGACTATGCCACCCGCTGCGTGCAGACCGCGCTGGACGCCGGTGCCCGCTGGGTGGTGCTGTGCGACACCAATGGCGGCATGCTGCCCTTCGAGGTGGAGCGCATCGTGGGCGAGCTGGTGGCCAAGGGCATCCCCGGCGGCAAGCTGGGCATCCATGTGCACAATGACTCGGACAATGCGGTGGCCAACAGCCTGGCCGCCGTGCGCGCCGGCGTGCGCCAGGTGCAGGGCACCCTGAACGGCCTGGGCGAGCGCTGCGGCAATGCCAACCTGATCAGCATCATCCCCAACCTGATGCTGAAGATGGGGTTCGAGACCGGCATCACCGCCAACGACCTGACCAAGCTGACCCATGTCAGCCGCATGCTGGACGAGCGCCTGAACCGCGCCCCCAACCGCAACGCCCCCTATGTGGGCGAGAGCGCCTTTGCCCACAAGGCCGGCCTGCATGTGAGCGCGGTGGAAAAGGACCCCCGCTGCTATGAGCACATCGCGCCGGAACTGGTGGGCAACCGCCGCCATATCGTGGTCTCGGACCAGGCCGGGCGCTCGAACATCCTGGCCCGCTTCCGCGAGATCGGGCTGGAAGTGGACCCCAGCAATCCCAAGCTGGCGCGCCTGCTGGACGAGGTGAAGCAGCGCGAGCATGACGGCTATGCCTATGATGGCGCCGAGGCCAGCTTCGAGTTGCTGGCCCGCCGGGTGCTGGACCATGTGCCCGACTTCTTCCGCCTGACCTCGTTCCGGGTGATCGACGAGCGGCGCTGGAATGCCAAGGGCGAGCTGATCACCCTGTCCGAGGCCATCGTCAAGGCCGAGGTGCAGGGCCAGAACTACATGACCGTGGCCGAGGGCAACGGCCCGGTGTCGGCCCTGGACGCCGCCCTGCGCAAGGTGCTGACGCCCATCTATCCGCAGCTCGAGGACATGAAGCTGGTGGACTACAAGGTGCGGATCCTGAACCCGCGTGCCGGCACCCTGGCCACCACCCGGGTGATGATCGAGACCGCCGACCACAAGGGCGAGACCTGGTCCACCGTGGGCGTGTCCGCCAATGTGATCGACGCGTCCTATAACGCCTTGAATGACGCCATTACCTACAAGCTGCTGCGCGGCGGGACCGAGGCCTGATGGAGGCTAAGGTGCAGGCCCCCGCCGTCATCCTGATCGAACCGCAGCTGGCCGAGAACATCGGCACCACCGCGCGGGCCATGCTGAATTGCGGCCTGACCGACCTGCGGCTGGTGCGGCCCCGGCAATATTGGCTGGCGGACAAGGCGGTGGCGGCTTCGTCGGGCGCCGCCGGCCGGGTGCTTGACGTGGCGCGGGTGTTCGACACCACCGAGGCGGCCATTGCCGATCTGAACCGGGTGTTCGCCACCACGGCGCGTAACCGCTTCATGGTCAAGCCGGTGGTGACGCCCCGCGTGGCGGCCGAGCAGATGCGTGCCCTGACCGGCGAGGGGCAGCAGTGCGGCGTGCTGTTCGGGCCCGAACGCACCGGGCTGCATAATGACGACGTGGCGTTGGCCGACGCGGTGCTCAGCGTGCCGCTGAATCCCGACTATTGCTCGCTGAACCTGGCCCAGGCGGTGCTGCTGGTGGCCTATGAGTGGTTCCAGGCCAGCTTGGCGGAGCCGCCCGCCGACATGACCAAGGGGGCCGCGCCCGCGGCCACCAAGGAACAGCTGGTGGGCTTCTTCGAGCATCTCGAGGGCGAACTGGACGCCGCCGGGTTCTTCCGGGTGTCGGAAAAGCGGCCGGCCATGGTGCGCAACATCCGCAACATGTTCCAGCGCGCCAGCCTGACCCAGCAGGAGGTGGGCACCCTGCGCGGCATCGTCACTGAATTGGTCACCCTTCGGCGCAAGAAAGGCGAGACATCCCCCCAATGACCGCCACTCCCCCCGTGTTCGAGCAGGGCTTCCAGCGCCGGCTCGAGGAATTGATCCTGTGGCGCCGCGACGTGCGGCGCTTTCGCCGCGATCCGGTGGACCCGGCGCTGCTGGACCAGCTGATCGAGCTGGCCACCCATTCCCCATCGGTGGGCAACTCCCAGCCTTGGCGCTTCGTGCTGGTGGAGGACATGGGCCGCCGCCTGGCGGTGCGCGCCTCTTATGTGTCCAGCAATTCCGAGGCCCTGCACGACTATGACGGCGAGCGGGCCCGGCTCTATGCCTCGCTGAAGCTGTCGGGCCTGGACGAGGCGCCGGTGCAGATGGCCGTGTTCTGCGAGCGCGACACCCCAGCCGGCCACGGCCTGGGCCGCAAGACCATGCCCGAAACCCTGGACTATTCCGTGGTGGCGGCGGTTCACACCCTGTGGCTGGCCGCCCGCGCCCACGGCCTGGGCCTGGGCTGGGTCTCGATCCTGGACCCCGAGCGCGTCACCGCCGCTCTGGACGTGCCGGAAAGCTGGTCGCTGGTGGCCTATCTCTGTCTGGGCTATCCCCAGGAAGAACACCAGGACCCGGAACTGATCCGCTTTGGCTGGCAGGAACGCCTGCCCATGGACCAGGTGCGCTTCAAGCGATAGGCAGCAGCCCCGGAAACAAAGATGGCCGGGCAGGGCCCGGCCATCAGGGTCAGGGAGATGGACAGGAAATCAGGCGCCGGCGGCCATGGCCAGGGTGGCCTGGGCCGGGGTGAAGGCGGGCAGGGGCAGGCTGTCGCTGCCGGCCTCGGCGGTCACCAGCTCCCAGGCGCTGGCGTCGGCGAACAGGGCGCGCAGCAGGCGGTTGTTCAGGGCGTGCCCCGAGCGGGTGCCGTGGAAATGGCCCAGCAGCGGGTGGCCAGCCAGGTACAGGTCGCCCACGGCGTCCAGAACCTTATGGCGCACGAATTCGTCGTCATAGCGCAGGCCGTCTTCGTTGATCACCTTGTCGCCCGAGATCACCACGGCATTGTCCATGGAGCCGCCCCGGGCCAGGCCGGCGGCGCGCAGGGCTTCGACCTCGTGCATGAAGCCAAAGGTGCGGGCGCGCGAGATTTCCGACTTGAAGCTGCCCGAGGACAGGCGCACGAAGCAGTCCTGGCGCGAGATGGCGGCGTTGTCGAAGTCGATTTCGAACTGGACCGAGAAGCCGTCGGCGGGGGTCAGGGACACGGCCTTGTCCCCGTCCACGATGGCCACGCGCTTCTTGACGCGAACGAAGCGGCGCGGCGCGTCCTGCTCGATGGTGCCCGAGCAGTCGATCAGGAACAGGAAGGGGGCGGCAGAACCGTCCATCACCGGCACTTCCGGGCCGTTGATCTCGATCAGCGCATTGTCGATGCCCGAACCGGCCAGGGCCGCCATCAGATGTTCGATGGTGCGCACCGCCACGCCGTCGGCATTGGCGATGCAGGTGTTCAGGCGAGTATCGTTGACCGAGGCCCAGTGGGCCGGGATCAGGGCGCCGCCGCCGGCGATGTCCACCCGGCGGAACACGATGCCGGTGTCGGGCGCGGCGGGGTGCAGGGTCATGGTGACCTTGTTGCCGGAATGCAGCCCCACGCCATTGCAGGAGATGCTGGTCTTCAGCGTCCGCTGGCGGATCGGGGTGTAGTCGCGGGTGGCGTCAAGCATTCGGGGCACCTTATTCCTTTTGGTCTTCAAGCCCCGGCTGGGCCGGGCCTGATTTCGACGACCCTACATCTAGCAGCCGGGAGTCTAGCCCTCAAATCAATCATTGTTGCGGTTTGTTACAGACCTTCCAGTTGGGAAAACCCATGGAAAAGAAGGGCGGATGGACTAGCCATCCGCCCAGTTTGCCCAGTCGAGTGGAGGGGCCGGAAACCGGCCCTCCG
>CAYOKN010000015.1:6353-23583 GCA_964404545.1 uncultured Rhodospirillaceae bacterium | reverse complement strand
CGCGCCGCGCGGCGCTCCAGCAAGGCCCGGTCGCGGGTCAGCAAAAGCCGGTCCTCGGCCAGCGCCCGGGCCACCAATTCGGCATCGCCGGCCCCGGGCTCGGCGCAGGCGGCATCGTGCCCGGCGACCCGCAGCCAGCGCCCCAGGCCGTTCAGCATCTCGTCGCACAGGAAAGCGGCCATGCCGCCTATATGGAGTGGGTAGGACGAACGGAAAAGACGGCGGCCTGCTTGGGCCGCCCCTAGAACCCGGCCAGGCTGGCCCAGGCCAGCAGGAAGCCAAGCAGAATGGCCAGGCCGGTGGCGATGAAGGCCGACAGGGTGACGGCGCGCTGCTCGGCGTGCTGCTTGCGGTGGATGCGCTGGCCCATCACCTCCTGATGGTCCTTGACCATGCGAACGGCCCAGGCCGGCAGACGGCCGGGCGTGGTCTCGGCGTCGGTGGGCAGCGGCGCGGCGGCCGGGTCGGTGACCTTGACCTTGTCGGCGGTGGTGCCGCTGTCGATGGCCTGGCGGTACTGGCTGACGATGCCCGGGTCAGACTTCGGCCGGGAATCGTCCGGTTTCGGCTGGGGATGGGCCATGGCGGGACTCCTCTGCGTCTTTCGGAACAACAGCAGAGGCGGCCGGGGGTTCCCCGGCCTTGTGGACCTGGCGCACCACATAGAGCGGGCGGTTCTTCACCTCGGTGAAAACCCGGCCCAGATATTCGCCCATGATACCCATGATCAACAGCTGCACCCCGCCCAGGAACAGGGTGGCCACCATGATCGAGGCATAGCCGGGCACGTCGATGCCCAGAATCATGGTCTTGACGATCAGGAACAGGCCATAGAGCAGCCCCACCCCGGCGGCGAGGCTACCCACGATGACCCAGACATGCAGCGGCAGGGTGGTGAACGAGGTCAGCCCGTCCATGGCCAGGCGCCAGAGCCGGAACAGGTTGAACTTGCTGCTCCCCTCGCCCCGCTCGGCCACGTCATAGGGGATGAAGCACTGGCGGAAGCCGACCCAGGAATAGAGGCCCTTCATGAAGCGGGTATGTTCGGGCAGGCTGTTCAGCACATCCACCACCTTGCGGTCCAACAGGCGGAAATCGCCGGCATCGGGGCGGATGCTCACCTCGCAGAATTTGTCGAACAGCCAGTAGAAGGCACGCGCGTTCAGCCGCTTGGCCAGGGATTCGGTGTCGCGGCTGCGCCGGGTGGCGACCACCATCTCCCAGCCCTCGCGCCATTTCTCCAGCATCTCGGCGATCAGTTCCGGCGGATGCTGCAAGTCGGCGTCGATCATCACCACCGCCTCGCCGGCGGTATGGTGCAGGCCGGCGGTCAAGGCCAGTTCCTTGCCGAAGTTGCGCGACAATTCCACTAGCTTGATGCGGGGGTCGCGGCGATGATGGGCCAGCACCCGGGCCACCGTGTCGTCACGGCTGCCATCGTCCACACAGATGATCTCGTAGGTCACCCCAAGATCATGCAAAACCGTTCCCAGCCGGGCGAACAGGGCATCCACATTGCCCGATTCGTTGAACAAGGGGATGACCACCGACAACACGGGCATGGGGCACCGCAAGGCATGAGGTTGAGCGGGCCGGAGTGTGCGGAAAGCCAAGCCCGGAATCAATGGGGAAGAGTGGGGGGAAGAGTGGGGGGAAGAGTGGGGGCATGAGCGGCGCCTCGGCACGTCTGGCCCTGTTTTACGCGGCCATCTTCACCGGCGTGGGCTTCCACATGCCCTATTGGCCGGTGTTCCTGTCATCGCGGGGGCTTGATCCCACCCAGATCGGCTGGCTGATGGCCCTGACCTTCCTGGCGCGCATCGTCTCGAACACCACCATGGGTGCGGTGGTGGACCGGCGCGGCGACCGGCGGCGGCCGCTGATCGCCCTGGGCATCGGCGCCACCGCCGGCATGAGCCTGTTCGCCGTGGCCGACGGCTTCTGGGCCATGGCCGCCATCACCCTGGGGGCCATGGGCTGCTGGAGCGCCATGATGCCCCTGGGCGACAACCTGACCATGATCACCGCGCACCGGCACGGGCTGGACTATGGCCGCATCCGGTTGTGGGGCTCGCTGGCCTTCATCGGCGCCGCCAGCCTGGGCGGCCAGGTGATGGGGCTGCTGCCGCCCGAGACCTTCCTGTGGCTGGTGGTGGGGTCTTTGCTGCTGACCACCCTGTCCTGCCTGCCGCTGCCCGATGTGGAGGCCGGAGCCGAGGCCGGACAGCCCAAGCCGCCGCTGAGCCAGCTGCTGACCAACGGCCCGTTCCTGCTGTTCCTGGCGGCGGCTGCGCTGAACCAGATTTCGCACCAGATCTATTACGGCTTCGCCACCCTGGAATGGCGCGCCGCCGGGCTGTCGGGCGGGCTGATCGGCGGCCTGTGGGCCGAAGGCGTGGTGGCCGAGATCCTGCTGTTTGCCTTTTCCGGCCTGGTGGTGCGCCGTCTGGGCCCCACCCGCCTGTTGTTGCTGGCCGGGTTGGGCGGGGTGGTGCGCTGGACCGTGCTGGGCATCACCAGCGAGCCGGCGGCGCTGCTGGCGGTGAACTGGCTGCATGCCCTGACCTTCGGCTGCTCGCATCTGGGGGCCATGCATTTCATCCAGCAGGCGGTGCCCACCAGCCTGTCGGCGCGGGCCCAGGGGCTGTATTCCTCGGTGGCCATCGGGCTGGCCATGGGTGTGACCATGCCGGCCTCGGGCTGGCTGTACGAAACCCTGGGGCGGCAGGCCTTCCTGGGCATGACCCTGATGTCGGCGGCCTGTGTGCTGCTGGTGCTGCTGCTGGCCCGGCGCTGGTCCGGCGGCGCCCTAGGACTGCAGCAGACGCCAGGCCAGACCGGCTAGGGCGCACGCCGCCAGGGTGGGCAGCATGCCCAACTTGAAGCGCAGCATGGCCAGCAACGCCGCCCCGGCCAGCAAGGCCGACACCGGGTCCAGGCTGGCCGGCACCGGCAGGTCCAGGTCCAAGGGGCCCAGCGCCACCGGGGCCTGCCGGGCGAACAGCACATGCAGGGCGAACCACAGGGCCAGGTTCAGGATCACCCCCACCACGGCGGCGGTGATGGCGGCCAGCGCCCCGGCGAGACGCCGGTTGTGGCGCAGCCGCTCCATCCAGGGCGCGCCGGCAAAGATCCACAGAAAGGACGGGGCAAAGGTGACCCAGGCGGTCAGCAGTCCGGCCAGCAGGCCCGCCAGCGCCGGGTCCAGCAGGCCCGGGTCGCGCCAACCGGCCAGGAAGCCCACGAACACCAGCACCAGCACCAGCGGGCCAGGGGTGGTCTCGGCCAGGGCCAGGCCGTCCAGCATCTCGCCCGGCGCCAACCAGCCATAGACCTCGACGGCCTGCTGCGCCACATAGGCCAGCACCGCATAGGCGCCGCCGAAGGTGACGGTGGCCATGACCGAAAAGAAGCCCGCCACCCGGGCCTGCACATGGTTTGGCCCCAGCAACAGGGCCAACAGGACCACCGGCGCCAGCCACAAGGCCAGGCAGGCCAGGGCGGTGCCCAGGGTCACCCGCGCCGAGGGGGCGGGCGGCAGGGTCTCGTCGGCGCCGGGGGCCGGCACCCGCACCCAGGCCAGCCCGATCACCCCGGCGGCGAGCACCACCAGCGGAAAGGGCAGCCCCAGCACGAACAGGGCCAGGAAGGCGGCGGCCGCCAGCCCCAGCCGCAAAGGTCCGGTCAGGCTGCGCTTGCCGATACGCACCAGGGCATCCACCACCACCGCCAGCACGGCGGGTTTCAGGCCATAGAACAGGGCCTGCACCCAGGCCACCTCGCCCAGGCTGGCATAAAGCAGGCTAAGGGCCAGGATCACCGCCAGGCCCGGCAGCACGAACAGCAGGCCGGCGGCGATGCCGCCGCGCACGCCATGCATCATCCAGCCCAGATAGGTGGCCAGCTGCTGCGCCTCGGGCCCAGGCAGCAGCATGCAGAAATTGAGGGCATGCAGGAAACGCGGCTCGGCCACCCAGGCGCGCTGCTCCACCACCTCGCGGTGCAAGAGGGCGATCTGGCCGGCAGGACCGCCAAAGCCCAGCAGGCCCACCCTGGCCCAGACGGCCAGGGCGTCACGGAACGGGACGGTCATTGCGGCTCCTTGCCCAGGAACAGCCGCACCAGCGGCTTGGTGGCGGCGGTGGTGGCCACCGCACCCAGGATCATGGCGGAAAAAGCGGCACCCGAGATCAGGCCGGCTTCCAGCAGCACGGTCAGCACCACGATCTCCATGAGCCCCTTGCACTGCATGAACGAGCCCAGGGCCAGCGCCTCGCGCCACGAGGTGCCATAGAACCGCGCCACCAGCGCGGTGCCCAGCAGCTTGCCGGCGGACGAAGTGGCGGTCATCACCAGGAAGATCACCACCACCGCCTCGGAAGTCAGGTCGAAATCGGTCTGCAGCCCCACCGAAATGAAGAAGAAGGGCAGCAGGATCAGCGTCACGAACGGTTCAAACTTGGCCAGGATGTCCTGGGCCACCTGCTTGGGCAGGATGGCGCCGAAGGCAAAGGCGCCGATCACCGAATGGATGCCGATCATCTCGGTGGCCATGGCCGACAGCAGCAGCAGCGTCACCAGCACCA
Source organism: uncultured Rhodospirillaceae bacterium (assembly GCA_964404545.1). Taxonomy (GTDB): domain Bacteria; phylum Pseudomonadota; class Alphaproteobacteria; order Rhodospirillales; family Magnetospirillaceae; genus CAYOKN01. The sequence goes on along the minus strand of CAYOKN010000015.1, from coordinate 18,997 downwards.
CCGCCTGGCCCCGATGCACCCGGCCATCAGGGGCGGTGCGCTCCAACAGGCGGGTCAGCATGGGCCGGCCCAGCAGCCCCATGACCACCGCATAGGCCACGGCGCCGCCCACCACCCCCAGCAGCCCAATGGCGCTGCCGCCATGGGCCAGGGCCAGCACCCCGGCCACCAGCACCCACAGCACCAGGTCATTGATGGCGGCGCAGCCCAGGGCCATCACGCCCAGGCGCGAGCGGGTCAGGCCCATTTCCTGCAGGATGGCGCCCAGCACCGGCAGGGCGGTGACTCCGGCCGCCACCCCCAGCCCGAAGGCAAAGGTCAGCCGCGAGCCCTCGGGCCCCACCCCGGCGGGCTCGGCATCGGCCAGCCACCAGCCGGCGGCCAGGCCCAACAGCGAAGGGATCAGCGCACTGGCCAGGGCGGTCACGGCAAAGCCCTCGGACGAGCCGCGGATTTCGGCCAGGTCGAAATGCACGCCGGTCAGGAAGGCAAAGAACAGCACCGCCATCCAGGACAGGCTGGTCAGATGCTCCATGGAGGCGGGCGGGAACAGCTGGCCCCACAACTCGGGCGCCAGGCCGCCCAACATGCTGGGGCCCAGGGCCACACCCGCCAAAATCTGGATCACCACCAAGGGGATGTGCTTGCGCACCGAGGGCCGGGACCACACCACATAGGGCAGGCCGATGACCACCACGGCCTGGCCCAGGAACAGCATCAGCGGGGACATGGACCACTCCGCCTGCATTCGCCCCGTGCTCCCAAGCCTTTCCGGTTGCCGTCATGGCTAACCCGAAGGACGCGCCGCCGCAAGGGGGATATGGCGTGCCCCCCTGGACCAAAGGATTAAGAAATTCTCCCGTTCGGCATAGAGAATCCCTGGACCAGAGGGCAAGCGGCACATGCGTAACTGCAGTCCCTGTGCTAAAGTCGCGGCAGGTATATCCGGCAAGGGGTCGGGCAAGGTGAGTTCGCGTTCCCTGGTAATGGCCTGTGCGACGGCGGCGATGCTGGCGACGGGCGGCATGGCCGACGCCGCGCCGCAGGCGGTGGCCGAACCCGTGGTGGCGGAAATGCAAAAGCGCCTGGCGGCTCCCGCCCTGCGCATCGCCGACCGCGAGCTCAATCTGGTGGCCTTGAAAGCGGTCTATGCCCCGCGCGGCCACAAGCCGGTCTGGAACCAGATTCCCCCCGCCGCCCGCAGCCAGTTGTTGGACGTTCTGCGAACCGCCGACCGCGACGGGCTGAACCCGCAGGCCTTCGAGCTGCCGGCCATCGAGGCCCGTCTGGCCGACGCCACGCCCGGGGCGCTGGCCGAGGCAGACCTGCTGCTGTCCGACGCGCTCATGCGCTATGCCGCCGCCATGCGCGGCCACCGCCTGGGCGCGGATGCCTTCGACGATGACTGGAAGCTGCGCCCCGAGCCCTTCGACGCCCGCCAGTTTCTGGCCCAGGCGGTTAAGGGCGGCGACCCGCTGGCCGCCGTGACCCAACTGGTGCCGCCCTATGCCGGCTATGTGGCGCTGCGCGACGCGCTGGCCCGGTATCGCGCCCTGGCCCAGGCCGGCGGCTGGCCCTCGGTGCCCGCCGGCCCCAGCCTGAAGCCGGGCATGGAGGACGCCGAGCGCGTGCCGGCCCTGCGCCGCCGCCTGATCGCCACCGGCGAATTGGCCGCCGACCAGGCCGACGGCGCGCTGATGGACGACACCCTGACCGCCGCCGTGGCCGCCTTCCAGGCCCGCCATGGGCTGGAACCCGACGGCGCGGTGGGGCCCAAGACCCTGGCCGCCCTGAACGTGCCCGTGTCCGAGCGCATCCATCAGATCCTGGCCAATATGGAACGCTGGCGCTGGCTGCCCCAGACGCTGGAGCCGCACCATATCGTGGTGAATGTGGCCGGCCAGACCATGGAAGTGGTCAAGGACGGCGCCGTGGCCCTGGCCATGCGCACCATCGTGGGCGACCGCGAGCACCATACCCCGGTGTTCCGGTCCAAGGTGGTGTCGCTGGTCATCAATCCCAACTGGCGGGTGCCGGCCAGCATCGCCACCAAGGAAATCCTGCCCAAGCTGCAGAAGGACCCGGGCTATCTGCTGGCGAACAACATGCGGCTGGTGGGCGATTTCCCGCCGGATTCGGACATGGCCTATGGCATCGGCATCGACTGGAAGTCCATGACCAGCTTCCCTTATTCGGTGCGCCAGTTGCCCGGCGATGACAATGCCCTGGGCCAGCTCAAATTCAATATTCCCAATTCCGACGACATCTATCTGCACGACACGCCCAATCCGCGCCTGTTCGCCCGCGCCGACCGCGCCCTGTCCCATGGCTGCATCCGGCTGGAACGGCCCGAGGATCTGGCGCTGCATCTGCTGGAAACCGGCTGGGACCGGCCGAAACTGGACAAGGCCATCGCCGATGGCGAAACCCAAAGCCTGATCCTGAAGACCCGCATCCCGGTCTATCTGCTGTACTTCACCAGTTGGGCGCAGCCCGACGGCACCACCCAGTTCCGCGAAGACATCTATGGCCGCGACAAGCGGCTCATCCAGGCGTTGAGCAAGACAGGGAAATCGAAACCGGCCCCGGTGCAGAACAAGATTTCCCTGAACCAGTGATGCGATTCCCGACCGAAAGGGTTGCCGCCCCCCAGACTCAAGTGTTATGAACTGCCTACGGCTTTTGTTGTGGCATGACTGCACGAGTAGTCAGGCCCCACCCAACAAGGTAGGGGGCGGATGCTGGATCGGCGGCAGTTTTTGATTCTTGGCGGCGCAGCCGTCGCCAGTTCCTTTGTGGTCTCGCCCGTCGAGGCCGCCCTGCGCATCAAGCCCGAGCGCAGCCTGATCCTGACCAATATCCACACCGGCGAAACCTTCAAGGGCCCCTGTTGGGCCGAAGGCCGCTATATCCCCCGCCAGCTGGCCGCCCTGAACAAGATTCTGCGCGACCACCGCACCGGCGACATCCACAGCATGGACCCCAAGGTGATCGACCTGCTGGCCGCCCTGCAGCACCGCCTGGGCGGCAAGAAGGGCCTGCAGGTGATCTCGGCCTACCGCTCGCCCGCCTCCAACGAATGGCTGGCGGAAAACTCCGACGGCGTGGCCCGCCAATCGCTGCATATGGACGGCAAGGCCGTGGACATCCGCATCCCCGGCATCTCCACCCGCACGGTGGCCAAGGCCGCCAAGTCGTTGAAGGGCGGCGGCGTCGGCAGCTATCCCAGAAGCAATTTCGTCCACCTGGACAGCGGCAAGGTCCGTTCCTGGTAGGCTGCGGGTTTGACGGGCTGTCGGCCCCCATAGGCCGTGCGTGTTTCGAGACGCGCCCGCAGGGGCGTCTCGCAGGCCGCACGGTCCGTTGAGCAACCACGGATGGGCACGGACCACTCCACGCCCATCCGCCTCCCCACCCTCACGCCACCTTGATGTCCGCCAGGAAGTGCTCCACCCGGGCGCGGAGCTGTTCGCTTTCGCGCGACAGCATGTTCGAGGCCTCCAGCACCTGATGGGCGGCCTGGCCGGTGCTGCCGGCGGCCTCGGTCACGCCGGCCACGTTCAGGGTGACCTGGTCGGTGCCTTCGGCGGCGCCCTGGACGTTGCGGGCGATTTCCTGGGTGGCGGCGCCCTGCTCCTCCACCGCCGCGGCGATGGCGCTGGAGATCTCGTCGATATGGCTGACGGTGCTGGCCATGGTGCGGATGGCCTCCACCGCCTCGGTGGTGCCGCCTTGCACCTCGCGGATCTGGTTGGCGATGTCCTCGGTGGCGCGCGCCGTCTGGTTGGCCAGGTTCTTCACCTCGCCCGCCACCACGGCGAAGCCCTTGCCGGCATCCCCCGCCCGCGCCGCCTCGATGGTGGCGTTCAGGGCCAGCAGGTTCGTTTGGCTGGCGATGTCATTGATCAGCGACACCACCGCGCCGATGCGCTGCACCGCCTCGGACAGGCCGTTGACCACGCCGTTGGTGCGGTCGGCCTCGGCCACCGCGTTGCGGGCGATGGTGGCGGATTCGGCCACCTGGCGGCTGATCTCGCTGATGGAGGCGCTAAGCTCCTCGGCGGCGGCCGCCACGGTCTGAACATTGGTCGAGGCCTCGCTGGCCGCACTGGCCGCGGCTCCGGCCTGGCGGCTGGTCTGCTCGGCGGTGGCGGACATGGACTCGGCGGTGGACTGCAGTTCGGTAGAGGCCGAGGCCACGCCCTCGAGCACGGCGCGGACGCCGGCATCGAAGTCGCGGGTCAGCTGTTCCATATGCACCCGGCGCTTTTCCTTGGCCTCCTGCTCGGCGGCCTGGGCGATGGCCAGGCGGTCGGCCTCCATGCGGTTTTCCTTGAACACCTCGACCGCGCGGCTCATCTCCCCGATCTCGTCGCCGCGATCGATCCCCTCCACCTCGACCGAGGTGTCGCCCCGGGCCAGCCGGTCCATGACCATGGCCAAGCCATGCAGCGGGCCGGTGATTCCGCGCACGATGGCGCTCACCAGGGCCACGGTGACGGCCAACAAAGCCAGCACCGCCAGCAATGAAATGGTGAGCTGGGTGCCGGCCTTGGCGGTCAGGGCCCCGGCGGCGGCCATCAAGTCCGCCGAAACCTTGTCCTCGACCCCCTTCAGGATGTCGATGCGGCGGGTGGCGGCGGCGAACCAGTCAGGCCCCAAGATGCCGCCGGTGTCATTGGTGAAGGCGCTCTCCTGGCCAATCTTGCGCATGCGGTCCACCTCGGCGGACTCGGGGCTCTTCAACGCAGCGGCCAAGGCCTCCCGCTGGGCCGGAGTGGCAAAGGAGCGGAAGACGTTGAAATAGGTCTCCTGCTCGGCCCCCAAGGCGATGTAGCGGCGGAACAGGGCCGGCGAGAACCCCTTGGCGGCAAAGCCGTTGGAGCCCACGGCGCGCTCGATGCCGGCACGCTCCTTGGCCCACATCAGGTTCACATAGGCCGAGGTCAGGCCGGCGATGCGGGTGTCGGTGGACAGGCTGGTCATGGCCTCGACCATGCCCAGTTGCAGGCCGATGGCCTTGGTATAGGTGCCGATGACCACCGGCGCCTCGGCGCCCAGGCTGTCCACCTGTGCGCGGATGGCCTGCACCGCCTCCAGATCCTTGCTGGCGGCGGTGATGGCCGAGGCCAGGCCCGGCTGATCCGCCTGGATGGTGCCGGCGGCGTCCTTCCAACGCGCCAGCACTTGGTTGGTGGCCTCGCGCTGGGCCTTCAACTCGGACCCGAATTGTTGCCCCTTGCTGCCCAGGAACAGTGCCGAGGCACCGCGTTCCTTCTGCAGCTCATGCACCAGCAGGCTGATGTCCGACGCAAAGGCCGCCTGCTCCTTCACCGCTTCGGCTTCGGACTGCACGCGCCATTTGTCGGCCAGGACCATCCCGGCGAAGATCAGCAGGCCAAACACCGGCAAAACCAGTGCGGCGAGGATGCGGGTTCTGATCCGCGTATTCTGGAGGAACTGCATGGATGGGGGTCTCCACGGGGCCGGAAAAGCTTCAAATATAATACCAAAGTCTCAACTTTTACCGCATTAGAAAGGCCCTACCTTGATTGTGGTCAAGGTGGTCAAATAACCGTCTCTGGCGGGATGACCAATGTTCTGGTACCCCTGGAGAAGCATGGTTGCCACGGAGGGGACGCCGGATGACCGAAGGCAAGAGCGCACCCGAGCGCTTGATCGAGGAGTTGCAGACCCGACGCGAGGCCTTGAAGGCCGGTGGCGGCGCCGACAAGGTGGCCAAACGGCATGAAAAAGGCCAGATGACCGCCCGCGAGCGGCTGACCGGCCTGTTCGACCCGGACACCTTCCAGGAATTCGGCCTGCATGTGCGCCACGCCACCCGCCATTTCGGCATGGAGGGCAAGGACCTGCCCGGCGACGGCGTGGTGGCGGGGTCGGGCTTCGTGGACGGCCGCGCCGTGGCGTCCATCAGCCAGGACTTCACCGTGGCCGCGGGCACCCTGGGCCGCATGCATGCGGAAAAGATCCGCAAGATGATGGACGAGGCCCTGCGCTGCGGCATGCCCGTGGTGGCATTCCAGGACAGCGGCGGCGCCCGCATCCAGGAAGGCGTCGAAGCCCTGGCCGGCTATGGCGAGGTGTTCTACCGCAATGTGCTGCTGTCCGGCGTGGTGCCGCAGATCGCGGTGATCGCCGGCCCCTGCGCCGGCGGCGCCGCCTATTCGCCGGCGCTGATGGACTTCGTGATCATGACCCGTACCGGCGCCCATATGTTCATCACCGGGCCCGAGATCATCAAGGCGGTCACGGGGCGCGCCTGCACCATGGACGAGATCGGCTCGGCCGACATGCATGCCGCCGTCTCCGGCAATGTGCATTTCGTGGCCCAGAATGATGCCGAGGCGCTGACCCTGGTACGCAGCCTGCTGTCCTATCTGCCCTCGAACAACACCGAGGACCCGCCGCACCAGCTGTCCTATGACCTGGATTTGCAGCCGGACGAGGGAATGGCTGCACTGCTGCCCGCCGATCCGTCCGAGCCGCTGGACGTGCATGCCATCATCGGCCGGCTTGTGGACGATTCCATTTTCCTGGAAGTGCATGCGGCCTTTGCCCGCAACATGGTGGTGGGCCTGGGCCGGGTGGGCGGCATGGTGGTGGGCATCGTGGCCAACCAGCCCGCCGTGAAGGCCGGCGCCCTGGATATCGACGCCTCGGACAAGGCGGCGCGCTTTGTGCGCTTCTGCAATGTGTTCAACATTCCCATCATCACCCTGGTGGACGTGCCCGGCTTCATGCCCGGCATCGAGCAGGAGCGCGGCGGCATCATCCGCCATGGCGCCAAGATGCTGTTCGCCTATGCCTCGGCCACCGTGCCCAAGCTGACAGTGATCCTGCGCAAGGCCTATGGCGGCGCCTATCTGGCCATGTGCGGCCAGGGCATGGGTCCCGACGCCATCTATGCCTGGCCCACCGCCGAGATCGCGGTGATGGGGGCCGAAGGCGCGGTGAACCTGCTCTACCGCTCGGAACTGGACAAGGCCGAGGACCGGCGCGCCCGAGCCGCCGAGTTGGCCGCCGACTACCGGGCCGAGTTCGCCTCGCCCTATACCTCGGCGGGGCTGGGCTTCGTCTCGGACGTGATCGAACCGGGCGAAACCCGCGCCACCCTGTCCCTGGCCCTGCGTAAGCTGTTGTCCAAGCGCGAGCTGCGCCCGGCCAAGAAGCACGGGAACATCCCGCTATGACCGGGGTCTGGCTGTCGCTGCAGATCTATCTGGTGGTGGCGGTGGTGTCGCTGGCCTGCGCCGCCATGCTGAAAGGCATCGTCTGGGTGCTGGGCCGCACCGGCGGCCAGGCCGCTGCACCGGCCAAGCCCGCCCCTGCCCGCCCCGCAACCATCGCCCCTGCCGCAGCAGCAGCCCATGATCCGCGCCATGTGGCCGCCATCATGGGCGCGGTGCAGGCCACCCTGGGCGGGGTGCATGTGGTGCATATCGAAAGCGGACGCGGCGCCGGCTGGACCGCCGAGGGCCGCTGGCAGCACCAGACCTCGCACAATGTCTCTCATCACCTGCCCTCCGGCCGGCCCAAGCGTTAAGAGGACCGAGCAATGCAGAAGAAGTTCCGCGTCACCGTTGACGGCCACCCCTATCTGGTCACCGTCGAGGACATCACCGAGCCGTCGGGCATGCTCTATCCGGCTCCCGGCCTGTCCACCCACGCGGTGGAGCCTCCGCCCGCCGCCGCCGCCACCACCGCCTCGCCGGCCAGCCCGGCGGTGCCGGCCGCCAATCCCGGCGACGAGGTCAGCCCGCTGGCCGGCGTGGTGCACGAGCTGTCCGTGACCGTGGGCCAGCAGGTGACCGCCGGCCAGCGCATCGCCACCATCGAGGCCATGAAGATGAAGACCGCCGTGGTGGCCAGCCGCGCCGGGACCGTCACCGCCATTGCGGTGCAGCCGGGCCAGGCGGTGGATGCCGGCCAGGCGCTGATGACCATCGGCTGACGGAGACCCGGCATGGAGTTCAACCCGCTGGAGCTGTTCCAGGGCATCCAGACCCTGACCGAGGCCGAGCCCAAGGTGATGGCCATGCGGCTCTTCCTGATCGGGTTGGGCTTCCTGCTGATCTATCTGGGCAAGAAGGGCGTGCTCGAGGCCCTGCTGATGATTCCCATGGGCATGGGCATGGTGGCGGTGAATGCCGGCGTGCTGTTCCTGGACGGCGGCAGACCCGGCACCCTGTTCGTGGACCCGCTGGTCAGCGAGGTCGGCCCCCTGATCAGCGTCATGCAGGTCGATTGGCTGCAGCCCGTCTATAATCTGACCTTCTCCAACGGCCTGATCGCCTGCCTGGTGTTCATGGGCATCGGCGTTCTGCTGGATGTGGGCTTCGTCATGGCCCGCCCGTTCCAAAGCATGTTCATCGCCATCTGCGCCGAACTGGGCACCGTGGCGGTGTTTCCCCTGGCCATGTGGATGGGCTTCAGCCCGGGCGACGCCGCCTCCATCGCCACCATCGGCGGCGCCGACGGCCCCATGATCCTGTTCACCAGCCTGATCCTGTCCAAGGACCTGTTCGTGCCCATCACGGTGGTCGCCTATCTCTATCTGGGCCTGACCTATGGCGGCTATCCCTATCTGATCAAGCTGATGGTCCCGGCCCGCCTGCGCGCCATCCCCATGGAGCCGCCCAAGGGCCGCACCATCACCTCGGGCCAGAAGATGGTGTTCGCGGTGGTGATGTGTGCCGTGCTGTGCCTGCTGTTCCCGGTGGCGGCCCCCCTGTTCTTCTCGCTGTTCCTGGGCGTGCTGGTGCGGGAATCGGGTCTGACCCAGTTCTCCGAACTGCTCAGCAACACCGTGCTCTATGGCGCCACCTTCTTCCTGGGCCTGCTGCTGGGGGTGCTGACCGAAGCCAACACCATCCTGAATCCCCAGGTTCTGACCCTGCTGCTGTTGGGCATCCTGGCCCTGCTGATCTCCGGGATCGGCGGCATCCTGGGCGGTTATGCCCTGTATTTCCTCAGCCACGGCAAGGTCAACCCGGTGATCGGCATCGCTGGCGTGTCCTGCGTTCCCACCACCGCCAAGGTGGCGCAAAAGGCAGTCAACGAAGTGGCCGAGGGCGTGGTGATCCTGCCCCATGCCCTGGGCGCCAACATCTCGGGCGTGATCACCAGCGCCATTTTCGCCGGCGTTTTCGTGGCCGTGCTGCGCTAGGGCGGAACGCATGTCCGACAGCTCCTTGAAGCTGCGCCTGCGGCTGAAACTGGGTGACATCATCCTGTTGGGCCCCGGCAAGGCCGACCTATTGGACGCCATCCGCGCGGCCGGCTCGATTTCCGCCGCCGCCCGGGTCATGGGCATGTCCTATAAGCGCGCCTGGGATCTGGTGAACGACATGAATGTGCATTTCCACCAGCCGGTGGTGGCCGCCAGCTTCGGCGGCACCAAGGGCGGCGGCGCCCAGCTGACCCCTTTTGGCGAAGAGGTCCTGGCCTGCTATCGCCGCATCCTGGACACCACCCTGGCCGCCAATGCCGACGACCTGGCTTGGCTGCAAGCCCGCCTCGGCCCCGCCGACACAAGAGATCACTAACGGTCACAGCCTGTGACGTTCATCACTGCGCGGAGTGTCCGTGCGGTGGTTGAGTGACCCTGCTGGAACCCAAGACGGTGGGATCACGACCATGTGCGAAGACAACAGCCGCTGCCCCCATTGCGGACGCCACGACGCCCATATCTGGCGTGCCGAGAACGGCAGCCTTTGGGGCACCTGCTCCTATTGCGGAACCGCACGGCCTCTGCCGTCCAGCGTGAACAAGCTGGTGGGCGCCAACACCATTCCCCGCACCCCGCGCCAGGAACGGCTCATCGCCTGACACCGGACCCCTTGACTCAAAAACCATACGACGGCTATTTTTAGCCGTCGTATGGTTTTTGACGAGGGAGCGCCGGCATGCTGGCGGCATGGGCCATGGCACCTGAACCGGGACGCAGGGAACGCAAGAAGGAAGAAACCCGGGCGCGCATCATCGCCCTTTCTGTGGAGTTGTTCGAGGCCCACGGCTTCGACGCCATCACCATGGAACAGATCGCCGAAGCCGCCGACTTGGCCAAGGCCACCCTCTACAGCTATTTCCCCTCCAAGGAGCATATCGTCGCCGCCTATATGCGGTCGGAAATCAGCCGCTGCCTGGGCGGTGTCCAGCAAATGCTGGAGCGGTTGCCCGACACGCGGGCACGGCTGCGGGCCCTGTTCCGGGGCTCGACCGAGTGGAACCTGAACCACCCGCAGATGATGCCCATCTATGTGCGCCACCGGATGGCCAACGGCCTGGACGGGGCCGGGCAGCGCAGCGGATTTAACGAGCATGTGCTGGCCATCGTGGCCCGGGGCCAGGACGAAGGCGACCTGCGCCGCGACCTGCCGGCCGGCACCCTGACGCGCCATCTGCAGCTGCTCTATATGGGCGAAATCCTGGCCTGGATGGCGAACCAGGAAAACTACGACCTGCAAGCCGGGCTCGAGGTGGTGGTGGACCTGTTCCTGGACGGAGCCGGGGCATGACCGCCCCCCTGCTGACCTGGGCCGAGGCCCATGAGGCCGGCCTGACGGCCTGCGGCGGCAAGGGCCATGGGCTGGCGCGCCTGGCCCGCTATGGCTTTGCGGTGCCGCCCGGCGGAGTGATCCCTGCGCAGATCGGCAGATCGTTCCTGGAGCAACCCGGCCTGGCCGGGACGGTGCAGCACCTGCGCCAGCTTCTGGACCGCCTGCCGCCCGACGCGCCCGACCTGGCGGCGGCGCTGCGGCGGGTCGAGGATGCCATCAAGGCGGCCCCCCTGCCCGCCGACCTGATGGACGGGCTGCGCGACCGCCTGCGCGCCCTGGGCCTGGAGGGCCAGCCCCTGGCCGTGCGCTCCTCGGCGGCGGACGAGGATGGCGCCACAACCTCTTTTGCCGGAATCCACCGCTCGTCGCTGAATGTGCTGCCCGGCGGGCTCGAAGCGGCCATCAAGGATTGCTGGGCCTCGGTCTGGACCCTGCCCGCCGCGTCCTACCGGCACCGGCTGGGATTGGGCCAGCCCCAGGCGCCGGCGGTGGTGGTGATGGCCATGGCCCAAGCCAAGGCCGCCGGCGTGGCTTTCTCGCTGGACCCGCGCGACGGACGCCATGACCGCGTCTATGTGAATGCCAACCCGGGACTGGGCGAGGCCTTGGTATCGGGCCGGACCGATCCCGACGTGATCGTGGTCGAGACCGGCTTTCACCGTGCCGTGCAGGCCGTGGTTGAACGCCGGCTGGGAGCCCGGCAGGTGGTCACCCTGCCGCTGCAGGACGGGGGTGTCGCCGACGTCGCCCCCAGTGACCGCAGCCTTCCGGCGCTGCCCGACGATGCCGCCTGCGGGCTGGCCGTGCTGGTCCGGCGCATCCAATATGCCCTGGACTATGACGGCGCCCCGGTGGACGTGGAATGGGCCTGGGACGGCGACCGCTTCGCCGTGTTGCAGGCCCGCCCGGTGACCGCCGCGCCGCGCTGGCGCCCCGAGGGCCTGCAGGACGAGCCCCCGGTCTGGTCCAATGCCAATTTCCGCGATGTCATGCCCATGGTGGTGCCGCCCCTGTCCTGGACCGGCATGCACCACACCATCACCAGCATCCTGACCTGCATCCATGACGCCAGCGGCTATGCGGTGCGGCCCGGATTGCAGCGGGTGCGGCTGCATCAGGGGCGGGCCTATTTCGACCTGTCGCTGATGCAGTGGGAGTATCGGGACAATCTGATGCTGCCGCCCGCCGGGCTGAACGCGATGTTCGGCGGCCACCAGGGGGTGATCTCCGCGCCGCCGCGCCCGATCGGCCTTTTGGACCGGCTGCGCATGATGCTGCGCCTGGTCCGGCTGCAAAGGGCGGTGACCAAGGCCCGGCGCGGCGAAGCGGCCATCTATGCCGGCCTGCACGGCCTCCTGGACCGGGTCATGGCCATTGACTTCGCCCGCCTCCCCGATGCCGAGCTGATGGACTGGGTGGAACTGTCGGGCGATTCCTTGGCCGAATGCCGGCCGCTGCATCTTTTGCTGTCCACCGGAGCCTCCTCCTTTACCCGGCTGCTGCGGTTGATCGAGGCTCGCCTGCCGGGCCGGGGAATGCCCGTCGCCAACGGGCTGATGGCCGGCCAGGGCGCCATCATCAGTGCCGAGCACGGAACGCGGCTACTGGCCCTGGCGGCCCAGGCGCGGCAGGAACCGGCGGTGCGGGACTGGCTGCAGGCCCCCGGGACCGACCTTTGCCGCTGGGCCGAGACGCTGCCGGCGGAGTCGCCGTTCCGGCTGGGGTTCGCCCAGTTCCTGAAGGACTTCGGCCACCGGGCGGTCTATGAGCTGGACTACCGCAATCCCCGTTGGTCCGAGGACCCCACCTGGCTGCTGCAGACCGTGGCCCGCCAGATGGACCATGCCGACCCCGAGGCCCTGGCGCGCCGCCAGGCCGAGGCCGCCCGCGCCGCCTGGGACGAACTTGCCGCCGCCTTGCCGCGCCGGCTACTGAAAAAGGCGCGCGCCCTGGCCGCCCAGGCCGGACGAGAAAATGCCCAGCGCGAGCGGGCCAAGTCTGAGCTGGTGCGGTTGGTCACGCCGCTGCGCCTGCTGGCCCTCGAGGCCGGCCGCCGGCTGGCCG
>CAYOKN010000015.1:0-6300 GCA_964404545.1 uncultured Rhodospirillaceae bacterium | reverse complement strand
TGCCGGCGTGCTGCGCGGCCATATCGGCGGCCAGGGCCTGGCCGACCTGGCTGCCGACCGGCGGGCACGCCATGATGCGCTGTGCCAGCTCGACGCCCCGGACCTGGTGACCGAGGCGGGCGACGCCATCCGCATGCCCGCGACGCCCGCCCGGCCGGGGACCGTGCTGCGGGGTCTGGGGGCCGCGCCTGGCGTGGGACGGGGCACCGCCCGGCTGATCCGCCATCCGGACGAAGGGGCGCGGCTTCAGCCCGGCGACGTGCTGGTGGCGCCCTCGACCGATCCGGCCTGGACGCCCTTGTTCCTCAGCGCCTCGGCCCTGGTCATGGAAACCGGCGGTATGGTGTCCCATGGCGTCATCGTGGCCCGGGAATATGGCCTGCCGGCGGTCATCAACCTGCCGGGCGCCCTGGGCCGGATTACCGACGGGCAAAAGATCGAAGTGGATGGCGGGCGGGGCGAGGTCCGGCTGGAGGACCTGGCCTAAAGGGGACGCCCGGCCTGTTCGGGGTCGAGCATTTCCCGTTCCAGCAGGGCGACGAATTCCACCAGGGTCACATCGCCCGCGATCATCACCACATCGGCCAGCATATCCACCAGTTCGCCCACCTCCTTGCGCGACAGGCGGCTGATGATGTGGCGCGTGGCCAGTTCCAGACCTTGGCGTTTGTCCATGATCGACCGAACGGCTTCCCCCTCTTCGGATTAAGGGTATCGCCTTGCCGCCTGCTGTCCAGACAAATTACCGCGACGGCAGGGCCGCAAAACAAAACCCCGGAAGGCGATCTTCCGGGGTTTAGGTTGCGGGGGGCCGTGGCGACCCCAGCAGGACTCGAACCTGCAACCGTCCGCTTAGAAGGCGGATGCTCTATCCAGTTGAGCTATGGGGCCCCAAGCCCGGCCAAGCCCGCGGCGCGGGCTTAGCCGCGCACGCGGTTATAGGCGAAATTGTCGGAATAGCTCTTGGGCTGCACCGCCCGGGCCGGCTTGTCGTCGAACACGCGGAAGCGCAGGTTCTCACGCTCGCAATAGGCGATGGCCTCTTCCTTGCTGTCGAACTTCAGCTTCACCTGGCTCTGGGTATCCACCGAGCCCACCCAGCCCATCAGCGGCTCGGCATATTTGGGCGCCGCCGGCTCGAATTCGACGATCCACTTCTGGGTGTTGCCGCGGCCCGACTGCATGGCGTTCTTGGCCGGACGATAGATGCGCACTTCGGTCACGACGGTCTCCATCCCTTTATGGCTTGGGGGCGTTTTGTCCTGGTCGGGGCGACTGGATTCGAACCAGCGGCTTCTTGCTCCCAAAGCAAGCGCTCTACCAGGCTGAGCTACGCCCCGGTCCCGTGGTTTCTAGGCCCTTCGGCCGATTTTGGCAAGTAGGCCGGATGGGCACGAAGCCCAGCCGGCATGCTGCCCGCCCGGGCCCGAGGCGGCATGGCTACGTCAGCTTCTGCAGATTTTCAGTTCCGGGTCCAAGGATGTGCGGTCGGCAACAACCAAGCCCACGGTGGCCGAGAGAGCGACGATCAGGACAAGGATGGCGGCCATCCCTGCCCGGACCGTGATGCCCGTTCCGTCCATGCGCGCTTCCATTTAATCGACCATGGCCACATGTCGGTGCTTCACCGGCGTCAAATGACGCATGAGCGACACCAGGATGTTGCTGACCTCGCAGGCGCCGCGCTCGATCGGGCAGATCCGCCGGCTGTCGCAGGAGGAACACCCCCCACAGCCCGACGAGTCCAGCGACGGAATTTCCACCGCGCAAGTGCGGATGGCGCTTTTCATCTGCGTCACCGCCCCCTTGGCCGAAGCGATGGCATACAGCCGGCCGTGCGTGTTGACTGCCAACGCATATCCGTTCAGCGCCTTGGCGGTGTCATGGATATGCGGCAGTGCGAGACAGGTGTGCTCGCAAATGGGAGCCGTTCGGGCGATGGAGCGGAAACGGGTGACCAAGGCTTCAAACGCCCGCTGCATCGCAGCCCGGTCAATAGCATGCCCCCCCCTCGTCACTTCAGGGAACGGCAATTCCTCGTGTTCATGTGCACTGAAGAAGTCCATGACAGCCTCCCGGTTGCCGGGCCCAAGACCTCTGTCTTGGGTCCTTCCATGGTCTGACCTTTGGGATATTTTCTCCAGTGCGGTTATTTGTCAGTTTATGTGTTTCTATGGAGAAAAACGCGGCCGGGAAGACGCTTGTGTGGGGTTGGGGGGATGCACAATATACTCGTGATTGAAGACGATAACGAGATGTCTTCGGTTCTTGTTAGGTTTCTACAGCAGGAGGGTTTTGGCGTCCATCATTCCAAGGATGGGCAATCCTTTAGTGAGAAGATGCTGTCGAGCACATCTCTTGTGCTCCTCGACATCAATCTGCCCGGAGAGAACGGCTTCGATGTGGCCCGCAGGATCAGGGCTCATTGCCCAACCGTCGGCATCATATTCCTGACGGGCCGGGCCGATCTGGTGGACCGCGTTGTCGGCCTGGAACTGGGCGCCGACGACTATGTCCAAAAGCCGTTCGAGTTGAGGGAGCTTCTGGCCCGTGTCCGCGCCGTCATCAGGCGGACATCGATCCAAGGGCCATCGACTCCGGAAAAGACGAAATCCAACCCGGAAAAGGTGAAGATCGGCGGCTGGGTGATCTATGCGGCAGGCCGGAAGGTGGTAGCGCCCTGCGGGCGCAGTGTCGAATTGACCACGACGGAATTCGCGATCATGCACCTCCTTGGCACCAACAACTGCAAGACGGTGACACGCCAGATGCTGTCAGAGTTCGTACGGGGAAAGGACTGGGACCCGCTTGACCGGACGCTGGACGGCCATGTGGCCCATCTGCGCAAGAAGCTGGCAACGGTGGGCGGCGCGGACCTTATCAAGTCGGTGCATGGTCAGGGATATGTCATTGCCGTGGACTGACGCGGGTCGAACTGCGCCTCGATATGCAGGCGCAGATCCTCGAAGGTGTAGGGTTTGGCAATGATCGGGAACTGGGCGGAGGCGCCCCCGCCAGATGGGGCGATCTCCGCCGACCCCGTGGTCAAAAGGACTTTCAGGTCAGGATGGGTGCGGCGCAACTGGACAGCAAGGTCAACCCCTGACTGTGATCCGGACAGGATGATGTCCGAGAACAGCAGATCCACCCTGCCCACCTCGTTCATCACCTTGATGGCTTGCTGGGGGCTCCCGGCGGTGAAGACCTCATAACCGAGCGAGAGCAGGTAATTGCGGACGGCATGCGCAATGTCCAATTCGTCGTCCACCACCAGAACCGACAGGCCGCCGCCGAATTTCGGCACCGACTGGTGGCTGGTGGCTTTTGGCAAGTCGCAGGCATCCGCGCGGGGCAGATAGAGGCGAACGGTCGTTCCCATGCCCAGTTGCGAGTCTATCTGCACGCCGCCGCCGCATCGGCGGACAAAACCATAAACCATGGACAGGCCGAGGCCGCTGCCGTTTGTGCGGTGCTTTGTCGTGAAGAACGGGTCGAAGACCTTGTCAAGGATGGCGGGGTCGATGCCATCGCCCTCGTCCGTCACCGCCACCATCACATAGTCACCGGGCGTCAACTGCCCGGCGTTCGATTGGGCCTGATCCAGCGTCACATTTTCGACGGAAATGCGCAGGTTTCCGCCGTTGGGCATGGCCTGGGCGGCATTGAGCACCAGGTTCAGCAAGGCGTCCCCAAACTCGGACGCATCCATTTGGGCGGGCCAGATGTCCTCGGCATAATCGCACGCCAGAACGGATTGATTGACGGCTTTCGAGATCAGCGGCCGCAGCCGGTCAATTTCCTGGCGCACATCAAAGGCCCCGATCGCCATGGGTTGCCGACGGGAAAACGCCAGCAATCTCCGAACCAGTTCCGCTCCGCACTTGGTGGCGGACAGCGAAGTGGCAATCCCCAACTCGATGTTCTCCTCGGAACGCCGCACTTCGGCAAGTTGAAGATTGGCGGAAATGATCCCCAGGATATTGTTCACGTCATGGGCGACACCACCGACCATCTGGCCCAAGGCATCCATCTTCTGGGCCCGGCGCAACGCCTCTTCTGCGTTCTTGCGGTCAGAGATGTCGAGAACGACCCCGCGCATCCGGACCGGATCGCCGTTCTGTGCGTAAAGGAACCGGCCGATGCCAAGCATCCACCTGACCTCGCCGCTGGGCGTCCTGATCCGATATTCCTCTCGGTAGTCGCGGCAGAAGATCCGCGCCTCGTTGATCGCCGTGTTGACCCTGTCAAAGTCTTCGGGTTCCACACTTTCGGCAAAGGTTTCAAACGAGGCCTGGTGACTATCCGGATCAAGACCGAAAAGCAAATAGTGCTTTCGGTTCCAGGTCATGGTGTCTTTCCGAATATCCCAGTCGAAAATCCCCAGACCCGCAAGATCGGTGGATGTTTCAATCCACTCGACAGCCTCCTCGAGTTCGCGTTGGCGATTGGAAAGCGTCTCTGCCATGGAATCGAAACTTGATGCAAGATTGCGGATTTCAATGGCCGAGCCCAGCTTTCCCACACGCACATTCAACGCACCAGCCGCCAAAAGCCGTGCGCTGTCGCAAACCTTGTCGAGGCCTTGCACGATCATGACGCGGGTTCCGGCCCACCCCACGAAAGCCGCCGAAAGCACGGTGACCACAAGCACCGCCAGATTGACCAGAAGCGTGGTTTGGCTGACCACCGTCACGCCATGCGTGGCGCGCTCGACCACCACCAGGATTCCGGTGTTCCAAACATTGGACAGGGGGCGGATTGCGACAATCTTGGAGGAGCCGTCCCACTCCATATAGGACGAGCGCCCTTCCCCGACGTCTCTGGCCAGGGCGATCACATCCCGATCCGGGTACCGGGTGCCCACCCCGGCTTCCGTTTCGGGAAAGCGATAGATGATATTTCCAAGCCGGTCGATGATGCTGACACTGATATCGCTGGGAACCTGGAATTCGCGGAAATGGTCGGCCAGTTTGCGGATATCCAGCGAGGCAAGGACCACGGTGCCGTCTCCCACCACCCTGGAGAACTGAATCACCGGGGTCTGGACAAGATTGTCGGCCACAAGTTCGCTCACAGCATAGCCGTGCTGATTTTCCAAAGCCGATTTGAACCAGTTTTGCCGTGCCACCGGTATCCCTCGGGGAATGTCGCGGGACGCGCAGAAGATCCCGCCGGACTGGTCGGCCACCGCGATCAAGGAATAGTGCGGGACTGCGGCCTGAACGCCCCGGATGATCCGGTTGCACTCATCGGCCTCACGGAAGCGGACCGACGGAAAAGTCGCCAGGATGTCGAGAAGCTGCTCTCCTCCGCTCATGATCCGCCCGCCCTCACCCGACAGGGCTTGGGCAATGATATCGACCTGGACCGCGGTCTGCTGGCGGTTTAGTTGATAATGCTCCCATATGGACCAGAAGGCGAAGGCCGCTGGAATCCCGGCAGCCAGAGTAGTCAGAGCAATAAGCCTGGAACCAATTCGCCACATAGCCCAATCCCCCCTGAATATTTTACGGGGAATTTGCCACCTTATTGCAACCGTCAAATTGCCACACAGAAATTTTTCCGCCGCATGGCCACTTCGCCCATCCCCGCCTTGGACCGCTCCCACCCGCTACCTACCTTACCCCAAGGGCACACCGGGAATGGGGGAATGGGATGACACCGGATTTCGGCAAGATCGAGCGCGACCTGGCGTTCCTGATGGGCTGTTTCCGCGAGATGCTGGAAGAGATCGGCGAAGAGGCGCTGGCGCGGGCGTTGCCCTGGGGAGGGACACCGAACCAGGGCACCCTGGGGCCGGTGGCGATCCAGGCCCATGGGGTGGCCTTTCACCTTCTGGGCATGGCCGAGGAAAATGCCCAGGTGCAGCAGCGCCGGGCGCTGCAGTCCGAAGGGCGGCTGGCCGAGGAGCGGGGCACCTGGGAGGATCATCTGGCCCGCCTGGCCGAGGCCGGGCACGCCCCCGAGCGCATCGCCCAAGCCATGGCCGAGGCGCGGGTCGAGCCGGTGCTGACCGCCCATCCCACCGAGGCCAAGCGGCGCACCGTGCTGGAGATCCACCGGGCGCTCTATCTGTTGCTGCTCAAGCGTGAAAACAGCATGTACTCGCCCCAGGAACAGCAGATGGTGCGCGAGGAGATCAAGCTGCTGCTGGAGCGGCTGTGGCGCACCGGCGAAATCTTTCTGGAAAAACCCGACCTGGCCTCGGAACTGCGCAATGTGCTGCACTATCTGGGCACCGTATTTCCCGAGGCACTGCGGCTGGAACGCCAGCGCCAGCGCCAGGCCTGGGCCGCCGCC
>CAYOKN010000014.1:18968-23919 GCA_964404545.1 uncultured Rhodospirillaceae bacterium | reverse complement strand
TGGGGTCCAGGATCTTGCGGGTCTCGACGGTCATCTTCCACTCTTCCTTGGTGGCGCCGTCGTCCATGAAGCTGTCGATCTGCGGGATCACATTGAAGGCGATCTGCTTGGTGAACTTCTCGGGCTTCACCGGGTCGTTCACATAGATGGCGCGGGTCTGGTTGAACAGCTCGTCCATGGCTTCCTTGCCGGCGCCCGAGACGGACTGGTAGGTGGAGACCACCACGCGCTTGATCTTGCCCAGCGCATGCAACGGCTTCAGCGCCACCACCATCTGGATGGTCGAGCAGTTGGGGTTGGCGATGATGCCGCTCTTGGTATAGCCGGCAATGGCTTCCGGGTTCACTTCCGGCACCACCAGCGGAACATTGGGGTCCATGCGGAAGTGACTGGTGTTGTCGATCACCACGCAGCCAGCAGCGGCGGCACGCGGGCTATGGATCGCCGACACCTTGGCGCCGGGCGACGACAGGGCGATGTCCACGCCCTTGAAGTCGAACTTTTCCAGATCCTGGCACTTCAGAACCTTGTCCTCGCCAAAGGACACCTCGCGGCCCACGGAACGCGAGGACGCCAGCGCGTACACCTCGTCCACCGGGAAATTGCGCTCGACCAGGGTCTGCATCATCTCGCGGCCCACATTGCCGGTGGCGCCGATCACAGCAACCTTGTAGCCCATCTCTTTTACTCTCTCCGTTGTCCCGGGCCCTCGTTTTCCCCGAAAGGCGCCTTTTCAAGACGAAAAGGCCCGCGGGGTCTGTCCGCGGGCCTTTTTCGTGTGCGTACGACGAACCGGCCCGCGTCAGCAGGGGGTGGTGGTGCCGGTTTTGGTAGTGGCGACAGAGGATGCCGCCAGGACAAAGCCCTGGGCGGTCAGATCTGCAGCAATGCGCGAACCAGCGGTCATGCTTTCCTCCATCGGAGGGCAAGTGTTACCCCAAAGGCCGAGCGGGGCGCAAGGCCCATCAAAGGGCCTATGAGCTTTTGCCATCCCCCGGCAGCAGCCGGTGGCGCAGCAGCAGGAGCAGCAGGATGCCCGGCGCGGCAGCCGCCGTGGTCAGCAGGAAGAAGTCCACCCAGCCCATCCATTCCACCAGAACGCCGCCCGACGAGCTCATCACCGTGCGGCCCACGGTGGCCAAGGCCGACAACAGCGCGTACTGGGTGCCGGTATAGTTGACGTTGCACAGCCGCGAGATATAGGCCACGAACGCCGCCGAGCCCATGCCGCCGGCCAGGTTCTCGAGCCCGATGGTGGCGTGCAGCAAGGCATAGTCATAGCCCACCATGGCCTGCAGGGCGAACATGAGGTTGGAGGCCATCTGCAGCACGCCGCAGACCAGCAGCGAGCGCAGGATGCCCCAGCGCGCCACCAGGATGCCGCCCACGGCGGTGCCGATGATGGTGGCGGCGAAGCCGAAGATCTTGGACACCTGGGCGATCTCGGACTTGGAAAATCCCATCTTCACATAGAACGGATTGCTCATCATGCCGGCCAGGGCGTCACCCAGCTTGTAGAGCACCACGAAACCCAGCACCGCCAGCACCATCCAGCCATTGCGCCGGACCATGTCGGCAAAGGGCTCCACCACCGCCTGGCGCAGCCACAGCGCCACCCGCTGGCCGCGCGGCAGGTCCGGCGGCGGCGCCAGCTGCACCTGGGCGGCGGGCTCGGCATTGAACAGCACGGTCAGCACCCCCACCGCCACGGCGGCGGCGGCGATGGCATAGACCGTGGACCAGGGCAGCACCTCGGCCAGGAACAGGGCGCCGGCGCCGCTGACCAGCATGGCGATGCGATAGCCGAACTGCACCGCCGCCGCGCCCGCGCCATACTGCTCCACCTCCAGGATTTCCACCCGATAGGCGTCGATGACCACGTCCTGGCTGGCCGAGAAAAAAGCCACCAACAACGCCAGCAAGGCCGTCATGGCCGGGTCCACCGCCGGATTGGCCAGGCCCAGCAGCAGGATCGAGCCGATCAGCCCGGCCTGGATGGCCAGGGCCCAGCCGCGCCGGCGTCCGAACAGCCGGGTCAGGCCCGGCAGCGGCAGCCGATCGATCAGCGGGGCCCACAGAAATTTGAAGGTATAGGGCAGGCCCACCAGGGCGAAGGCGCCCACCGCCGCCATGGACACCCCGGCCTCGGTCAGCCACACCGCCAGGGTGGAGCCGGTCAGCGCCAGGGGCAGGCCGGACGAGAAACCCAGCAGGAAAACCGCCAGAATCCGCCGGTCCCCATAAACGGAGAGCGCGTCGATCCAACCCTTCATGATGCCCCCGTCCGGTGCCCCTTCATACCGGCATGGGTAACACGGCGGGGGTTAAGGGTCCATGCACGCCGAAAGGCCATAGGACGGGCATGGTTGAAATCAGGTCAACAGTTCCGACAACAATTCCAACGTTTCAATCAAACACCACGAGGTCCGCCATGACCAAGCCCGCCGCGCAGCCCAAGCCCCAACAGAGCCGCAGCCAGCCGGACAGCAATGCCCGCAAAGCGCCCTCCAAGGCCGTTCCGGCGCGCGGCGCCGAGGACGTGCGCTGGGGCGAATGAGGGGAGCGTTTCACAGCCCCATCGCCGCCGAAAGGCGCGCAGGCGCCAGCCGGCGCTCGGCCAGCAGGCGGGCGAAGCCCTCGCCGGCCAGATAGGCCAGTTCCTCGGCCCGGCGCTGCACCATCCCGTCGCGGGTCGGCAGGATGGTGCAGGGCTGGCCCGGATGCACCATCCACACCGCACCCGCGTGCAAACCCCGGGCAAAGCGGTCGGCCAGCCGGGCATAGGGGGCCGGGCCGGCGAAATCATAGACGCCGGTGAAGTCGGGATTGGTGCGGATGCCCCGATCCGAGGCTTGGCGGCGCAGGCCCAGGCCCAGGGCGGTCAGCAACAGCGCCTTGGGCACCGCCACGCCGCGCCGCAGGGTGCGGACGGGCGCAGCGCCGCAGTGGCGCAGCCAGGGGCGCTCCCCCACGCCATAGCGGCTGGACAGGATGTCCAGCACCGCCGGGCGGATCACCGGCAGTTGGTGCACATGATGATGGCCGTCCAGGAAGGCCGGCGGCCGGCCCATCCCGGCCTCGAACAGATCCAGTTGGCGATGGATCTCCTGGCGCAGCACCTGGCCGTCCAAGCGGCCGGTGAAGGCCTGGTCCATCAACCCGCCGATGGTGGGAAAGCGGCCCCCGTCGGTCAGCTGCAGATGCAGCCCCACATCGGCCTGGTCCGCCAGCGGGCGAAGCTCCGCCGCCGCCTCGGGCCAATCGGGCCACAGCACCATGCAGCCGGTGGCGGTGACCCGCCCCTGGCGAATCAGGTCCCGGATGCCGGCGCTGACCCCGGGCGACAAGCCATAGTCGTCGGCGGCGATGACGATGGGCGTGGACATGCAAAGGGCTCCAACGAAAAAGGGCGGTCCCTGCGGACCGCCCTTTCTTGTATCAGACCGTTTCGGCCTTGCGGCTGGCCTTCTTGCGCTCGTTGGGATCGAGCAGGCGCTTGCGCAGGCGGATGTTCTTGGGAGTCACCTCGACCAGCTCATCGTCCTCGATATAGGCGATGGCCTGTTCCAGGGTCATCTTGCGCGGCGGGGTCAGGCGCACCGCCTCATCCTTGCCGGCGGCGCGGATGTTGGTCAGCTGCTTGGCCTTCAGCGGGTTGACCTCCAGGTCATTGCCACGCGAATGCTCGCCGATGATCATGCCCTCATAGACCTTGACGCCCGAGGGGATGAACATGGGACCGCGGTCTTCCAGATTCCACAGGGCGTAGGCGACCGCCTCGCCGGTGGCATTGGAGATCAGCACGCCGTTACGGCGGCCCTCGATGGGGCCCTTGTAGGGGGCGTAGCCATGGAAGATGCGGTTCATCAGGCCGGTGCCACGGGTGTCGGTCAGGAACTCGCCGTGATAGCCGATCAGGCCGCGCGACGGCGCCAGGAAGGTGATGCGGGTCTTGCCGCCGCCCGAGGGACGCATGCCGGTCAGCTCGGCCTTGCGCAGGGTCATCTTTTCGACCACCGAGCCCGAGAACTCCTCGTCCACATCGACGAACACTTCCTCGATGGGCTCCATGCGCTGGCCGTCCTCGGTCTTCATCAGCACGCGGGGACGCGACACCGACAGCTCGAAGCCTTCACGGCGCATGGTCTCGATCAGCACGCCCAGCTGCAGTTCGCCACGGCCGGCGACCTCGAAAGCGTCCTTGGAATCCATCTCGGTGATGCGGATGGCCACATTGGACTCGGCCTCGCGGGCGAGGCGGGCGCCGATCACGCGGCTGGTCACCTTGTCACCCTCGGTGCCGGCCAGCGGGCTGTCATTGACCGAGAAGATCATGGCCAGGGTGGGCGGATCGATGGGCTGGGCCTTCAACGGCTCGGTCACTTCGGGCGCGCACAGGGTATCGGCCACGGTGGGCTTGGTCATGCCGGCCACGGCGACGATGTCGCCGGCCTCGGCCTGCTCCACCGGCACGCGCTCGACGCCCCGGAAGGCCAGGATCTTGGAGATACGGAAGTTCTCCAGCAGCTCACCCTCGCGCGACAGGCCCTTGACCGCCATGTTCAGCTTCACGGTGCCGGTCTGCACCCGGCCCGTCAGCACGCGGCCCAGATAGGGGTCGGCCTCCAGGGTGGTGGCCAGCATGGAGAAGGGCTTCTCCAGGTCACGGGCCGGCGGCGGCACATGCTTCAGGATCAGGTCGAACAGCGCCGACAGGTCCTTGCGCGGGCCTGCCAGGCTGTCGTCGGCCCAGCCGTCGCGGCCCACGGCGAACAGGGTGGGGAAATCCAGCTGCTCGTCGGTGGCGTCCAGGGCGGCGAACAGGTCGAAGCACTCGTCATGCACTTCATGCGGACGGGCATCGCCACGGTCCACCTTGTTCACGACCACGATGGGGCGCAGGCCCAGGCCCAGTGCCTTGCCGGTCACGAACTTGGTCTGCGGCATGGGG
>CAYOKN010000014.1:0-18927 GCA_964404545.1 uncultured Rhodospirillaceae bacterium | reverse complement strand
CACCATGGACAGGATACGCTCCACCTCGCCGCCGAAATCGGCGTGGCCAGGGGTGTCGACGATGTTGATGCGAGTACCCTGCCAGTCCACCGAGGTGCACTTGGCCAGGATGGTGATGCCGCGCTCCTTTTCCAGGTCGTTGGAGTCCATGACTCGCTCGGCGACCTGCTGGTTCTCGCGGAAGGTGCCCGACTGCCGGAGCATGGCGTCCACCAGGGTGGTCTTGCCATGGTCAACGTGGGCGATGATGGCGATGTTGCGGATGTCCATTAGAAACTCTGTATCCCGATGTCTTAAACGGTGGCGGCCATCGCCATCGCCGCCAGCTCTTTCAGGCTGGTCTGCGGGCGCGGGCCCATGTGACTGATGCATTCGGCCGCTGCGATGCCGCCCAGGCGGGCGCACTCGGCCAGGCTGCGGCCCGTGGTCAGGCCGTGCAGGAAGCCGGCGGCGTACAGGTCGCCGGCCCCGGTGGTGTCCTCGACCTTGGCCACCGGTGCGGCGGCCACGGCGATGGTCTGGCCGCCCGACACCACCACGCTGCCCGCAGGACCACGAGTCAGGGCGGCGATGGTGCAATGCTGGGCCACGGCCTGCGCCGCCTGATCGAAGTCACAGCCGTACAGGGCGGTGATCTCGGCCTCGTTGGCGAACAGGATGTCCACATGGTCGGCCAGCAGGGCCAGGAATTCGTCCTTGTGGCGGCCGACGCAGAACGGGTCGGACAGGCTCAACGCCACTTTGCGTCCCGCCTCGTGGGCGATGCGCGAGGCCTTGCGGAAGGCCTCCTTGGCCTGGGGCGGGTCGAACAGATACCCCTCCAGATAGGTGATGGACGAAGCGGCCACAAGCTGCTCGTCCACATCATCGGGGCCAAAGGACACGCAGGCCCCCAGATAGGTGTTCATGGTGCGCTGGGCATCCGGAGTCACCAGGATCATGCAGCGCGCCGTAGGCAGCCCGTCCTTGGCCGACGGGGTGGGGAAATGCACGCCCATGGCCTGGATGTCGTGGCGGAACACGGAGCCCAGCTGGTCGTCCTTGACCTTGCCCATATAGGCGCCGCGCCCGCCCAGCGAAGCGATGCCGGCAATGGTGTTGGCAGCGGACCCGCCCGAAACCTCGATGCCGGGGCCCATCTTGGCATAAACCCGCTCGGCGCCGGCGGTGTCCACCAGGGCCATGGTGCCCTTGGTCAGGCCAAGCTCGGCCAGCAAATCGTCCTGGGCATGGGCAAGCACGTCGACGATGGCGTTGCCGATGCCGACAACGTCATAGGCGGTTTCCGCCATGAGGTCCTCCGGGTGGGGATAAGTCTATTGCGGCGCAGTATAGCGACGCGCGCTGCCGGAACAACCGCAAAACGGTGAAAGCATGGGCAGTTGAATAGCACTTTCCGTCCAACTGCATTTCCGATAGCTTTCGCTCGAGTTCCACTCAGCCTTTCCGGAGTAGGCTTGATCCAGTCACTGACGGCGACCGGCGCGGGGCTGCTTGCAATCGGCCTGCAGATTGCTATTACGCTGTCACTAGGCCAGACGGGGCTGCGCGTCAGTGCGTCGGACCTGGTGTTACCGGCCCTCCTGCCGATTACGGGATTGCTGGCCTGGAGGAAAGGACTGCGCCTGCCTCTTTGGCTGTGGCTACCGTTCGCCCTGCTCGCCGTCGTGCTGGTGCTATCATTCCTGGTGGGCTTGCAGGCAACCGGCACCATCATACCCTGGGCGCTCTATAATAAACTGTTGGGTTTCGCGGTGCTTCTGGGCTACGGCCTGCTGGGACTGCTGCTAGGACAGGACGAAGACCTGACCCGGCGGTTCGGCCTGTGGTTCGCGGGCGCCGTGACCCTGGTGGCGGGTGCCAGCCTACTAACCCACCTAGTCAGCCGCATCCTCTGGTCCAAGCATGCGTTGAATTCCGCCGCCTATACCGCATTGCTGACCAAGGCATCCGACCCCGAGGCATCAATACTGGAAAGATTGATGGTGGACCAGTTTGCCCGGCTGGAGGGCTTGATCGCCAATCCCAATGCCTTCGGGTTGATGGTTGCCTGCGGCCTTCTGGTCGCCCTGGTGTGGCCGCTGGCGCGCTGCAACGCCGTCACGGTCACGGCCGGCGCCCTGATGCTGGCCGTTTTATATCTCAGCGGCTCCCGATCGGCCTGGCTGGCCTGCGGTGCCGGCCTGCTGGTGCTCCTGGCTCTGCGGGCCCTGTCCCTGCGGAAGATCCTGGTCATCGGAGGTCTTGCCGCCCTGGCTGCAACCGGCATCCGATTGCTGGTCGTGGCTCTGCGCCAAATGGCCATGCCCGCGTCAGACCAGACCCTGACCTCCGCCATGGCGGCGGCTCCGACCCTGCCCCTACATCTGCAGCGCGGCGTGGGCAGCACGAATCATCACATGGCGTTGATCCAGGAGGCCCTGGCGCTGTGGCGCGAGGCTCCCCTTCTCGGCAACGGCCTGGGCAGCTTCCTTTGGCGCAATAGCCAGGGCGGCGAGGGCTATGTGATTCACAACACCTATCTGTGGCTGCTGGCCGAGACCGGTCTGGTGGGATTGCTGGCCCTGGGCGCCTGCGTGGCGGTCTGCCTCCGGGCCCTGTGGCCGCACCGCCAGGACCCGACCCCGCGCATGGCCCTGGCGGTCCTGGCCGCCGGCGCCCTGGCCGGGATGGGGATCGAGGTGCTGTACCAGCGCCAGCTGTGGGTCCTGGTGGGCCTGGGGCTGGGGGCGGCCCTGGCCGCCAAGCGGGCGCACCTCGATCCATGAGCAACCGCCCCGTGCCCCTGCTGGCACCGGTGACGCTGGGGCTTGTCCTGGCCCTGGCGGTCTTGGCCTGGTTGTTCGCCGGCCAGGCTACCCGCTTCGATGAAGCCGCGCTGGGCTTCCGCACCCAAGGGGTGTTCCTGCCCCACGGCGACCGCATGGTGCATTGCCGCCAATTCCCTGAGGCCGAACACTGCGCCGAGACCCTTCGGCAGTGGCCGGTGCGGTCGCGTACCCTCGTGATGTCGGCCTCACAGCTTTATTCCATCAATGATTACAGCGCCGGCCAGGTCACGGCCCCTTGGCGGATGACCGACCACCTACTAAGCAAGGGCCACGGGCTGGTGGCGCTGAGCCTGCCCAACATGAACTTCCAGGAGCAATTGATCGCCTGGCTGCGCATCGCGGAGTTGGCCCCCCTCGACGGACTGGTGCTGCCGCTGGTTTATGACGACATGCGCGAGGACGGGGTCCGACCCGGCATTGCCCTGGCCACTCGGGAGCCGGGTGTGACGGCAACACTGACCACCTGGGCGGTCGGCCAGACCCTATTGGCCCGCCTGAATGCACCGGCCGCCCCCATCGCCACCAGCATGGCCGGCACCGTCCGAAAGGACCCAAGCACCCAGGAGCGCACCGAAGACTGGCTTACCGGCGCGCTAGAGGACTGCTGCGGCTTGATGAGCCTGCGGGCCGAGGCGCGGGGCCAGATCGCCCTGGCCACGCGCCAGACGATCCACCGGATCAGCCAATGGCGCAACCTGCATACCCGCGATTCGAGCGCCCTGCGCATTCCCGTCCCGCCGGCCAATTACCAGACGAACCGAGCCGCGCTGGAGGCCATCCTGGCCGACGCCGCCCGGCGCGGCACCCGAGTGCTCCTCTATGTGGTGCCCAGGCCCACGGACTTCTTTCCCTATGACCCGGCCGGCTATGCCGCCTTCAAGGCCGACATGGCGGACCTGGCCCGAACCCACGGCGCCCGGCTAGTCAATCTCGAAGATCTAGTGCCTAACGAGGAATGGGGCGTGACCGACATCACTGTAGGCTATCCCATCCGAGACCATTTCCACTTCCGAGCCTCGGGCCACCAACGGCTGGCCGATGCGCTAACGCCGCTGGTGGAAGAACTGGTCCGATGATCTTCAATTCGTTCACTTATCTGGTCTTCCTGGCCGTGGTGGTGGTGCTGTACTGGCGCCTGCCCGACCGCCCCCGCCACGGGATGCTGCTCGCCGCCAGCCTAGCCTTCTATGGCTTCTGGCGTTGGGATTTCGTGCTGCTGCTGCTGGGTTCGGTGGTGCTGGACTATTGCGTGGGCCGGGGAATCGAGGCCAGCCGGAGTCAGCGGGGCCGCCGGGGCTGGCTGATGCTTAGCATCCTGGGCAATCTGTCGGTGCTGGGAGCGTTCAAATATACCGGCTTCTTCGTGGACACGGTGACCGGGCTGGGTGCCCTGGCCGGCTGGGAAGCCATGCCGCGGACCTGGTCCATCATCCTGCCGCTGGGCGTCAGCTTCTACACCTTCCAGACCCTCAGCTATTCCGTTGACGTCTATCGCCGCTTCATCCCGGCACAGCGCGATTTCCTGCTGTTCGCCAATTATGTGGTCCTGTTCCCGCAGCTGGTGGCCGGCCCCATCCTGCGCGCGGTCGAGGTGATCCCGCAGCTGGCGCGCCGCCCGGCCTTCCGGTCCGAAGACATGGCCGTGGGCATCCGTCGCATCCTGGCCGGCCTGTTCCTCAAGGTAGTGCTGGCGGACAATCTAGCGCCGCTGGTGGATGCCGGCTTCTCCCAGGCCAAGGCCGGGACCCTGGCCGCCCTGGATGTGTGGACCCTGGCCTTCCTGTTCGGGTTCCAGATCTATTTCGACTTCGCCGGCTATTCACATATCGCCCTGGGCTCGGCCCGGCTGCTGGGTCTGCATTTCCCCGAGAATTTCCGCTTCCCCTATCTTGCAGCCAACCCGCGCGAATTCTGGCGCCGCTGGCATATCTCACTGTCCTCGTGGGTGCGGGACTATCTCTATCTGCCCTTGTGCGGAGCAAAGGTGCGGGATCGCTCCACCGACGGCCTGGCAACGGCCTCGGAAACACCAGCCGGCGGCCGCATGATGATGGCGCTGTGGGTTTCCTGGGCGCTGATGGGATTGTGGCATGGGGCCAACTGGACCTTTGTGCTATGGGGCCTATGGCATGCCGGGTTGGTGACGGCCCATCGCCTGCTGCAGACCGCCCTGCCGGATGGCCGCTCGTCCGTTTGGCGTTGGGCTGGCTGGGCGGTGACCCTGCCCCTGGTCATGCTGGGCTGGATTCCCTTCCGGGCCGACAGCCTGTCCCTGACCTTGATGCTCTGGTCCGAAGTGCTGGACCCCCTGTCCTATGTGAACCTGTCGGCGCCGGCCATGGGCGGGCTGATCCCGCAGCCGATGCTGAACCTGGCCCGCGACTCCTATCTAGCCGTGGCCGGTCTGCTGATGGCCATGACCGGCGCGCGGCTGGCCCAGGGGCTGATCCCCCTGGTGCGCCGCCATGCGGCCAGCCATCTGCTGGTGGAGACCGGCGTTTGGGCGGCCTGCATCGCCCTTGTGTTCGTCTATCTGCGGCCGATACAACAGTTCATCTATTTCCAATTCTGAACCCGTGGTTAAATCCCGGACATGTTCACCGACCTGTTCAAGGCCATCGGCCAACTGCCCGACCCCCGCTTCCGCAAGGTTCTGGGGCTGGGTATCGTGGGTGCGCTGATCCTCTATCTGCTGCTGTGGGCCGCCATGGCCTGGCTGCTGTCGGCAACCCAGGTGCTGGAGACCCCCTGGATGGAGGGGACCGCCGACATCGTGGGCGGGCTGGCCGCCGGGCTGCTCAGCCTGTTGTTTTTTCCGGCGGTGGTGACCACCGTGATCGGCGTGCTGCTGGATGACATCGCCGAAGCGGTGGAGGCCAAGCACTACCCCTTCCTGCCCGCCGCGCGGCCGCAGCCGGTGTGGGAGACGCTGCTGACCACGCTGCGCTTCCTGCTGGTGCTGGTGGCGGTGAATCTGGTGGCGCTGCCGGTCTATCTGGTGCTGCTGATCACCGGCTTCGGTATCCTGCTGTACTATGCGGTGAACGGCTATCTGATCAGCCGGGAATATTTCGAAATGGTGGCTCTGCGCCGCATGAGCCCCGAGCGGGCCCGCACCCTGCGCCGGGTCTATCTGGGCCGGCTATGGCTGTCCGGGGTGCTGATGACCTTCCTGCTGTCGCTGCCCCTGGTCAATCTGGTGGCGCCCATGATCTGTACCGCCTTCATGGTCCATCGGGTCAACCGGCTGATCCTGGACAACCCCCTGCCGGAGCAGCCCAGCCCATGAGCCCGATCCGCATTACCGCCAGCCTTGCGCTGTTGCTGGCCCTGGCCGCCTGCGGCGGCGGTCCGCGCACCGGCTCGGCGCACAGCCTGGCCGACCTGGACGAGGGCTGGGAGCAGCAGGCGACCCTGCCGCCGGTGCCCGGCCAGCCCAAGAAGCCGGCCCCGTTGACCGGCATGACCCTGGTGGAGGTGCGCGAGCTGCTGGGCGAACCCGGCTTCACCCGCCGCGACGGCCCGGCCCAGGTCTGGCAGTATTTCGGCAATGAGTGCGTGCTGGACCTGTTTCTCTACGAGGAAAAGGACGGCGTGCGCGTGGCCCATTCCGCCCTGCGCGGCCTGGGCCCGGGCCAGCCGCCGCCCCAGGGCTGCCTCGCCGGCCTGAAGAAAGGCGACGAGAGCTAAGCTCCGCTTCTAGTCCAGCTCGAAGGCGTTCTTGTAGTCCAGCTTCAGGGCCGGGTCCTGGTCTTCCTTCTTCAGGAAGCAGTTGCCCACCACCAGCACCTCGATCTCGCTGCCCATGAAGCAGCGGAAGGCGTCCTCGGGCGTGCAGACGATGGGCTCGCCGCGCACATTGAAGCTGGTGTTCACCACCACCGGGCAGCCGGTCAGCTCCTTGAAGCGGCTAATCAGGGCGTGATACCGGGGATTGGTGTCCGCGTGCACCGTCTGGATGCGGGCGGAATAATCCACATGGGTCACCGCCGGGATGTCCGAGCGGGGCACGTTCAGCTTGTCGATGCCGAACAGCTTCTGCTGCGCGTCGGTCATGGCGATGCGGCGCTTTTCCTGCACCGGCGCCACCATCAGCATATAGGGGCTGTCGGTCTCGATCTCGAACCAGTCGGCCACCTCCTCGCGCAGCACCGAGGGGGCGAAGGGGCGGAAGCTCTCGCGGTATTTGACCTTGAGGTTCAGCGTCTTCTGCATGGCCGGCGAGCGCGGATCGCCCAGGATGGAGCGCCCGCCCAGGGCGCGCGGCCCGAATTCCATGCGGCCCTGGAACCAGCCCACGGCCTTTTCGTCGGCCAGCGCCTGGGCGGTGGCCTGGATGGTTTCGTCCTCGGCCAGCACCGAGAATTTCGCGCCCACGGCGGCCAGACGCTGCTCGATGTCCGCCTGCTGGAACACCGGGCCCAGATAACTGCCCTTCATGGCATCGCGCTGGTTGCCCACGCTGCGCGGCTGGCCCTTGTGCAGATAATGGCCGGCCAGGGCGGCGCCCAGAGCGCCGCCGGCATCGCCGGCCGCCGGCTGGACCCAGATGTTCTTGAAGGCGCCGTCGCGCAGCACCTTGCCGTTGCCCACGCAGTTCAGGGCCACGCCGCCGGCCAGGCACAGATTGGGGATTCCGTATTCCTGGGCCAGGGACCGGGTCAGGCGCAGCATGACCTCCTCGGTCACCGCCTGCACCGAGGCGGCCAGGTCCATATGCTTCTGGGTCAGCGGCTGGTCAGGGGTCCGGGCCGGGCCGCCGAACAGCTCGGCGAAGCGGTCGTTGGTCATGGTCAGCCCGGTGCAGTAGTCGAAATACTGCATGTCCAGGCGGAAGGAGCCGTCCTCCTTCACATCAATGATCTTGTCGAGGATCAGGTCCTTATAGACCGGGTCGCCATAGGGGGCGAGGCCCATGACCTTGTATTCGCCCGAATTCACCTTGAAGCCGGTATAGTAGGTGAAGGCGGAATAAAGCAGGCCCAAGGAATGGGGAAAGTGGATTTCCTTGTGCATCTGCAGGGAGTTGCCCCGGCCGATGGCCACCGAGGTGGTGGCCCACTCGCCGACGCCGTCCATGGTCAGCACCACCGCCTCCTCGAAGGGCGACGGGAAGAAGGCACTGGCCGCATGGCTGTAATGATGCTCGGAGAAGAGCAGCTTGTTCATCCAGTCGAAGGCCGGATCGAACTCCTTGAACTTCTTGCGCAGCATGTCCTTCTGGAACAGCTTCTCGGCGATCCAGACCGGGATCGCCTTCTTGAAGCTGGTGAAGCCCCGGGGGGCAAAGGCCAGATAGGTTTCCAGCAGCCGCTCGAACTTCAGGAACGGCTTGTCGTAGAAGGCCACATGATCCACTTGGGCCAGGCTAATGCCCGCCTCGGCCAGGCAGTATTTCACCGCCTCGGCCGGGAAGCCGGCATCGTGCTTCTTGCGGGTGAAGCGCTCCTCCTGGGCGGCGGCGATGATTTCGCCGTCGCGGATCAGGGCGGCCGCGCTGTCATGGTAGAAGGCCGAGATGCCGAGGATGATCATGAGCTGCGCCTGGGCCTTAGAACAGGGTGTAGATGAAGGGGGCCACCGCGGAACCCTGGCTCAGCACGATCAGGCCGCCGAACAGCAGCATCATCACCATGATGGGCAGCAGCCAGAACTTCTTGCGGGCGCGCATGAAGGCCCACAGTTCCATCAGAAAGGACATGACGGCTCCTAGAATTGGTTGCGCATGGACTGGGCATCCGGACCAGGCGGATCGCGCAGGATCCAATAGCTGGCGGCGTCGGGCTGGCGCTTCATGGTCAGAAGATCCTTGCCCAGGGCACGCATGAGCAGGCCCATGGGAGTGACGGTCACAAAGAACAGCAGACCCATCACCAGCGGATTGACCACCGAATGCAGCAGCAGGCCGAACTTGAACCACAGCAGGTTCAGCGGCCGCAAGGTCTTGGGCCGGACCAGGGACACCACCAGGAAGGCGGCTGCGGCGCCCAGCGCCCACAGCCGGGGCTCGCCGCCCTCGCCCGTCAGGGGCCACAGGCCGACGATCGCGAACACCACGGTGAAGACGATGCCAAAGGACCGGTCAGAGCCGACCTTGACCTCGGTTTCCCGCTTCAGCACCTCATGGGCTGCCATTTGATCCCCGCATATATCGATTGGCCGGACAATGCCCTATCCGTCGCCGGGTTGTAAACCTTCTCAAGGCGCTGGCGGGCAGCCCGGATTTCACCTTTCAATCCCGCCCGCCCCGGGCCACGAAGCCCGGATTGCGGAAGTCCGGTTTGCCATAGGCCAGGGACTGCCCGTCGGTGTCGGTGACGCTTCCGCCAGCAGCCCGCAAAACCGCGTGGCCGGCGGCGGTGTCCCACTCCATGGTGGGCCCAAGCCGGGCATAGAGATCGGCCTCGCCCGCCGCCACCAGGCAGAATTTCAGCGACGATCCCGCCGCCTTGGTCTCGGCGATGGCAAAGCGAGCGGCCAGCCATTCCTGCTCGCGCGGATCGGCATGGGAGCGGCTGCCCACCACGGTCAGGCCGGGTGCGGGCGGCGGGCGCACGGCGATGGGACGAGGCGGCTGCCCAGGCCGCTCCACCGTGGCCTGGCCGAAGCCGCCCAGATAGAGGGCGCCGGTCACCGGGGCATAGACCACGCCGGCCACCGGCTGTCCGTCCTCGATCAGGCCGATATTGACGGTGAATTCCCCATTGCGCTTCAGGAATTCCTTGGTGCCGTCCAAGGGGTCCACCAGCCAGAAGCGCCGTCCCACCTGCGGGATGCGGCCCTTCGAAGCTTCCTCTTCCGACACGATGGGAATGTCCGGGGTCAAGGCCGCCAGGCCGGGCAGGATGGCCGCCTCGGCCCGCTCGTCGGCCTCGGTCACCGGCGAGGCATCGTCCTTGGTGCGGGCCTGGAAGTCGGTGGCATAGACCGCCAGGATCTCTTCGCCCGCCTGCAGGGCCAAGACCCGAAGTCCCGCCAGAAGATCAGTCATGTGCAGTCCTTGCCACTTGCGCCAGGGCCTCCGCCGGGGCCACCACCGGCCGCCAGCCGAGCTCGGCCCGGATCAGGGAGGCATCCACCTCCAGATTGCCCAGCACCCGCCGCGCCGCCGCCTGCTTGCCCAGCAGAGCCGCCGCCGCCAGCATCACGCCCGGCGGCACCGGCAGCAAGCGGGGCCGCAGGCCCAGCCCGGCGGCCAGTCCGCGGATGAGGTCGGCGGTGGACAGCGGCTGGCCGTCGGCCACCAGATAGGTGCGGTATTGTCCGTCGGCCGGCGGCGCCTGCAGGGCCGCCAGCACCGCCGAGGCCAGATTGTCCACCGCCACCAGGTCGCGGCGGTTGCGCACCAGCCCGAAGGGCAGCGGCAGGCCCCGGCGGATGGCGCCCAGCAGGCGGGCCAGATTGCCGGCCACGCCCGGGCCATAGACCAAGGGCGGGCGCAGGATGGTGACGGGCAGGCCGCTGGCGGCCAGGGCCTGCTCGGCCTCCCATTTGGAGACGCCGTAGGGGTCCTGGGGCGCCGGCGGATCGGTCTCGGTAAAGGCCTGGCCGGACCGGGTTTCCTCGCCGTTCACCTTGATGCTGGACAGGAACAGCAGATGCCGCACTCCGGCGGTCCGCGCCGCCTCGGCCAGACGGCGGGTGCCATCCCGATTGACCGCGCGGAATTCCGCCAAGGGATCGGCGGCGCTGTCCTGCATCACATGCACGCGAGCAGCGAGATGCACCACCATCTCCACCCCCGAAAGGGCATTCGACCAATCGGTCTGACCACTGATGCCGCCCACCGCCACCGGCTCGACACCCGCAGGGGCTGCGCGGCCGCGCACCGCCCCCACCACCTGGTGCCCGGCGGCCAGCAGATGGCGGCAGACCGCCCGGCCCACAAAGCCCCCCGCCCCGGTCACCAGCACCCGCATGGTCAGGCGCTCCGGCTCAGGCGCTGCAGCCAGGCCAGCAGGCCGGCCACCAGCAACACCGCCAGACCCAGCATCAGCCAGGGCATCCACAGCACCGAGGCAACGGCCAGGGCGATCAGCCCCAGATTGGCGGCCAGGATCAGCTTGACCACCGCGCTGTGGCTGCCCACCGCCTTGGCCGAGCGTTGGTAGAAATGCTCGCGGTGGGCCTGCCACACCTTCTCGCCGCGCAAGGCCCGCTTGCCCAGGGTCAGGCTGGCGTCGGCCACGTAATAGAGGGGCAGGATCAGGGCGGCGGCCAGATGGCCCTGCACCGCCAGCCAGAGCAGCAGCCAGCCCAACAGATAGCCCAGGGGGATGGAGCCCACATCGCCCAGGAAGATGCGGGCCGGATGCCAGTTCCAGTACAAAAAGCCCAGGGCGGCACCGGCAGCGGCGAGGCCCAAAGGCGCAATCCCGGCCAGCCCGGCCACCCCCGCCACCAGCGCCAGGCCCAGGCCCAGGCAGGCGGTCTCGGTGCCGGCGATGCCGTCGATGCCGTCCATGAAGTTATAGAGGTTCACGAACCAGACCAGCGCCAGCAGCAGGATCGGCGCCTCGACCCACAAGGGCAGCAGCCCGATCAGGCCGTCCCCCGGCAGTACCGCCAACGCCATCCCGGCAGCCAGGATTTGGGCCAGAAAGCGCGGCGCCGCCGGCAGGGTCTTCAGATCATCCAGCCAGGACAGCAGGCCCAGCCCCAGCGCACCGGCCAGCACCCCCCACAGCCCGCCGGGCAGGCCGGGCAGCCACAGCGCCGCCGCCGCCCAGGCCAGCAGCACCACCGGCGTCACCGCCATGCCGCCGCCGCGCGGGGTGGGTACCGTATGGCTGGACCGGTGGTTGGGCATGTCCAGCACGGCATGGCGTAGCAGCAGGCTGCGCACCAGGCCAGTGCCCAAGGCCGCCAGCACCAGCGGCCCGGCCAAAAGAAGGATGTCGGAGGACATGCCTCCCTATACCCTCTGGGGCGGAATTAGGGAAGCGGAAGGCCCACTCAGGACGCGGACATCTGCCGCTGCATGTCCTTGATCTTCTGGTCGGTCTTGTACTGGGACAAGGCATAGACGGACCAGATGGCGGCCACCGGCCAGCCGATCAGGGTGATCTGCAGGATCAGGCAGGCCAGGCCCGAGAAGGGGCGGCCGATGGTGAAGAACTGCAGCCAGGGAATGAAGATGGCCAAAAGCAGACGCATGGCAAGGTTCCAGGGCAAGTGGCACAGGGTCCCAGTCTAGGACCCCGCGCGATCATCCTGCGTGAATTTGGGCAGAAATTTTCACCGCACAAGGAAAGGCAGGTTGGCGGTGGCCGCCCCGCCCCGGCCATCGGACACGGTGACGAACAGGCGATAGGCCCCCGGCTTCAGGCCCGCGATGCGGGTGAAGGAACCGGTGGGGCGGAACAGGGCCTGGGGAAACTCCTGGGGCACCGCCTCGGCATCGCCGCCCTTGCGCAGGTCGGTGCTTTCCCCCATCACCCGCCACTCCACCCGGGGCCGGTCACCGTCGGGGTCCTCCACCTCCAGCAGGGCATGCCCCCAGGAGGCTGCGGACCACTGATTGTCATGGGTGAAAGCCAGATGGCGGATGCGCGGAGCCCGGTTTCCGCCCGGGGTGGTGCCGCCCCAGTGGGCGGCCAACACCTCGGCGGTCTCGGTCCAGGTGCCGTCGGGCAGCAAAAGGCTGTGCCAGGTGGGGGTCACTTCCTGTTTTTGGCCCCAATAGAAGGCCACCTGGCCGATGCTGTCCCGGTCCAGGGCCGGCAGCATCTCGCGTAGGCGCGCCGCCTTCTCGGTGCTGCTGGGCTCGATGGCGGCCCCCCAGGGGGTCTTGGCCGCCTGCCACTGGCCCAGGGCGCCCATCTCGGTGATCAGCACCGGCCCGTCCCAGCCCTGGGACCGCGCCCGATCCACCACGTCGCGCAAGCTGTCGCCGTAGCTGTTGATGCCCAAAATGTCGATACTGGGCGCCTGCTTCTTCAGCAACGCCACCTTGTCGGGGCCGGTCTCGGCCAGGACCGCCAGGGTGGGATGGGCGGGGTCCAGGCCCTTCACCAGCCGGGCCGCCTCCTCGATGGCCGGCCAGACCGCCCGGTGGTCGGCCAACTCGGCCTCCACCTCATTGCCGATGCCCCACATCAAGAGCGCCGGATGGTCCTTGTGGGCCAGCACGAAGGCGCGCAGCTCGGCCAATTGGCGCTCTACCTGGGCGCGGTCGCCATAATCGAAGCCCAGCCGGGGATGGCCCAGCCAGAAGCCGGCGATCACCTTCAGCCCGTGGCGGTGCGCCTCGTCCAGCATGCGGGCGGTCTCGTCGCCATAGGTGCGCACGCTGTTGGCGCCCATGGCCTTGGCCACCTCCAGCTGGGTACGGCCCGACACCGCCTGGACCCGCCAGGGTTTACCGTCCACCAGCAGGGCGTCGTCCTTGACCGCCACGGTCTGGGCCTGAGCGGGGGCGCCCAGCAACAGGGCCGCCGCAAAAGCACCTAGGAAACGGCGGGGGTTTTGTCCTTGAAGGCGCACAGGTCGTTGATGGGGCATCGCCAGCATTCCGGTTTCCGGGCCTTGCAGATATAGCGACCATGCAGGATCAGCCAATGGTGGGCATGCAGGCGCCAGCGGAGAGGCGTGACCTTTTCCAACCCCGCTTCCACCTGGTCCGGGGTCTTACCCTTGGCCAGGCCGGTGCGGTTGGCCACGCGGAAGATATGGGTGTCCACGGCGATGGTGGGTTCGCCGAAGGCCACGTTCAGCACCACATTGGCGGTCTTGCGCCCCACCCCCGGCAATGCCTCCAGCGCGGCGCGGTCCTGCGGCACCTGGCCGCCATGCCGCTCGATCAGCAGCCGGGACAGATTGATCACGTTCTTGGCCTTGGTGTTGAACAGGCCGATGGTCTTGATGAAATCCCGCAGCCCCTCCTCGCCCAGCGCGACCATCTTCTCGGGCGTGTCCACCACGGCGAACAGCGGCCCGGTGGCCCTGTTCACCCCCACATCCGTGGCCTGGGCCGACAGCGCCACCGCCACCAGCAGGGTATAGGGATTCACATAGTTCAGCTCGGACTTCGGCTCGGGGTTCAGCGCCGCCAGCCGGGCATAGAGCTGGTCGATGTCCTTGGCTTTCAAGGCAGCACGTCCTTGTCCAGCACCCAGACCGGATTGCCGGTGCGGTGTACCAGGCGGGACAGGGGCAGGCCGGTGTCGCCGGCCAGCAGCTGCTCCAGCACCGGGCGCTTGGCGGCGCCCCGGGCGATGATCAGGCAGGTGCGGGCGGCGGCCAGCAGGGGCAAGGTCAGGGACAGGCGGGCCAGCCCGTCGGGGCTGCGGCTGGCGGTGACCAGGCCCTCGGCCTCGAGCTCGGGACCGCCGGGGAACAGGCTGGCCACATGGCCGTCGGTGCCGAAGCCGATCAGCGCCAGGTCCATCACCGGCGGCTCATCGGGGGTCAGGGCGGCGAAGCGCAGCAGCTGCTCATAGCTTTCCACCGCCTTGGCCGGGTCGATCTCGCCGCGCAGGCGATGCACCACCGGCTGCACCGGCAGCACGTCCAGCAGATTCTCCTTGGCCAGGCGGTAATTGCTGCGTTCGTCCTCGGGCCCCACGCAGCGTTCGTCCACCCAGATCAGGATGACCCGGCGCCAGCTCAAGGGGGCGCCGATCTCGGCCAGCCGGCGCAGGATGGGACCGGGCGCCGATCCCCCAGACAGGGCCAGGGTGAAGCGGCCCCGCTGCTCCTGGGCTTCCAGCCCCGCCTGCAGGATGGCCTGGGCCGCCAGGTCGGCGAAGGCGTCCCCGCCCTCGGCGGTCAGCAGCTTGCCCGGCAGCATCACAGGCCCAGCACGTCGCGCATGGTGTAAAGGCCCGGCGGGCGGCCGGCGGCCCACAGCGCGGCGCGCACCGCGCCCTTGGCGAAGACCTGACGGCTGGAGGCCTTGTGGCCCAGCACCAGCCGCTCGCCCTCGGTGGCGAAGATCACATCATGGTCGCCCACCACGTCACCGCCGCGCAGGGTGGCAAAGCCGATCTCGCCGGGCGGGCGCGGGCCGGTATGGCCGTCACGGGCCTTGCACCAGACCTGGTCCAGCGCCACATCGCGGCCCTTGGCGGCGGCGCGGCCCAGCCCCAGCGCGGTGCCCGAGGGGGCATCCACCTTGTGCCGGTGATGCATCTCGACGATCTCGATATCATAGGACGGATCCAGGATGGACGCGGCCTTTTCCACCAGGGTCGCCAACAGGGTGACACCGATGGAGAAATTGGGTGCATAGACCACGGCGGTCTGCGCCGCGGCCTGTTGCAGCGCAACTTCATGGTCCGGCGTCAGGCCGGTGGTGCCCACCACCAGCACCTTCTTCTGCTCGGCGGCCAGGCCGGCATGCAGCACGGTGGCCGCCGGGCTGGTGAAATCGATGACCGCGTCGGACTGGCGGAACAGTTGCGCCGCATCGTCCAGGGCCGGCAGGCCGCTGGGGGCCAGGCCCGCCAGCTGCGCCACGTCCGACCCCACCGCCTCGCTGCCCGGCCGCTCGGTGCCGCCGGCCAGCGCGGCGCCCTTGGTGGCCACCACCTCGCGCACCAGCATCTGGCCCATGCGGCCGGAACAGCCGACGATTCCGATCTTGGTCATGTCAAACTCCGGTAAAAAGAAAATCCAGCGCCGCGATGATATCCGTCCGCCGATCATTCAGACTGGCCACCACCGGGCCCAAAATCGACGGCGGAACCGGCGCCAAGTGATTGGTCAGCATAAGAACATGTTGGTCACCCACAACAAACTCGGGATTCAGGTGACGAATAGGATCGGGAGCGAAATCCCGGGACACGAGCGGGAGCACAACCCGGGTCGGCAGGTTCTGGAGCAGATCGGCCTGCACATCAAGCAGGAATGGAAAAGCATCCGCCGTGTCCGGGTTCAGGTTCGCATGAACATCGAACTGCATCAGAACACTCGGTACTTGGCCCCGAAAATACCGTTTTTGTCCACCCAACGGCGATGGCTTTCAATGGCCTGTTTGTTCTGCTCGGTCCATTCCGCGGCCCTTGCCTGTCGCACCACCTCTTCCAGCGCCCGCTCGAAGATCTGGGAGAGGTTCACGTCCAAGGCGCGGGCCTGACCAAGCAAATCCTCGTTCACCGACAGGTTGGTGGCCCGTTTCGGGGCGTTCGGGTCGTAAAGCATGAGGCGGCGTCCGATAAAGGGTCCCATGCGCATGATGTATGCGCATGGCGCGGGCGGTCAAGCGGCGCTAGAGTGGCGGCAAAACAACCATCCAGGGGACCGCCGGAATGCTGCCGCAACAGGAACTGCTGCTCGAGGTTCTGTTGATGTCGGGCGATATCGCCATCGCCACCAATATCGAGAACAGCCTGCTGGACCGCACCTTGAAGGAATGCGCGGCCAAGGGCTGGCTGGTGCAGAAGCATTTCGGGGCCGGCTTCAACAAGGTCAGCATCACCGACCTGGGCCGGTCCACCGTCAAGGCGCGGCTGACCAAATAGGCCGTCTTGCCGGCGCGGTCAGGCCAGCGCCGCCTCGACCCGTTCGCAGAAATAGTGATACAGGCACAGATGGGCCTGCTGGATCAGCGGGGTGTGCTTGGACGGCACATCCAGCAGGATATCCGACAACGCCGCCAGCTTGCCGCCGCCCTGGCCGGTCAGGGCGATGGTGGTCATGCCCATGGAGCGGGCCTGCTCGAAGGCGGTCACCACATTCTTGGAATTGCCGCTGGTGGACAGGCCCAGCAGCACGCCGCCAGCCTCGCCATAGGCCTCCACCTGGCGCGAGAACACCGTCTCGTAGGAATAGTCATTGGCCCAGGCGGTCAGGATGGCCGCGTTGGACGACAGGCAGATAGCCTTCAGGCCCTTGCGTTCCTTCAGGAAGCGGCCCACCAACTCGCCGGTGATGTGCTGGGCGTCGGCGGCCGAGCCGCCATTGCCGCAGACCAGCAGCCCCTTGCCCGCCCGCAAGGCCGCCACGGTCAGGTCCACCGCCTGCGTCATGCGGGCAGGGTCCAGGTCTTGTGCGGTGGCGGTCAAGATGTCGGCGGAGGTGCGGAGATAGGCCGTGATGTCCATGATCGGGTCCGAAATCAGGCAAGGACCGCAAGACTAGTCGTTGCCCGACGGGCTTTCCATGGCGAAATGCGGACCGCTCACAAAAGAAGGCCCTACCGCAGAGAGGGGTCGTGATGCGGTAGAGCCCCAGGCCCATCGGGCCGAACGCCGCAATCGGGCGTCAAGAAAAGGGTAACGCCGTTCCTGGCACCACCACAGTGCGGTATCGGCATGGCTGCCTCGGCAGAAAATGCATGAATCAAAAGGGCCCGGACATTTTGCCCGGACCCTGATCGGTAAAATTTTATCTGTTCCTAGTCTTTCAGGTCTTCCCACAGCTCTTTGATGCGCGAGAAGAAGCTGTTGGATTCGGGGCTGTGGTCGGCTTCGCCGGCCTTCTCGAAGTCCTCCAGCAGCTCGCGCTGACGCTTGGTCAGGTTCACCGGGGTTTCCACCACCGCCTGGATGAACATGTCGCCGCGGGCC
Source organism: uncultured Rhodospirillaceae bacterium (assembly GCA_964404545.1). Classification (GTDB taxonomy): domain Bacteria; phylum Pseudomonadota; class Alphaproteobacteria; order Rhodospirillales; family Magnetospirillaceae; genus CAYOKN01. The sequence continues at coordinate 1,586 of CAYOKN010000014.1, read as the reverse complement.
GGGCTGCGCAGCACGCTCATGCCCTTGGCCTTCAGGCGGAACTGGTGTCCGCTCTGGGTGCCGGCGGGAATGGTCACCTTGGCGCGGCTGCCGTCGATGCTGGGCACCTCGATGGCGCCGCCCAGCGCCGCCGTGGTCATGGGGATCGGCACCCGGCAATGGATGTTGGCGCCTTCCCGCTGGAACAGCCGGTGCGGCCGCACGGTCAGGAAAATATAAAGATCTCCTGCCGGGGCTCCGCGCACGCCGGCCTCGCCTTCGCCGGTCAGGCGGATGCGGGTGCCGTCCTCGACGCCGGCCGGGATCTGCACCGACAGGGTCTTGTCCTTGCGGGTGCGGCCCGAGCCGCCGCAGACCTTGCAGGGGTCCTTGATCACCCGGCCCATGCCCTGGCAGGTGGGACAGGTGCGCTCGATGGTGAAAAAGCCCTGCTGGGCGCGCACCTTGCCGTGGCCGGCACAGGTGGGGCAGGCCACCGGCTGAGCGCCGTTGGCGCCGCCCGAGCCGTTGCAGGCATCGCAGCTGACCGACGTGGGCACGTCGATGGTGGCCGCCTTGCCGGCGAAGGCCTCCTCGAGGCTGATCTCCATGTTGTAGCGCAGGTCTGCGCCCCGGCCCGAGGCCGCGCCGCCGCGCCGGCCACCCATGAAGTCGCCGAACATCTCGTCGAAAATATCGGCGAAGCCGCCGCCGAAGCCGAAGCCGAAGTCACCGCCGCCGGCCCCACCGCGCCCATTCTCGAAGGCGGCATGGCCAAAGCGGTCATAGGCCGCGCGCTTCTGTTCGTCCTTCAGGACGTCATAGGCTTCGTTGAGTTCCTTGAACTTGGCTTCAGCCGACGGATCATCCGGGTTGCGGTCCGGGTGATATTGCATGGCCAGCTTGCGATAGGCCTTTTTCAGCTCTTCCGCACTGGCGCCGCGGTCAACCCCCAGAACCTCGTAGTAATCCCGTTTGCTCATCTCGTCCTTTGCCCCAATGCCGCCGGGCGGGCCGCCGCCCTCTCCCTCCGGCCGGAGAGAGAGGGGGCGTAGATTACGGGCCTAAGGGTTAATGGTTCTTCTTGTCCGAGTCCACTTCCTCGAAGTCGGCGTCCACCACGGTGCTGTCATTGCCCGCACCGCCCTGGGCACCGGCATCGCCCGCCGTCTGGGTGCCGCCTTCCTGCTGGGCCTTGTACATGGCCTCACCCAGCTTCATGGAGGACTGCATCAGGGCCTCGGTCTTGGCCTTGATTTCGTCGGCGTCTTCACCGGCCAGGGCGGTCTTCAGCGCGGCCAGGTCGCCCTCGATGGAGGACTTCTGCTCGGCCGGCACCTTGTCGCCGTACTCCTTCAAGTTCTTCTCGGTGGTGTGCACCAGGCTGTCGGCATGGTTGCGGGCCTCCACCAGCTCGCGCCGCTTCTTGTCCTCGGCGGCGTGGGATTCGGCTTCCTTGACCATGCGGTCGATATCCGAGTCCGACAGGCCGCCCGAGGCCTGGATGCGGATGGCCTGTTCCTTGTTGGTGGCCTTGTCCTTGGCCGACACATTGACGATGCCGTTGGCGTCGATGTCGAAGGTGACCTCGATCTGCGGCACGCCGC
>CAYOKN010000013.1:24223-26096 GCA_964404545.1 uncultured Rhodospirillaceae bacterium | reverse complement strand
GGGCTCAAGTTTAGGGAGGAAACGTCCAAGAAAGGCAACAAGTGGACCGTCGAAGACCGTCCGATTTGCTGCACTGCAAAATTTAAGGAGTTTCCGGCCCCGTTGCAAGGCCAAAAACAGGCAAAGGGGGTATGGGTATATCAAGCACTTGAAAAGGCCCGATTCTCTTTCGTTGCATTGCAGCATTGCAGCCCTTTGAGGGATTGCTCCCTCCCATTTGGCACGCAAGATGCAAGATCGTGGGTGCGAAATGCGCACCTGGATGCGAGGACCCATGATCCAGCTCAAACCCGCGGCCTTGGCCCTGATGTTCCTTCTGATGGCAGCCTGCCTGGCTGGACCGGCGCAAGCCGGCCAGGACAGCCAGCTTTGCGCCGCCGAAGTGGCGCGGCAGGAGCGGCAGCGGGGCATTCCGGATGGGCTGTTGTCGGCCATTTCCGTGGTGGAGTCGGGGCGCTGGGATGCCGAGCGGCGGGCAAGTTTTGCCTGGCCCTGGACCGTGATGGCCGAGGGCGAGGGGCGTTTTCTGCCCAGCAAGGAAGAGGCCGTGGCCGAGGTGAAGAAGTTGAAGGCCCGCGGCGTGCGCAATATCGACGTGGGTTGCATGCAGGTAAATCTGCGCGCCCACCCGGATGCCTTCGACGATATCGAAAGCGCCTTCGATCCCGCCACCAATGTGGGCTATGCCGCGCGGTTCCTGACCGGGCTGTACGAGGACACCAAGGATTGGCGCGTGGCCGGCTCCTATTACCATTCCCAGACCCCGCATCTGGCCGCCGCCTATCGCTCGAAGCTGATGGCCGCCTGGGAAAAGACCAAGGGCCGCCAGGCCGGCCCCGAGGATCCGCTGATGCTGGCCATGTTCGAGCCGCCGGTGTTCAAGACGGTCAAGGCCCCGGTGCGCGAAGAGACCCCCGACATGCGCAAGCTGCGCCAGGACCGCCTGGTCAAGGCCGCCGAGGCCAAGGCCGCCCTGGATGCCGAGCGGGCCGAAGCCAAGCGTATTGCCGATGCCTACCGCTCGGCCCGGCTGGCGGAATACCGCATGCGGAAGGCGGAGCGCGCCGCGCTGTTGGAGAAGGTCTCGGCCGCCGGTCCTTCCTAAATGGCTAGGAGGGGGAGTTCAGGGTTGACCTGGGCGGCTCGATCCTTAGCTTAAGGGCCATGAGTGCGCCCGCAGCAACCCCTGCTTCGCAGCCCTTGCCGCCGCCTCCGCGACCCTCCCGCGATTGGGCGTGGTTCCTGGACCTGGACGGCACCTTGTTGGACATCGCCCCCAATCCCCGGCTGGTGGTGGTCCCCCAAGGCCTGGTATCCGACCTGACCAGCCTGCGCCGCTCCTGCGGCGGCGCGCTGGCTCTGGTCAGCGGCCGCCCGGTGTCCCAGGTGCGCAACCTGATGGAGCCCCTGCGCCCCGCTGCCGCCGGCCTTCATGGCCTGGAATGGGTCACCCCCGACGGCCTGCTGCATGGCCCGTCGGTGCCCCTGCCGCCCGTGGGCGGCGTGCGCCGGACCCTGCAGGAGTTCGTGATCAACCATCCCGGCACCGAGCTGGAGAACAAGGGGCCGACGCTGGCCCTGCATTATCGGGGCGCGCCCCAGCACGAGGATGCCGCCCGGCGTGCCGTCACCGCCGCCCTGGTCAATACCCGGGGCTTTGACGTGATCGATGGCAAGATGGTGCTGGAAGTGCGGCCGGCGGGCATCCACAAGGGCACCGCCATCGGCCAGTTCATGGCCGAGCCGCCCTTTGCCGGCCGAGTGCCGGTGTTCGTGGGCGACGACGTGACCGACGAGGACGGCTTCAAGACCGTCAACCAGATGGGCGGCATCGCCATCCGCGTGGGCGAGCCCCGCGACACCGCCGCCCGCT
>CAYOKN010000013.1:19161-24123 GCA_964404545.1 uncultured Rhodospirillaceae bacterium | reverse complement strand
TGGCCACGCGCAGGATGTTGGTGGTGCCGGTGGTGCCGAAGGGCACGCCGGCGGTGATTACCACGCGGCTGCCGGCCGGGGCGAAGCCCTCGGCGTGGGCGGTCTGGGTGGCCAGGCTGACCATGTCGGCGAAATTATGCACTTCCCGCGTCACCACCGAATGGGCGCCCCAGACCACCGCCATGCGGCGGGCCACGTCGCGGTTGGCGGTCAGCGACACTACCGGCACTTCGGGCCGGGCGCGGGCCACGCGCAGGGTGGTCGAGCCCGAGGAGGTGAAGGTCACCACGGCGGCCGCCTGCAGGGTATCGGCCACCTGGCGGGCGGCGTTGGAGATGGCGTCGCGGACCGAATTCTCGGGCGGCAGCCGGTTGGCGTCGCGGAACAGGCGGTAATGCTCGTCCTGCTCCACCTGCTGGATGATGCGGGTCATCATGGTCACCGCATCGATGGGATAGTCGCCACTGGCGGTTTCCGCCGACAGCATCACCGCATCGGCGCCGTCATAGACGGCGGTGGCCACGTCCGACGCCTCGGCCCGGGTGGGGGCGGGGGCATGGACCATGGAATCCAGCATCTGGGTGGCCACCACCACGGGCTTGCCGGCGGTGCGGCAGGCGCGGATGATGCGCTTTTGCAGGATCGGCACGGTCTCGGGCGGCACTTCCACGCCCAGGTCGCCGCGCGCCACCATGATGCCGTCGGACAGCTCGATGATGGCGTCCAGATGTTCGATGGCGCTGGGCTTTTCCAGCTTGGACATGATCATGGCGCGGCCGTCCACCAGGCGGCGCGCCTCGGCCACGTCCTCGGGCCGCTGCACGAAGGACAGCGCCACCCAGTCCACACCCATGTCCAGGCCGAAGGCCAGGTCGGTCAGGTCCTTCTTGGTCAGGGGCGAGATGGGCAGCACCACATTGGGAACATTCAGACCCTTGTTGTTGGACAGCTCGCCGCCGGTGATCACCCGGGTTTCGGCGTAATCCAGGCCGTGATGCTCGACCCGCAGGCGGATGCGGCCGTCGTCCAGCAACAGTTCGGTGCCCACATGCAGGGCGTTGAACACCTCGGGGTGCAGCAGCGGTGCGCGCTCGCTGGTGCCGGGGGTCTCGTCCATGTCCAGGCGGAACATCTGGCCGGTCTTCAGCGGCGCCTTGCCATTTTCGAACTTGCCCACGCGCAGCTTGGGGCCTTGCAGGTCCATCAGCACGCCGATGGGGCGGCGGGTCTTGCGTTCCAGGGCGCGGATGGCTTCGTAGCGCTGCAGATGGTCCTGGTGCGTGCCGTGGCTGAAATTCAGGCGGAACACATCGGCACCAGCCAGGAACAGGCCCTCGATGGCCTGGGGCGTGGCCGTGGCGGGGCCGAGGGTGGCGAGGATCTTGGCGTTACGGGTGCGTCGCATGAAAGGTCCCTGATGATGGGGCGCCGGAAACTGGCCCAGCCATTTAATCTTTTCTTACCCAGACAGGCGAGAGCCAATGCGCGTTCCCGCCTAAGAAAATTTCCCATGCGGATGGGAACAGCCCTGAACGGCGAAAGGCGCCCCGCTTGCACGGGGCGCCTTTCATTTATCCGTCTGCCAAGCGGGCCCGGTCAGCGGCTCAGGCGGTCGTGCTCATGCTCGTACCGGGCATTCACCCAGTTCAGGTGATCGCGCATGGCCCGGCCGGCCGTCACGCCGTCGCGGGCGCGGATGGCATCGGCGATGGCTCGGTGCTGGGCCAGCAGGATGCGGTCGTCGTTCTCGGTGGCGAACATCTGGTAGCGGTGATAGTTCAGGCTTTCCTGCAGGATGTCGCGGATGGTGCTGACGATATGCAGATAGACCGCCGAGCCCGAGGCCTTGGCCACGGTCAGGTGGAAGCGTACATCGTCCTGGGACTTCTGCTCGGGCTTGGCATTGGGGCGGGCCATGGAGACCAGCACATCTTCCAGCTCGGCCAGCTGCTCGTCCGAACGGTGTTCGGCGGCATGCGCCGCGGCCCACTCCTCCATCACCGCGCGCAATTGCGCCAGGTCATGCAGGTTTTCGCGGTTCAGCCGGGTCAGATGCACCAGCGGACTGTCCATCTGGCCGGCGGTGGACAGCACCCGGGTGCCGCCCCCCTGCACCGCGCTGAGGAACCCTTGGGTCTTCAGGCTTTGCAGCGCGGCCCGCACGGAAACGCGCGAGACGCCCATCTGCTGGGCCAGTTGGCGTTCGCCGGGCAGGCGTTCGCCGGGCGCGATGGCGCCCGTTGCAATCAGGTCAAGAAGCCGCTCCGCGACACGGTCCGAAACCCTTTCGGTTTCCGGCCGGTCGGCGGCCAAACAATGGCTCATGGTGGAGAAACCCCAAACTCCCATCGGACATTACCGACATTTCTAGTATGGGCACTCGCTCTGCGTCAATGGTTGTCACTCTGCATTACATTTCGTCACCTCTCCGGCCGATTGTCCGGGGGCGGTGGCCGGTGCTAGTCTGTCGGCAAGCAAGAATTGAGGGAATGCCCGTCCATGCGCCGTCTCGCCCAGGCCCTTTCCGTAATGACCCTGCTGACCGCGACGGCCTTGTCCGGGGCGGCATGGGCCGCGCCCGAGGGCCCGGCCCGGCTGGAGGCTGTCCGCCAATCCTGGCAGAAGGGCGACCTGGCCCGCGCCGCCAACGAATTGCAGCAGGTGCTGGCCGACCTGCAGACCAGGCTGGGCGAGCAGATCGCCAAGACCCTGCCGGCGGCGCCCCCGGGCTGGGAGGCCGGCGAGCCCGAGACCCAGAGCCTGGCCTCGGCGGGCGGCGGCCTGTCGGTGGCCAAAGGCTATCAGAAGGGCGATGCCACCCTGAATGCCTCGGTGCTGCTGGACAATCCGGCGGTGGAGGGGGTGCGGCCCATGTTCGAGAACGGCGCCCTGGCGGCCATGCCGCAGTTCCGCCGCCTGACCGTGGGCGGCGAGCCGGCGCTGATGCGCTGGGATCAGGATACCCGGTCGGGCGAGGTGATGATCGTGCTGGCCGGCCGCGCGCTGGTGCAGGTGGAAGGCTCGGACCTGGCCAATGCCGAGTTGCTGTCCAGCACCGCGGAGGGCTTCAACCTGGCCGCCCTGAAAAAGATCGTGGGCGGCTGAGGGAGGGAGGCCCGGGCCAAAATCCGCGCCTCCACCCCAGGCTATCGTTTATTCGTACTCGGCCGAGGTTTCGCCGGTCTTGCGGTCATAGTGGATGGTGATGGTCGAGACCTTGCACAGGTCGAAGCGGTCCCATTCGGCGCTTTCGCCGTCGTCATAGACCACCTTCAGGTCCCACAGGCAGGTGCGCTCACTGCGGTTGAAGGTGATGGTGCCGCCTTCGCCGTCATTCATCACATCACGGCCCAGCACATCTTCCTGCCAGTTGTTGCTGTTGGTGGGCGAGACATAGACCTGTTCGATGGTGTAGCCGGTCTGGTTGATCAGGTCGAAATCCTGTTGGGCGGCGGATGCGGGCGCAACAGCGACGGCCGCCAGGGCGGCGGCCAGAGCAAAGGTCTTGAACATTGTTTCCCCCTTGATTTCCCCTTGGGTCCACGGATCGGACCCGCCGGAGAATCCTATGCCCCTCCAAGGGGGGAGTCCAGCCGGTCAGTCCAGCAGTCCCCATAGAATCGGCACCAGGATGGCGGTGGCCAGGCCGTTCAGGCCGATGGCCATTCCGGCGAAGGCTCCGGCGGTCTCGTTCAGTTGCAGCTTCCGCGCGGTGGCGATGCCGTGCGAAGCCAGGCCGGCGGCAAATCCCCGGGCTTTCTGGTCGCGCACCCGTACCAGATTCAGCACCCATGTGCCCGCCACGGCGCCGGTGATGCCGCTGGTGATGACGAACACGGCGGTCAGCGAGGGCAGGCCGCCCAGCTTCTCGACAATGCCCATGGCGATGGGGGTGGTGGCCGAGCGCGGCGCCAGGGCCAGCAGTACCTTCTGGTCGCCGCCCAGCGCCCAGGCGATGCCCACGCCGGCCAGGATGGCGGTCAGGCTGCCCACCAGCAGGCCGGCCAGCAGCGCCAGGGCCGATCGGCGGATGGCCGAAAGCTGGCGATAAAGCGGAATGGCCAGCGCCACCGTGGCCGGTCCCAGCAGGAAATGCACCAGTTGCGCCCCCTGGAAATAGGTGGCGTAGTCAATGCCGGTGGCGGCCAACAGCCCGCCCAGCATCAGGATGGACAGCAGAACCGGGTTCAGCAACGGATGCATGCCGGCGCGGCGATACAGCCAGTCCGCCGCCTGGAAGGCCAGCAGGGTGGCGGTCAGGTGGAACAGGGGCGAGCCCGACAGGGTGGACCACAGCTGGGTCAGCGCGGCAGTCACGGCTTTTCCTTGGGGGTCAGGGCCTGGACCACAAGCCCGGTGACGGCGATGGTCAGCAGGGTGCCCAGCAGGATTGCGGCGGCGATGGGCAGCAGCTGACGGCCCACCAGTTCCAGATGGGCCACCACGCCCACCCCGGCCGGCACGAACAGCAGCGCCAGATAGCGCAGCAAGGTGCCGCCCACGCTGTTCAGCCCGTCGGGGATGCCTCCCTTGACCATCAGCCCGGCCAGCAGGATGACCATGCCTGCCACCGGGCCCGGCAGGGGCAGGCCGGTCAGGCGCACCAGCACCTCGCCTGCAAGCTGGCAGACCAGCAGCATCGTGATATATCCCAGCAACCCGTCACTCTCCCTTGCAAAGGCCACTCATGTCCGACATTTCCCTGGCCGACCTGGTCGGCGCCGTGGCCGGCACGCTGACGACAGTAGCCTTTCTGCCGCAAGTCATTAAAACCTGGCGCAGCCGGTCCACCAAGGACATCTCGCTGGTGATGTTCCTGGTGCTTTGCCTTGGGGTGGCATTGTGGCTGGCCTATGGGGTGATGCTGGGCGCCTGGCCGGTGATCATCGCCAACGGGCTGACGCTGGTGCTGGCGGGCGTGATCCTGTGGCTGAAGCTGTGCGCCGTGCTGGCCGGCGAGGA
>CAYOKN010000013.1:0-19061 GCA_964404545.1 uncultured Rhodospirillaceae bacterium | reverse complement strand
TGCTGGCGGGCGTGATCCTGTGGCTGAAGCTGTGCGCCGTGCTGGCCGGCGAGGACGGCTGACCGCAAAAAGGGCGGGCCGTTTCCGGCCCGCCCTTCCGCGGCACACCCCCCGCCCCGGAGGAGAAGGACAGGGCGGGGAGAGAGGAGAGGCTTAGCGCCAGCCGACGCGGTCGAAGATCTTCACGGCTTCGGGCTGGTTGATATACATGGCGGAAACCTGCAGGTTGTCGGCCTTGAAGGTGCCCCAGGACTTCAGCAGATCGGACCATTGCACGCCCGGCTTCACCGGATATTCCTGGTTCAGCTCGGCATACATCTTCTGGGCCTTGTCGGCGGACATGAATTCCAGCAGCTTCAGGGCCTCGGCCTTGTTCTTGGCCGACGAGGTCAGGCCGGCGCCCGAGATGTTCACATGGGCGCCCCGGTCCTTCTGGTTCGGCCAGAACACGCCGACGGACTGGGCGGCCTTCTTCTCGGCCTCGTCCTTGCCGGTCAGCATGCCGCCGTAATAGTAGGTGTTGGCAACGGCGATGTCGCACTCGCCAGCGGCCACGGCCTTGATCTGGTCACGGTCGCCGCCCTGGGGCTTGCGGGCCAGGTTGGCCACGATGCCCTTGGCCCATTCCTCGGCCTTCTGCGGGCCCAGTTCCTGGATCAGGCCGGCCAGCATGGACTGGTTGTAGATGTTGTTGGACGAGCGGATGCAGATCTTGCCCTTCCACTTGGGATCGGCCAGATCCTCATAGGTGGACAGCTGCGACGGCTTCACCCGGTCCTTGGCATAGAAGATCACGCGGGCGCGGGTGGTCAGGCCGTACCAGTAGCCCTCGGGGTCGCGCAGGTTGGCGGGCACGTTCTTCTCGACGCCCTCGGGACGCACGGGCTGCAGTACGCCATCGGCCTTGGCCTTGGCCAGGCGGCCCACATCGGTGGTGATCAGCATGTCGGCGGGGCTACCCGCGCCTTCGTTCTTCAGGCGCTCCAGCAGCTGGTCGCCATCGGCGGTCAGCAGATTGACCTTGATGCCGGTCTCCTTGGTGAATTCGTCCAGGATCGGCTTGATCAGGTTGTCCTTGCGGGCCGAATACACATTGACCTCGGCGGCCGAGGCGACGCCCGAAGCCATCAGGGCGGCGGCGGCGACCGCGGCGCCGAACAGGCGGGTACCAAGCTTCATGCCAAACTTCCTTTTCCAGACAGTGCCGGCCATGGGCCGGTACAGCATTTGAAACTGCAACTCACTCGCAACAATGGGGCTACTATGGCCGGCCTCTTTCGCGCTTGCAAGAGGATATTGCGAATGAATTGCATCAATGAACTAGGCTTACCACAAAGTTTGTGGGGACAAAAGAGGGGAGTTGGCGGCGGCGGATGGACCACCGAGGCACAGCGCCAGGCTTGACCCGGCGATCCGTGTGTCGGCGCCAGGAAATGCTTTGGAAACCGTGACTTGGGCGGAGGCGCGTGGATGCCCGCGTCAAGCGCGGGCATGACGGTGCGAGACGGATCGCCGTGGGAAGCGAAACGGCCCTCAGCCCACCATGCGGTGGCCTTCCTGGCCGTGGATGTAGCCATTGGCCAAGTCCACGCCGGACAACTCGTCCAGCGTCGCCAACGCCTCGGTGGCGTCCAGTCTGCCGTCCAGCAGGTCGCGGTAGGTGCGGGCCACCAAGACCATGTCCACGTCCTGGGGCCACAGGCGGAAGCGGGACACGCCCGCCGCCGTCAGGTCGGCCAGTTCGCGGGTCAGGGCCTGATAGGCCACGGACATGGTCTGGGTGCCGTTGACGGTCAGGAAGGGGCGGCCGTCCAGGGTGTCCACCGGCAAGCCGTCGGCGTCCTGGCCGCACACATACTGGCAGCCGTCCTTGGCCAGGCCGTGGGCGCGGGCATGGTAGCAGCGGGCCGACAGGGCCAGCGGCATGCGGCCATAGGCCTGCACCTCGATCTCGGCCTTGGCGGTGCCGGCGATGGCGGCGATGGACGGCAGGGGCAGTTCCACCGGCAGGCAGGCGCGCACCGCGCCCATGCCCTCCAGCATGGCCAGGGTGCCCTCGTTATAGAGGTTCACCAGCGGGCCCACGGCAAAAGGGCGGCCGCCCAGTTGGGCCACGGCGGTGACGTCGTTGGCTTCCACAAGCAGGTCGTCAAAGCCGGTCATGGCCTCCACCAGTTCACGGTCCTTGTGGTCCATGACCAGCCCCAGGGTCGAGACCACCACTTCCTTGCCGGCGGCCTGCAGCCGTTCGATCACCTGGGCCAGCACCGGGGTCGAGAAGGGGGCGCGTTTGGCGCATACCACCTCGCCCAGGCACACCGTGTCCAGGGGCGCTTCGTCGGCCATGCGGAACCAGAAATCGCGCAGGGTGTCGGCGGACCAGTTGAACAGCACCGGCCCCAAGGTCAGTTTCGCGGCGGTCAGTTTCGCGGCGCTCATCGCCAGGCCCTCTCATAGGCGCCGGTGGTCTGGCGGTTGCCTTCGGTGATGGCGCCCAGGTCCACGGCGGGCACCGGATGGCCGGCGGCGGCGGCGTCCAGGGCCTGGCGGAAGGCCTGCACCACCGCGGCCACATAGGCCCGGCCGCGCTGGCGGCCCTCGATCTTGAAGGCGGTCACGCCGGCGGCGATCAGGTCCGGCAGGATGGCGGCGGTGTTCAACGAGGTGGGTTCCTCGAACAGATAGCTGGTGCGGTCATTGGCGTCGAACCGCCCCTTGCACAGGGTGGGATAGCCGGCGGGCTCGCCGGGGGCGAAGGCATTGATGGTGAAGTCGCCCAACTGCGACACCACGGTGCCGCCCCGGTCCTCGTAGCGCACGGCGCCGGCGGGCGAGCAGACGCCGTTCATGTTGGGCGACTGGCCGGTGGCGTAGGAGGACAGGGCGCAGCGGCCCTCGGCCATGACGCACAGCCCGCCGAACACGAACACCTCGGTTTCGACCCCGATTTCGGCATTGATGGCGGCGATCTCGGGCACGGTCAGCACCCGGGGCAGCACCACGCGCTTGACGCCGAAGCGGTCGGCATAGAAACGGATCGCCTCGGGGCTCGAGGCCGAGGCTTGGACCGACAGATGCAGCCGCAGGTCGGGATGCTTTTCGGCCACATGGGCGCACAGGCCCAGGTCGGCGATGATCACCGCGTCGGCGCCCGCCTTTCCGGCATCGGCCACCGCTTGGTGCCACAGGGACGTCTTGCCGGCGCGGGGGAAGGTGTTGATGGCCACCAGGACCTTGGCACCCCGGGAATGGGCGAAGGCGATGCCCTCTTCCAGCTCGGCGCGGCTGAAATTCAGGCCGGGGAAGTTGCGGGCATTGGTTTCGTCGCGGAAGCCCACATAGACGGCATGGGCGCCGGCTTCCACAGCAGTCTTCAGCGCCGCCGGGGTGCCGGCGGGGCAGACCAGTTCAAGCGGACCCTGCATGTCAGCGCCCCCTTGCCCGGGCGGCCTTGCGCAGGGCGGTCATGTCCTGTTCCAGCTGCGCCAGGCGCTTGGAATTGATATCGGCGGCGCGCAGGGCCGGGCCGGCAATGGCAGCGCCCAGCCGGGCCAGGTCCAGACTGAGCCGGCCATGCAGTCGGCGGATGGCAGACAGGCCCAGCCGGGCTGCGCCCTGGAACGGCCCCAATGCGCCGGCCAGGTCCTCCACCAGGTCGATGCCGGCGCCGTCCACGCCATTGCGCAAGGCCAGCACCAGCTCGGTATCGCCCTCGATCACCAGGTCGCGCGAAAAGAACATGGCGTCGCCGTCCAGCCGGCCTTCGGCCAAGGCCAGCAGCGAGTCCAGCGGTGCATGGATCACCGCGTCGGCGGGCGGCAGCTCGGCCCGCGCCGTGGCGGTCAGGCTGGGCGCCTGGGCGTCGGGGCGCAGCACCAGGGCAAAGGGCAGGTCCACCGGGTCGATCACCACCACTTTGTCGGACCAGTCGGCCAGCCGTTCGAGGATGCCGGGATGCCGGGTCTTGACCACCCGCAGCATGGCGTCGAAGGCCGGCTGCAGCAGCCGGGGCGGCAGCGGCGCCAGCAGGAAGCCGGCGATCAGCACCGGCGAGAACGGCGGCAGGACGACGGGTGCCGATTTTGGCGCGGAAGCGGGTGTGGGTGTGGCCGGAATGGACAAGGCGGGGACCCCCGGTTGATCGAAGCGGGCATCCTCGGCCAGAACGGGGGCAAAAGCTTTGATCGATATCAATCGGCCCGATCGGTGGTCCCAGGCGTTTGCCTTGGGGGCGATGCCGTCGGGAGGGTCCATGTCGTTCGAGCTGACCGCAACATTTGCCATCCTGGCCGGGGTCATGGCGCTGCTGATCTGGGACAGGCTGCGCTATGACCTGGTGGCCAGCGGGGCGCTGGTGCTGGCCGTGGTGCTGGGCGTGGTGCCCACGGACAAGGCCTTCGCCGGCTTTTCCGACGAAATCGTGATCCTGGTGGCCTCGGCCCTGGTGGTCAGCGCCGCCATCGAGCGGTCGGGCGTGGTGGATCGGCTGGTCGCCCCGGTGTCGCGGCACCTGGACAGCACCAGCAAGCAGGTGCTGGTGCTGGCCGGCACGGTGGCTCTGCTGTCGGCGGTGATGAAGAATATCGGCGCCCTGGCCATCTTCCTGCCCATCGCGATTCAGGTGGCGCGCAAGCACAAGCTGTCGCCGGCCCTGTTGCTCATGCCCATGTCCTTTGCATCGCTGCTGGGCGGCATCATCACCATGATCGGCACCAGCCCCAATATCATCGTCTCGCGGGTGCGGGCCGACCTGCTGGGCGAGCCCTTCGGCATGTTCAGCTTCACGCCCCTGGGACTGACCCTGACGGTGCTGGGCGTGGCATTCCTGGTATTTGGCTGGCGCCTGCTGCCGGTGCGCGGAAGCGGCGGCAACGGCCAGCCCTTTTCCGTGGCCGACTACAGCGCCGAGGTCCGCATGGCCGCCGAGTCGCCCTTCGTCAACAGGACCGTGGACGCCTTGGAAGAGGCGGCCGATGGTGAGGTCACCGTCTGCGCCATCGTGCGCGAGGGTGGGCGCCGCTATGTGCCCGCCGGCCATTGGTGGCTGTTCGCCGGCGACCTGTTGGTGCTGCGCTGTGACCCGACGGTGCTGAAACGCCTGATCACCCTGGCCAAGCTGGAGGTGCCGGGGGCCGAGGACATCACCGGCGACCCGGACAAGGGCGAGACCGACATCGCGGTGGAGGAGGCCGTGATCACCGAGGGCTCGGCCCTGATCGGCTCCACCGCCCAGGAATTGAAGCTGCGCGACCATTTCGGGCTCAATCTGGTGGCGGTGTCGCGCCGGGGCCAGCGCCTGCGGCAACGGCTGCGGCAGACCCGCTTGTACAAAGGCGACCTGCTGGTGTTCCAGGGGCGGCGCCAGGACATGGCGGCCATGATGGGTATTCTGGGCTGCCTGCCGCTGGCGCATCGGCGCATTGACCTGTCGCCGCCGGCGCGGGCCTGGATTCCATTGGCGATCCTGGCCTTGGCCATGGGGGTGGCGGGCGCGGGGGTGGTGCCGGTGTCGGTGGCCTTCTTTGCGGCGGCGGTGCTGATGGTGCTGACCGGTTCGCTGAAGCTGACCGATGCCTATGAGCGCATCGAATGGCCCATCCTGGTGCTGCTGGCCTGCCTGATCCCCATCAGCCAGGCGCTGCAGGACACCGGCGGCACCGATCTGGTGGCCGGCTGGTTGACCGGCCTGGTGGCGGGACTGCCGCCGGTGCTGGCGGTGGGCGCGGTGCTGCTGGTGGCCATGGCGGTCACCCCGTTTCTGAACAATGCCGCCACCGTGCTGGTGTTGGCGCCCATCGCGGCCACCCTGGCGGTGCGCATGGAGCTGAATCCCGATCCCTTCCTCATGGCCGTGGCCATCGGCTCGGCCTGCGACTTCCTGACCCCCATCGGCCATCAGTGCAACACCCTGGTGATGGGGCCGGGGGGCTATCGCTTTGCCGACTACTGGCATCTGGGCCTGCCGTTGTCGGTGATGGTGGCGGTGGTGGCGCCGTTGATCATCGTATCCCTGTGGCCGATATGAAGAGGAGAGCAAGCCCATGCAGGAACAGTTCGACCAGATCCCCGCCATCCGCGAGCGGGCCTATTTCCTGTGGGAGCAGGCCGGGCGGCCCGAAGGGTGCGAGGACGAGTTCTGGCTGGAGGCCGAGCGGCAATTGAAGCCCGACCTGGATTTCGGCGGCGAGGTCAATCCCGGCCTGACCCTGGACGACCGCACCGTCTGAGCAGCGGCCCCAAGGGCCTTGCGGTCGGCGGCCGGATGAATTTCACTCATCCGAGCCGCCGGGCAAATCGTTTGCCTGCCGCCTGCAACCGCCGGACATTTGCGCCATGGCCTATCGCCTGCCCCCGCTCAACACCCTGCGCCTGTTCGAGGCCGCCGGCCGCCATCTCAGCTTCAAGCAGGCGGCGGCCGAGCTGAACCTGACCCCAAGCGCGGTCAGCCACGGCATCCAGACCCTCGAGGACTGGCTGGGGGTGGACCTGTTCCTGCGCGGCCACCGCTCGCTGGAACTGACCGCCGCCGGGGTGGCCTATCTCCCCAAGGTGCGCGACGCCCTGCACGCCCTGGCCACCGCCACCGAGGCGGTGCCGGGGCGCAAGCCCAGCGGGCGGTTGTCGGTCAGCGTGGCGCCCAGCTTCGGCCTGCGCTGGCTGATGCCCCGGCTGCCCCGCTTTCAGGCCCTGCATCCCACCATCGAGATCAGCCTGGACACCGCCTCGCGCCAGGTGGAGTTCCCCCGCGATGGCATCGACCTGGCCATCCGCATGGGCCGGGGCGACTGGCAGGATCTCTATGCGGTGCAGTTGGTGGTCGAGGAACTGGTGCCGGTCTGCGCCCCGGCCGTGGCGGCCCAGATCGCCAGCCTGGACGACCTGCGCAGCCGCACCCTGCTGCATGTGGTCAATATCAGTGAGGACTGGGCCGCCTGGGCGGCGCTGGCCGGGGCCGAACTGGACCTGGACCGGGGCCTGCGCATGGACACCATCCAGATGGCGCTGGAGGCGGCGGCCCAGGGACTGGGCGTGGCCATCGGCCGGCTGCCGCTGATGGCCGGCGACCTGGCCGCCGGCCGCCTGGTCCCGGTCCTGGGGCCGCCCCGCCGCTGCCAAACCGGCTATTGGCTGGTCACCGGCCGCGACTCCCTGGCGCGCCCCGAGGTGGCGGCCTTCCGCGACTGGATCAGGGCCGAGTTGAAAGAGCGCCCTCACGCCCCCCGATAGACCGGCGGGCGGCGGTCGATCCAGGCGTCCAGGCCTTCGCGCAGGTCGTGGGTGGGGATCATGCGGGCGAAGCTTTCCGCCTCCACCGCCAGCCCTTCGGCGATGGTCATGTTCACGCCCCGGGTCACCGCATGCAGGATCGAGGCGGCGGCCAGGGGGGAATGGCGCAGGATGCGGCCGGCCAGGGCGCGGGCGGCGGGCATCAGCTGGTCATGGGGCACCACCAGGTTCACCAGCCCCATCTCATAGGCCCGCTGGGCGGTGAAGCGGTCGCCGGTCAGCAGCAGTTCCAGCGCCCGCTTGCGCCCGGCCAGCCGCGACAGCCGCTGGGTTCCGCCGAAGGTGGGCGGCATGCCCAGATTGATCTCGGGCTTGGCGAACACCGCCTGGTCGCTGGCCACCGCCAGGTGGGCGGCTTCGGTGATCTCGCAGCCGCCGCCAAAGGCCAGGCCGTTCACCGCCACGATGATGGGCTTGGAAAAGCTCTCCAGCCGGGCGGTCATGGCTTGGCCCCGGCGCACGAACTCGCGCGGGGCGCTGCCCTGGCGCACGCTGGCCGAGAATTGGGGGATGTCGCCGCCGGCCGAAAAGGCCCGGCCGGCGCCGGTCAGGATCACCACCCCCACCTCGGGGTCGCATTCCAGGGCATCCAGCACGGCCATCAGGGTGTCGGCCAGTTCATAGCTGATGGCGTTCAGTTTGTCCGGGCGGTTCAGGGTCAGGGTGGCGATGCGGCCGCTGACCTCGCACAACAGGCATTGGGACATGGAGATTGGTCCTCCGGTGGTTGACTGTCCCCATCCTGGCGGCCGGGGGCAGGGGCCGGCAAACGCGGTTTTCTCATTCCCGATCAAGCGGTTCTGGCGCCAATGCGGCTCATGCAAGGATGAGCCGAGTTCACTTGCGCGCCAGGCCTGGCTCTGGTCCCATGAGGGAAATGCGCGGAGGGAGTGATGCTGGAGTTCTGGTTCGACTTTTCCTCGCCTTATGCCTATTTCGCCTCGCTGGAAGTGGATGCCCTGGCCGCGCGCCACGGCCGGCAGGCGGTCTGGCGGCCCTTCCTGCTGGGCGTCGCCTTCAAGGCCACCGGCATGGGCCCGCTGCCCCAGATGCCCATGCGCGGCGACTATGCCGTGCGTGACTGGGAGCGCATCGCCCGACTGCGCGGGGTGTCCTATGCCCTGCCCGAGCCCTTTCCGTTCAACAGCCTGCAGCTCTGCCGCGCCTTCTATTGGCTGGACGCCCAAGACCCGGGCGCCGCCAAGGCGCTGGCCCAGGCTGCCCTTGCCGCCGTGTTCCAGCAGTCCATCCCGCTGCTGACCCCCGAGTCGGTGGCGGCGCTGGCCTCGGCCCAGGGGCATGACCATGGGGCGGTGCTGGCCGCCCTGGCCGCGCCCGAGGTCAAGGAGCGGTGCCGCCAGGCCACTGACGAGGCCCTGGCCAAGGGCGTGTTCGGCGCCCCGATGCTGTTGGTGGACGGCGAGCCGTTCTGGGGCTGGGACCGCCTGCCCATGGCCGAACAGTGGCTGGCCCAGGGGGGATGGTAGGCGCCGGCGCCCCCTAGCCGAAGGGGCGCAGCACCACCTTGATGCAGCCGTCCTCCTTGTCGCGGAAGGTCTTGTAAAGGGCGGGGCCGTCCTGCAGCCCGGCCACCCGGTGGGTGATCACCACCGTGGGATCGATGCGCCCGTCCTGGATCATCCGCAACAGCTCGTCGGTCCAGCGGTTCACATGGGTCTGGCCCATGCGAAAGGTCAGGCTCTTGTTCATGGCGGCGCCGAACGGGATCTTGTCCACCAGCCCGCCATAAACCCCGGGGATGGACAGGATGCCGCCGGGGCGGCAGACATAGATCATCTCGCGCAGCACATGGGGCCGGTCGCTTTCCAGGAAGGTGGCCTGCTTGACCCGGTCATAGAGCGAGTCCAGCGACCGGGTGGCGTGGGCTTCCAGCCCCACCGCATCGATGCATTTCTCGGGTCCCTTGCCCTGGGTCAACTCGCCCAGCCGGTCCAGCACGCTGTCGCGGTCGAAGTCGATGGGGATGGCGCCGGCCGCGGCGGCCAGGGCCAGCCGTTCCGGCACATGGTCGATCACCGCCACCTGCCGCGCCCCCATCAGCAGCGCGCTGCGTACGCAGAACTGGCCCACCGGGCCGGCGCCCCACACCACCACCGTATCGCTGGGCTCGATGTCGCATTGCGCCGCCGCCTGCCAGCCGGTGGGCAGGATGTCGCCCAAAAACAGCACCTGTTCGTCAGTCAGGCCGTCGGGGATCTTGACCGGGGCCACGTCGCCAAAAGGCACCCGCACATACTCGGCCTGGCCGCCCGCATAGCCGCCGGTCAGGTGGGTATAGCCGAACAGCCCGGCGGTGGTGTGGCCGAACAGCTTGGCGGCGGTGTCGGCATTGCGGTTGCTGCGCTCGCAGACCGAATAATTGCCCCGCCGGCATTGGTCGCATTGGCCGCAGATGATGGTAAAGGGCACAACCACCCGGTCGCCCACCCGAAGCCGGCGGATGCCGCGCCCCACCTCCACCACCTCGCCCATGAATTCGTGGCCGACGATGTCGCCGGTCTCCATGCCGGGGATGAAGCCGTCATAGAGATGCAGGTCCGAGCCGCAGATGGCGCAGCTGCTGACCTTGACGATCACGTCACCGGGATCCTCGATGGCCGGGTCCGGGACGGTGTCGCAGCGGATGTCGTGTTTACCGTGATAGCACAAGGCGCGCATGGGCCGCCCCTCCCTCTGGATGGTGTCTGGGTTTGGAACGCCTGGGCGGGGAGGGTGTTCCTTCCAGGGCATGGACCAGACGGGAGGGCTTGGGATGATTTCGAAACGATGGCTGGCGTTCGCCGGCGGCGCCTCGGCCGCCTTGATCGCCAGCCGGCTGCTGCCGCCGGTGCTGTCCCAGGGGCTGGCGGTCTATGACCGGCAGCGCGGGCATGACCCATTCGACGTGTTGGCCAAGGACCATGCCCGGTTCCGCCAGCTGCTGGCCGATATGGACCAGGGGCGCGGCCGCTCTCTTGCCTGGCGCGGCCAGATGTTCCTTCGCCTGAAGCGGGGCCTTGGCGCCCATGCCCTGGCCGAGGAGGACGTGGTCTATCCGCTGCTGCGCGAGGAAGCCGGGGCCGACGCGGCGGCGCGCCAGCTGAACGAGGAGCACGGCCAGATGAAGGCCGATCTCTATGCCCTGGAACGCTGCCTGGACAACGAGGACCGCTGGCTGGCGCGGGTGCGGGCGCTGCGCAGCCTGGTGGAGCGCCATGCCCGGCAGGAGGAAGAGGTGGAGTTCCCGCGTCTGCGCCGTCTGCTGGACGAGGAGTCGCTGCAGCGGCTGGGCCGGCATGTGCACCGCGAGAAATCCATGCTGCTCTAGGGGGCTGGGGCTGGAGCTTGGGCGCGGGCGGGGCTAGGATCATGGTCCCGCTTGCAGCCCGAAGGCATCATGGCACCCGCATCCGTCAATTCCCTGCTGAACCTGCCCGACGACTTCCTGTGGGGCGTCTCCACCTCGGCCTACCAGATCGAAGGCGCGGTGGAGGCCGACGGGCGCGGCCCCAGCATCTGGGACGTCCGCTGCCGCATGCCCGGCAAGATCGGCGACGGCACCACCGGAGAGGTGGCCTGCGACCATTATCACCGATGGGCCGAGGACCTGGAATTGGTGCGGGCCCTGGGGGCCGGCTGCTACCGCTTCTCGGTGGCCTGGCCGCGGGTGCTGCCCCAGGGACGCGGGGCGGCCAACCAGGCGGGACTGGACTTCTATGACCGCCTGATCGACCGGCTGTTGCAGGACGGCATCCAGCCATGGCTGTGCCTCTATCACTGGGACCTGCCCCAAGCCCTGCACGAGCGCGGCGGCTGGACCAACCGCGACTGCGCCGGCTGGTTCGCCGACTATGCCGCCCTGTGCGCGCGGCGCTTCGGCGACCGGGTGCGGCATTGGATGACCTTCAACGAGTTTTCGGTTTTCACCCTGTTTGGCTATGCCATCGACTGGGCGGCGCCCGGCATCACCGACCGCCAGGCCCATCTCCGCGCCATCCATACGGTGAACCTGGCCCATGGCGCCGGGGTGGATGCGATCCGCGCCCTGGTGCCGGGGGCGCAGATCGGCGCCGTGCACAATTGCCAGCAGGTCCTGCCTGAACATGGCCGGCCCGAGAATCTCGAGGCGGCGGCCCTGCTGGACGAACATTGGAACCTGGCCTTCGCCGACCCCCAGCATCTGGGCCATTACCCGCCGCGCCTGCAACGGGCGATCGAGCCCTATGTGCAGCCTGGCGACATGGCCCGCATCTGCCGGCCCACCGACTGGTTCGGCATCAACCATTATGGCCCCATTTTCGCCCGCGCCGCCGGACCCGAGACCACCTGGGGCTTCGCCTGGGGCGATTCGCCCGCCGATGCCCCGGACCATGGCGTGGGCTGGCCGGTCTTTCCCGATGCCTTCCGCGACCAGCTGATCCGCGTCTCGGACCGCTACGGCCTGCCGGTCTATATCACCGAGAATGGCTGCGGCGGCAGCACCGACGCGGTGGGCCCCGACGGCCGGGTGCATGACCCGCACCGCATCATCTATCTGCGGCTTTATCTGTCCAAGATGCTGGAGGCCATCCGCGCCGGCGCCGACGTGCGCGGTTACATGGTCTGGTCGCTCTTGGACAATTTTGAATGGGGCAGCGGCAAGAGCCAGCGGTTCGGCCTGGTGCATGTGGACTATGACAGCCTGGCCCGCACCCCCAAGGACTCCTTCCGCTGGGTCCAGGACCTCCTGGCCGGCGGCGCCCCGGCGCGGGAGCTGGCGGGGGGCTAGGCGACGGGGGGATTTAAAGGAAAAAGCCTGTCGGGCCGATGGACCGACAGGCTTTTCGATTTGGTAGCGGAGGAGGGACTTGAACCCCCGACACGCGGATTATGATTCCGCTGCTCTAACCAGCTGAGCTACTCCGCCGCAGCGATGAGGCGCGCTTTATACGGGCGGTCGGGCAGGGGTGTCAAGCCGGAAATCGCGCGTGAATTTTCGGGTGAGGAGGGCTGCTTGCCGGGATGGGGATTTGACTCCGCGCGCCGATCATTATATTGGGGGTCAACCGGCGTCCCCCTGGTGCCATTGGGGGGGTGGAGGGACCATCTTTGCGCTGAAATGGACGTTTCAGTGGCATTCGGTGGCAATCTCCTATAAAAACCCCGCCTGTGCCATGATCCCTCGGGGTTCGTGTGCTCGAGTCAACCTGGTTGGATGCCTCTGCCCGATCGGCGGCCAAGACTGCGGTCCGTATCGGCACGTCCACAAATCGCAACGGATTGAAAAAGTGCCTCGTACAACTCCCCTGTCCGACATCCGCAATATCGGCATCATCGCGCACGTCGACGCCGGCAAGACCACGACGACCGAGCGCATCCTGTACTACACCGGTCGTAAGCACACCATCGTGGACGTGCACGACACCAAGGACCTGAAGAGCTCCACCACCACCGACTACCTGGAGCAGGAGCAGAAGCGCGGCATCACCATTCAGTCCGCCGCCGTTTCCGCCTTCTGGAAGGGCAAGAAGATCAACGTGATCGACACCCCCGGCCACGTGGACTTCACCATCGAGGTGAACCGTTCGCTGCGCGTGCTGGACGGTGCGGTCGTGGTGTTCGACGGCGTGGCCGGCGTTGAGCCGCAGTCCGAGACCAACTGGCGCCTGGCCGACAACTACAATGTCCCGCGCCTGTGCTATGTGAACAAGATGGACCGCGCCGGCGCGAACTTCCGCCGCTGCGTGGACATGATCAAGAACCGCCTGGGCGCCCGTCCGCTGCCGATCTTCCTGCCGATCGGTTCCGAGGACAATTTCCAGGGCATGGTCGATCTGGTTGAGATGAAGGCCTACATCTGGGAGTCCGACGAAAAGGACGCCAAGTGGGACATCGTTGACGCCGATGCCGACGCCATCATCGCCCGCTGCAAGATCCAGGTGGCCGAGGACGTCGAGATTCTGAAGTCCATCAAGGACGCCCGCGCCGAGCTGGTCGACACCTGCCTGGAGCAGGACGAGGCGGCCATGGAAGCCTATCTCGAGACCGGCGAGGAGCCCTCTGCCGACGTGCTGCGCGAGTGCCTGCGCCGTGGCACCCTGAACAGCTCGTTCAACCCGGTGCTGTGCGGCTCGTCCTATAAGAACAAGGGCGTGCAGCAGGTTCTGGACGCGGTGATCTGGTATCTGCCGGCCCCGACCGACGTGCCGGACATCAAGACCGTGGACGCCGAAGGCAATCCGAACGGCGAGCGCAAGTCGTCCGACGACGAGCCCTTCTCGGCCCTGGCCTTCAAGGTGATCAACGACGCCTACGGCGCTCTGACCTTCGTGCGCGTCTATTCGGGCGTGCTGACCAAGGGCATGTCGGTGCTGAACTCGACCCGCGGCAAGCGCGAGAAGATCGGCCGCATGGTGGAAATGTTCGCCCAGCAGCCGAACCCGATCGAAGAAGCCCGCGCCGGCGACATCATTGCCCTGGTTTCGCTGGCCGAGACCGACACCGGTGACACCCTGTGCGACGCCACCGCCCCGGTGGTGCTGGAGCGCATGAAGTTCCCGGACCCGGTGATCTCGGTGTCCGTCGAGCCCAAGACCAAGGCCGAGCAGGAGAAGTTCTCCAACGCCCTGGGCAAGATGGTCCGCGCCGATCCGTCCCTGCGTCTGGAGACCGACCGCGAGACCGGCCAGACCATCCTGCGCGGCATGGGCGAGCTGCACCTGGAAGTGACCATGGACCGCATGCGCACCGAATTCGGTGTGGAAGGCAACATGGGCAAGCCGCAGGTGGCCTACCGCGAGACCTTTACCCAGCCGATCGAATATGTTTACACCCACAAGAAGCAGACTGGCGGTTCCGGCCAGTTCGCCGAGGTGAAGATCAAGTTCGAGCCGCTGGAGCGTGGTGCCGGCTTCGAGTTCGTCGACCAGACCGTCGGCGGTTCGGTGCCCAAGGAGTACATTCCTTCGGTCAAGAAGGGCCTGGAGATGCAGCTGGATGACGGCGTGCTCGCCGGCTTCCCCACTGTGGACTTCCGCGCCACCCTGACCGACGGCAAGTACCACGACGTGGACTCCAATGCCCTGACCTTCGAAATCGCCGCCAAGGCCTGCTTCCGTGAAGCCCTGCGCAAGGCGTCGCCGATCCTGCTGGAGCCGGTGATGAAGGTCGAGGTGGTGACTCCCGAGGATTACCTGGGTGACGTGATCGGCGACGTGAACCGCCGCCGCGGCATGATCCAGGGCCAGCTGGAGCGTGGCACCAACATCGCGGTCGAGGCCTATGTGCCCCTGAACGAGATGTTCGGCTATATCGGCCAGCTGCGCGGCATGACCTCGGGTCGCGCCTCCTACACCATGGAGTTCTCGCACTACGAGCCGGTGCCGAAGAACGTGGCCGACGAGATCGTGGCCGACAAGGGCAAGGCCGCCTAAGTCAGCCTGGTATGCAAGACGAAGACGCCCGCCGGGGGAACCCTCGGCGGGCGTTTTTGTTTTGAGGCGCTGGGGCTGAAATACGCAGATGAATGGGATGAACGCAGATGGACGCAGATGGAGTGGTGCCTGCTTAGGCCCGTACCCAGTCGATGCATAAGATATCTGCGTTAATCTGCGTTCATCCCATTCATCTGCGTACTTAGTCGGGCGAGCCCCTCGGCCGCAACAAATCTGTCATTTCGCCGACCGGCGAATTGTTTCTAAGATGCCGCCCTCGGATTTTCAAAGAGGGCAAGATGACCATTCGCATCGGCATCAATGGCTATGGCCGCATGGGCCGTCTGGCACTGCGGGCCGGCTGGGATCATCCCGAGCTGGAGTTCGTGCATGTGAACGAGGTCAAGGGCGGCCCGGAAGTTGCGGCGCATTTGACCGAGTTCGACACCGTGCATGGCCGCTGGAAGGCGGACCGGATCGGGTTCGAGGCCGATGCCCTGGTGATCGACGGCCGCACGGTGGGTTTTTCCGAACATAAGACCCCGGGCGAGGTGCCGTGGGCGGCTCTGGGCGTTGACCTGGTGCTGGAATGTTCGGGCAAGTTCCGCACACCGCAGCTGCTGCAGCCCTATTTTGATGCCGGCGTGCCCAAGGTGGTGGTCTCGGCCCCGGTCAAGGAGGGGGCGCTGAACATCGTCATGGGGGTGAACCACCACCAGTACGACCCGGCCCGGCACCATCTGGTCACCGCCGCCTCCTGCACCACCAACTGCCTGGCGCCGGTGGTCAAGGTGATCCACGAATCCTTGGGCATCCGCCATGGCGTGATCACCACCATCCATGACGTGACCAATACCCAGGTGATCGTGGACGCGCCGCACAAGGACCTGCGCCGGGCGCGCTCCTGCCTGAATTCCCTGGTGCCCACCAGCACCGGATCGGCCACCGCCATCACCCTGATCTATCCCGAACTGACGGGAAAGCTGAACGGGCTGGCGGTGCGGGTGCCGTTGCTCAATGCTTCGATCACCGACTGCGTGTTCGAGGTGGCCCGCCCCACCACGGTGGAGGAAGTGAATGGCTTGTTCCAGGCCGCCGCCAAGGGCGAACTGGCCGGCATCCTGGGCTATGAGCACCGGCCGCTGGTGTCGGCGGACTATGTCAATGACACTCGCTCGGCCATCGTGGACGGCCCCGCCACCCTGGTGGTGGACGGCACCCAGGTCAAGGTGGTGGCCTGGTATGACAACGAGATCAACTATGTGAGCCGCATGGTCGAGCTGGCCGTGATGGTGGGCCGGTCGGTGCGGGGATAGCGATGACCAGCCTGCGAAGCTATGCCGGGGTGACGGCGGCCTATTGGGCCTTCACCCTGACCGACGGCGCTTTGCGCATGCTGGTGCTGCTGCATTTCCATGACCTGGGCTACAGCCCGCTGGACCTGGCCTTCCTGTTCCTGCTCTAC
This sequence comes from uncultured Rhodospirillaceae bacterium, assembly GCA_964404545.1. Classification (GTDB taxonomy): domain Bacteria; phylum Pseudomonadota; class Alphaproteobacteria; order Rhodospirillales; family Magnetospirillaceae; genus CAYOKN01. The sequence continues at coordinate 2,897 of CAYOKN010000013.1, read as the reverse complement.
GAGTTTTTCGGCATCGTCACCAATGCGGCCGGCGGCTGGATTGGCGCGCGGCTGGGCCTGCGCATCACCCTGTTCGCCGGCCTGGCCGTCCAGGTGGCGGCGCTTTTGATGTTGTCGGCCCTGGACCCGGCCTGGGGCATGGCTCTGTCCGTGGCCTGGGTGATGGCGGCCCAGGCGCTGTCGGGCATCGCCAAGGACCTGACCAAGATGAGCTCGAAGAGCGCGGTCAAGCTGGTGGCGGGCGAGGGCGCCCTGTTCCGCTGGGTGGCGGCGCTGACCGGGTCCAAGAATGCGTTGAAGGGCGTGGGCTTCTTCCTGGGCGGGCTGCTGCTGCAGACCCTGGGCTTCCAGGGCGCGCTGTGGGCCATGGCCGGCGCCCTGGCGCTGGTGCTGGCGGCGGCTCTGGCCACCTTGACCGGCGATTTGGGCAAGGCCAAGGGCAAGCTGCGTGGCCGCGACTTGTTCTCGCCCAGCCGCGCCATCAACATCCTGTCGGCGGCGCGGGTGTTCCTGTTTGCCGCCCGCGATGTGTGGTTCGTGGTGGGCCTGCCTCTGTTCCTGTCCACGGTGCTGGGCTGGGATTTCGCCCAGGTGGGCGGTTTTCTGGCGCTGTGGGTGATCGGCTATGGCGCGGTGCAGGCCGCCGCCCCCCGGCTGCTGCGCCGCAGTGCCGGCGCCGCCGAAGGGGCCCGCGCCGCTACCCTGTGGGGCTTCTTGCTGGCGCTGCTGCCGGCCATCATGGCCTTTGGGCTGACCCAGGGCTGGCCGGCCGGACCGCTGGTGCTGGGCGGGCTGATGGTCTTCGGCGTGGCCTTTGCCGTCAATTCATCGGTGCACAGCTGGCTGATCCTGGCCTATGGCGACGATGACAAGATCGCCCTGAATGTGGGCTTCTACTACATGGCCAATGCCGCCGGCCGGCTCATGGGCACGCTGCTGTCGGGCCTGCTCTACCAATGGGGCGGGCTCGAGGCCTGCCTGTGGGCTTCGGCGGGGCTGGTTCTGTTGGCGGCGGGCGGGGCAGCGCTGCTCCCGCGCGGCGTCAGCCAAGGTCCTGGCGCACCATGATCTTCTGGTCGCCGCAGACCACGAAGATGGGGTTGTAGGTCCCCATCAGGGCCGGCAGCCAGTCCTCGCCCGGCGGCAGGGCCAGGGCGTCGGGACGGTCCGGGTCCAGGTGGATCACCACGCTGTCATGGTCCTCGTTCCAGGACACCACCACACCGCAGAGATCGGGCCGCAGGTCCTCGGGGAAGCTTTCGTCCATCAGCCAGAAACAGCGGAAATTGCGGCAGGACTGGGGCCGGTTGGCATGGATGCCGCAGCCCTTGTCCGAGCAATGGCCGCACCATTGGTTGACCGGCTTGCCGGTCTCGGGCACGGCGAAGAACTGGCAGCAGATGGTGCAGGGGCCGCAGTCGCGGGACATGGGGCAGGGGCCTTCGGGCAGCGGGAACGGAGGGCAAGCCAAGCATGGCTGGGCTGCGCACTGCAAGAGCCTCGTCACTTAGGACTTGCCTAGGATGCCCCCCAGATTCCATTTTTCGTCCCATGGAGCCATTTGCTCCCCGTCGCAAGAATAACAGGTAGTTTGTGTGGTTAATCCATGTTGAACTAATATCTGTTGTTATTTTGCGCGAAGACGGGTAGAAGAAACCGCCCTGTAGGGTCGGGCCCTCACTTTCAGCTGCCGAAGGTCGAATGTCGAACATCCGCGAAGAAACCGTTCTGGACGTCCATCACTGGACGGACAGCCTGTTCACCCTGAAGACCACCCGCGATCCGGGCTTCCGCTTCGAGTCGGGCCAGTTCGCCATGATCGGCCTGATGGTCGAGGGCAAGCCGCTGATGCGCGCCTATTCCATGGTCAGCGCCCCCTACGAGGAGCATCTGGAATTCCTGTCCATCAAGGTGCCCAACGGCCCGCTGACCAGCCGGCTGCAGCACATCAAGCCGGGTGACAAGATCCTGGTGAACCGCAAGACCACGGGCACCCTGCTGCTGCAGTTCCTGACCCCGGGCAAGCGGCTTTACCTGTTGTCCACCGGTACCGGCCTGGCGCCCTTCATGTCCATCATCAAGGACCCCGAGACCTATGAGCGGTTCGACCAGGTGATCCTGGTGCACGGCACCCGCTTCGTGCGCGACCTGGTTTATGAGGACTTCATCCTGTCCGAGCTGCCCGAGAACGAGTTTTTCGGCGAGGAGGCCCGCCACAAGCTGGTCTATTACCCCACCGTGACCCGCGAAGAGTTCAAGCATCAGGGCCGTATCACCGACCTGATCCGCTCGGGCAAGCTGTTCCAGGACTTGGGCAACCCGCCGTTCAGCAAGGACGATGACCGCATCATGCTGTGTGGCAATCCCAACATGATGACCGAGCTGCATCACTATTTCGAGGATGAACTGGGCTTTGAGGAAGGCCACAACGGCGTCCCCGGCCAGTTCGTGATCGAAAAGGCTTTTGCCGAAAAGTAGGAACCGTTCTAGCCTCCTTGCCTGTTTCCAAAGCAGGCAAGGAGGTTTTCCATGCACGTCCCGCATACGATCTTCAAGACCCGGGTCCGCAACGAGGCCCTGGGCGGCCCCAATCCCTTCGAGTGGAAGGACCTGTCCAGCGAAGAGGTGTTCAAGGGCAAGAAGGTGGTCCTGTTCTCGCTGCCTGGCGCCTTTACCCCCACCTGCTCCACCTCGCACCTGCCGCGCTACGAGGAACTCCATGACGAGTTCAAGAAGCTGGGTGTGGACCAGATCATCTGCCTGTCGGTGAACGACGCCTTCGTCATGTTCCAGTGGGGCAAGGCCCAGGGCGCCAAGAACGTCTTCCTGCTGCCCGACGGCAATGGCGAATTCACCCGCAAGATGGGCATGCTGGTGGACAAGTCCAATCTGGGCTT
>CAYOKN010000012.1:0-26220 GCA_964404545.1 uncultured Rhodospirillaceae bacterium | reverse complement strand
GGCGGCGGGGGCGGCGGGGGGGGCGGCGGAGCGGCGCAGGCGGCCAGGGCCGTCAGCAGCAGCACCAGCGGAACGATACGGGTCATGGTCTCTCCTGGAGGGACGCGGGGCAGAAGAGCATACCCGTGACCAACGCGCCGTCAAATCGTGCTGTTCCCATACCAGGACTGCGAGAGGGCAAGGCACCCCTGCCTTTGTGACAGTTGCGGCTTGATCCCCCGGCATGGATAATCGGCCCGGGATGGCACACCGCCCGGGGGAGCCGGGCCAAAAAGGCAAGGGGGGAAATTCGGATGCCCATCCAGTGGCGCGACGCCCTAAGCGTCGGCGACCCGCAGATCGACCAGGACCACAAGCATCTGATCAACCTGGTCAATGAATTCGAAGCCGCCATGGCCGGCCAGGTGGACCACCGCAAGGTGGCGCGCATTCTGTTGGGCCTGTTCAACTACACCCAGGAGCATTTCACCCGCGAGGAGAAGCTGCAACTGGACATCCGCTATCCGTTCCATGACGGCCACCGCCATGCCCACCGCGACCTGGTGCGCAGCCTGGCCGACATCCTGGAACGCTATAGCCTGGAAAAGGAAGAGGAACGCCGCGACGCCATGGTGCGCGAGATGATCGCCTTCCTGCGGCAGTGGCTGGTGGACCACATCATCGAGAACGACCTGCGCATGCGGCCCTATATCAAGAAATGGCAGGAGCAGCTGCGACACCGCTCCCGCCCGGTGGACGTTTCCGCCAAGGATGTCGGACGGCACCAGTCTTAGGTCCCGGCGTTGCCCGCCGGTGTGTGGTCAAGCCCCACCGTCACATGGCACCCGGGCATGCATCACCCGGGGGCCGGGCTGGTGCGCCCGGCCGTGAGGTGACGGATCAGCGGGCCTGCATGGCCTGCACGGCCTCGGCCTGCATCTGGGCCAGCATCTGGCCGATCTGGCGCGCCTCGTCCATGCAGGACTCGTAGTTCTTCTGGGCCAGGCGCATCTGGAAATCCATCATGTCCTGGGGCGACGTGCAGGCGCGCAGCTCTTGCGCCGCGCTCAGATTGCTCTGGAACTGCACCTGGGCGAAATTGATCAGGTGGCTGTTCACCGCCTGCCAGTTGCTCATCATGCTGCTGGCCAGCTTGCCGAAGTCGGGGGTGGCGGGGGCGGCGGAACCGTTGGTCTTGGCGGTCATCTTCTGTCTCCTGTCGCTCATTTGCAGTGCTCTCCCTCTGCCCAATTTGGGGGATGCCGGAGGGGCTTGTGGGCCAGAGACTACAGGACTTTGCCGCGTAATCAGCCTGGGCAGAGGCCCTAGGCCAGGGGGGAGGCGTCCCCTATTCTTTCGGGCTAGGGGCATGGCAGGCCCGCCGCCCCGCCGCGGCCCCGGAACCCGCGCCCCGGCCCGGCTGTTCATGGGGCATGGGACTCGAGGAATACCGCCGCCGCCGCGACTTCGCCAAGACGCCCGAGCCCGAGGCCGGGGAAGGCCCTGGCCGGCAGGGGCCGCTCTACATCATCCAGAAGCACGCCGCCCGGCGGCTGCATTACGACTTCCGCCTGGAACTGGACGGAGTGCTGAAAAGCTGGGCAGTGACCAAGGGGCCGAGCCTGGACCCGGCGGACAAGCGCCTGGCGGTGCAGACCGAGGACCATCCCCTGGACTATGGCGACTTCGAGGGCGTCATCCCCAAGGGTGAATATGGCGGCGGCACCGTGATGCTGTGGGATCGGGGCTGCTGGGAGCCGGTGGGCGACCCGCGTGAGGGCCTGGCCAAGGGGGTGCTGAAATTCCGTCTGCATGGCGAGAAGCTGCAGGGCGGCTGGGCGTTGGTAAGGCTGAAGCCGCGCTCGAAGAAGGATGCCGAAGGCAAGGCCGGTTGGCTGCTGGTCAAGGAGCGGGACGACCAGGCCTCGGAAAGCGAGGATCCGCTGGCCGAGGACCGCAGCGTCAAGTCCGGCCGCTCCATGGATCAGATTGCCGAGCAGCGGGACGCGGTGTGGAGCAGCCGCGAGCCTTGGCCCGACGCCCGGCCGCAACTGGCCAGCCTGGCCGAGGAGGCGCCCGAGGGCGAGGGCTGGCTGCATGAGATCAAGCTGGACGGCTACCGGATCATGGCCCGGCTCGAGGACGGTCGCGCCACCCTGTTCACCCGGAACGGCCATGACTGGACCCCAAGATTCCGCCGGCTGGCCCAGGCGGTGGAAGGGCTGCCCTGCCGTTCGGCGCTGCTGGACGGCGAGGCGGTGGTGTTCGACGCTTCGGGCGCCTCGCGCTTCGGGGCCTTGCAGGAGGCGCTGTCCGAAGGCGCGAGCGGCGCCATGCATTATGTGCTGTTCGATCTGCTTTATCTGGACGGGGGCGACCTGACCGGCCTGCCGTTGACCGAGCGCAAGGAGCGGCTGGCGCGGCTGCTGCACGGCCAGCCCGACCCCTTGCGGCTATCCGATCATATTCAGGGACGGGGTCCCGAGGTGCGGACCAAGGCCTGTTCCTTCGCCCTGGAAGGGGTGGTGTCCAAGCGTGGCGACCGGCCCTATCGGGCGGGGCGCGGCAAGGACTGGCTGAAGGCCAAATGCACCGCCCGGCAGGAATTCGTGGTGGTGGGCAGCACCCCGCCCCAGGGCGCGCGCTCGGGCATCGGCGCCTTGCTGGTGGCGGTGAACGGCGCAGACGGCCTGGTTTATGCCGGCAAGGTGGGGACCGGCTTTTCCGAACGCGTCCTGGCCGACCTGGACCAGCGGCTGTCAGGGCTGGCCGCGGATGCGCCGCCGGTCCTGAACCCGCCGCGCGAAAAGGCCGTGCGCTGGGTCCAGCCCCGGCTGGTGGCCGAGGTGGAGTTCACCGAATGGACCCGCGAGGGCCAGCTGCGCCATCCCAGCTTCAAGGGCCTGCGGCTGGACAAGGCGCCGTCCGAGGTGGTGCGTGAAGCCGAGCCCGCCGCCCAGGGCCAGGCCGGGCTGGATCAGCGGCTGGCCGAGTTCCGCCTGACCAGCCCTGCCAAGGTGCTGTGGCCCGGCCAGGGCATCACCAAGCGGGGCCTGGCCGCCTATTATCTGCAAGTGGCCGACTGGGTCCTGCCCCATCTGATTGACCGGCCGCTGTCGCTGGTGCGCTGCCCCCAGGGCAGTGCCCGCAAATGCTTCTATCAGCGCCACAAGCTGGGCGGCATGCCCGACAGCGTGCGCGCCCTGGCCTTGCCCGACGATCCCGAGCCCATGATGACGGTGCAGGACCTGGACGGGCTGATGGCGCTGGTGCAGTTCGGGGTGCTGGAAATCCATGTCTGGGGCTGCCGCGCCCCGGCCTTGCGCCAGCCCGACCGGCTGGTGTTCGACCTGGATCCCGACCCCGACCTGCCCTGGGACCGGGTGGCCGAGGGCGCTGTCGAGGTGCGTGACCGCCTGTCCGCCCTGGGCCTGGTCTCGTTCCTGAAGACCACCGGCGGCAAGGGGCTGCATGTGGTGGCGCCCATCACGCCCGGCCCCGATTGGGACCAGGCCAAGGCCTGGACCAAGGCCTTTGCCGAACGTCTGTCCGCCGACCGGCCCGACCGCTATGTGGCGGTGATGACCAAGGCCCGGCGCAAGGGCCGCATCTATCTGGACTATCTGCGCAACCAATATACCGCCACCGCCGTCGCCCCCTATTCCACGCGGGCCCGCGACGGCGCGCCGGTGTCGGTCCCGCTGCACTGGGAGGAACTGGGCAGCGGGCTGCGTTCGGATCATTTCACCGTGGAAACCCTGCCGCGCCGGCTGGCCAGCCTGGACCGCGATCCCTGGGCCGGCATGGCCCAGCTGGCGCAGGCCCTGCCGGGAGAGCCCTGATGCCCGCCGCCCGTCCCACCTGGAAAGGCCATATGCGGCTGTCGCTGGTCAGCTTCGCGGTGGCGCTCTATCCCGCCATTTCCAGCTCGGCCAAGCTGTCTTTCCGTCAGATTCACAAGGAGAGCGGCCAGCCCATCCGCGAGAAGAAGGTGGTGCCCGGTCGGGACGGCGACGGCGAAGGGGACGAGGCGCCCGCCGAGGAGGTGACCAAGGACGAGATCGTCAAAGGCTACGAATACCAGAAGGGCCGCTATGTGATCCTGACCGACGAGGATTTCGAGAAGGTCCGGCTGGACACCCGCAAGGCCGTGGAGATGACCAGCTTCGTCAATCTGGCCGACATCGACCCGCTCTATTTCGACCGCCCCTATTATGTGGTGCCCGACGGCGATGTGGCCGAGGAGGCCTTTGTGGTGGTGCGCGAGGCCATGCGCCGGGAAGGCATGGCGGCCCTGGGCCGGGTGGTGATGAGCGGGCGCGAGCGGCTGGTGGCGGTGACCGTGCGCGACAAGGGCTTTCTGCTGTTCACCCTGCACCCGGCCAAGGCGGTGCGCAGCGCCCGGCGCATGTTCGCCGACCTGGACGAGGAACCTGCGGTGGACCCCGAGGAGATCGAGGTGGCCGCCACCCTGATCGCCCGCAAGAAGGGCGAATTCGACGCCAGCAAATTCGTGGACCGCTATCAGGAGGCGCTGCAGCAGATCATCGACCAGAAGCTGGCCGGCGCGGAACCCGAGGTGGTGCAGCCCACCCGGCCCGGCAATGTGGTCAATTTGATGGACGCCCTGAAGCGGTCCCTCGGCGAAGCCGCCGAGCCCGAGGAAGAAGCCCCGCCGCCCAAGGCCAAGCCCAAGACCAGCCGCAAGCCCCGAGGCCGCAAGGAGGCGTGAGGGGGAGGGGGCTCTCCTGGCCTGCCTACTCCCGCTTGCCGGGCGGAAACAGGGTCTGGGGCGGCAGGCTCTGGCGGGCCAGGTCGCTGGACAGGCGCAGCATGGCGCCACCCTCGTTCAGCAGCCCGTCCATGCTGTCGCGCATATAGCTGCGCTGGGCCGCCAGCATGTCCTCGACCGAGCGGCATTCCATCATGTCCGAGGCCAGTTGCAGGTTCTTGCGCATCTGCTCCTGGGCGTACTGCACCATATGCAGGGTCATTTCCTGCATGCCCTGGGCGACGCGGGCGCTGGATTGCATCATCACGGTCATTTCGTCATCCATGCTGCCGGCCACCTGGCCCAGCACCCGGTCGGTGCCCGACAGGCTGCGGCGCAATTGCTCCAGCCCGGTCAGGCTGGCGTCGGCGGCGGCGTCGAAGCCGGCCTTGCCGCTCTCGGCGCCCTGCCGCGCCGTATCCTGGGCGGTCTTCAGGCCCTCGTCGGCGGCCTTGCCGGCCCGGCTGGTGGTGGTGTCCTTCTTTGCCATGGCTGCTTCTCCCTGTTCGTTGGCTTCCGATGGGCAACGCCCACTCTAGCGAAGCGGTTCCGGGACGGCGGGGCTCTTTGGCACATCCTCCGTAAGGCGGGGGTGGGCTCATCCGGACGGGGCAGGGAGACACAGGGGGGGGTGGAAACGAAAAAACGCCGCGATGGTGGCCATCGCGGCGTTTTCGTCAGATCGCTGGGATCAGCGGATCAGGGCTGGAACTCTTCGTCCTGGCCGATGGCGCTGATATAGACCACCAGGGCCAGCATCACGAAGGTGCCGACCAGGCCATACCAGAACAGCAGGGTCAGCACCGGGATGCCCAGCACGCCACCCACATAGGTGCTCAGATAAACCACCAGACCGACCACGGCCAGGATCAGCGACCCCAGAACCTTACCGGTGACAGACATGCGCATTCCTCCAGCTTTGACGGGCCGGCCGGCGCATGAGCACGCGCACGGAAGGCACCCCTAGAAACGTGTCCCCAGGAGATACCATGACCGTGGGCGCAATGTCCACAAAAGCCGTGAGGGAAGGGGCTGGCCCCCTTCGATCATTCCTCGGCCGGAGCGACGGCCGAGAAGTAGATGATCAGGCCCAGCATGGCAAAGGTCGCCGGCAGGGCGTAATAGAACAGGACATAAATCCCAAATGCATGGGTGGAGACATAAGCCACCAAGCCAAGCAGGGCAATCACCAGGGCGCCAAGCGTCTTCGCAGTCACGGACATGATGAAGAATATCCCTTCCGCTCTTATGTGTATTCTATCCGCGCGAATATTTCCTTATTTTTCATAAGGATTAATACTGTCCGCGCGGGTCGCTTTCTTAGACGCTTCTCCATCCGGTGTCCAGCCTGCGATTCGGTTACTATCCCCCGGTCTAGGATCGGCCCTGCCGGGCTTTCAGGGGTTGAAACCTCTGGCAGCTGTGGAAACATGGGGGGAACCGAACGTCTAAGGTCAGAGAAAAGGAGACGGGCGTGGCGAATGGGCCCCGCATCTACAACCTTTTCCCCTTGCTCGCCGGTTCCATTGACCGCTGGCAGTTCCACCTGCCACGCATCCGCGCCCTGGGGTTCGACTGGATTTATCTGAACCCCGTATCTTATCCCGGCTTCTCGGGGTCCCTGTACGCGGTCAAGGACTATTACCGGCTGCATCCCCTGGTTCAGGGCGAGTCCGACCAGCCGGCCGGCGCACGCCTGGGCGCCTTCTTGCAGGCGGCCTCTGGGGAGGGGATCAAGGTCATGCTGGATCTGGTGGTGAACCACACCAGCAAGGATGCCCTGCTGGTGCAGGAGCACCCGGAATTCTATATGCGCAAGCCCGATGGCGAGCTGCTGCCACCCCATGCCGTGGACCCGGTGGACCCCACTTTGATCACCGAATGGGGCGACCTGGCCGAGATCGACTATGACGGCCCGCACCGCCATGCCGTCGCCGAATGGTTCAAGGGGCTGGCGGTTCACTATGCCCAGTTGGGCTGCGCCGGCTTTCGCTGCGACGCCGCCTACAAGGTGCCGGCTGATGTCTGGCGCATCATCATCGCCGGCGTGCGCGAGGCCCGGCCCGGCTGCCTGTTCTTCGCCGAGACCCTGGGCTGCACCACCGAGCAGGTCGAGGCCCTGGCCTCGGCCGGCTTCGACTATCTGTTCAATTCGGCCAAATGGTGGGACTTCCAGGCACCCTGGCTGCTGGACCAGATCAACCAGTTCCGCACCATCGCCCCCAGCATCGCCTTTCCCGAAAGCCATGACACCGACCGGCTGGTGAACGAGCTGCCGGCGGGGGTGGATGCGCCCGCCCATTACCGGCGCCAGGCGCTGCTGTCGGCCTTCATCTCGGCCGGCTGGATGATGCCTATGGGCTATGAGGTGGGCGCGGCCAAGCGGTTGGACGTGGTGCAGACCCGGCCCGAGGACTGGCCCGCCCGGCCCGCCTTCGACTTGTCGGATTGGATCGGGGCGCTGAACCGCGCCAAGGCGGGCCTGCCGGTGCTGAACACCGAGGCCGCCATCGAGCGGCTAACGCCCCAGGGCAAGCCGGTGGTGGTGCTGGCCAAGCGTCAGCAGGGACAGGCGGCGGTGCTGGTGCTGAATGCGGGCGCGGAGCCGCAGGAGCTGGATCTGAAAGGCCTGCTGGCCCGCGAGGGTTTCGAGCCCTCCGCCTTGGTTGATGCCACGCCTCAGGGGCCGGGCGGGGCGCTGCCCGACCGGCTGGCCCTGGCGCCGGTGGAGGCGCGGCTGTTCGCAACCCCCATGAGCGGTGGAGGAGGAGGCCTGATGAGCGCGGATCCGGTGGACCCCCTGGCCGAGGCGGTGGCGCAAGGATCGGTCACCATCCTGGATGTGCAGCCGCAGCTGGAGTGCGGCCGTTATCCGGTCAAGCGCGAGGTGGGCGACCTGCTGGAGGTCAGTGCCGACATCCTGCTCGAGGGCCATGACAAGCTGGCCGCCGTGGTGCGCTGGAAGCACCGCGAGGATGCCGGCTGGTCCGAGGTGCCCATGCATCTGGCCGACAATGACCGCTGGGTGGGGCGGGTGCCGCTGACCCGCAACACCCGGGTGCTGTTCACCGTCGAGTCTTGGCGCGACGGCTTCGCGAGCTGGCGTTCGGACACTTTGAAGAAGCGCGAAGCCGGTCAGGACATCGGCCTCGAACTGGCCGAGGGGCGGCATCAGCTGGACGGCGCCCTGGCCCGCGCCTCGGGCGACGAGGCCGAACGGCTGCGGCGCATTCTGGCCGACCTGGACCGCTCGGCCAGCGACGAGGACCGGGCAGACCTGATGCTGTCCACGGTGGTGCGGCGGATCATGGCCCGCCTGCCCGACCGTGCCCATGCCACCCGCTTTGGCCGGGTGCTGCAGGTGATCGTGGACCGGCCGCTGGCCCGCTTCGGCGCATGGTACGAGCTTATGGTGCGCAGCCAGGGCACGGACCCGGCCCGGTCCGCCACCTTCCACGATGCCCAGAAGCGGCTGCCGGAAATCCAGCGCATGGGCTTCGACGTGGTCTATCTGCTGCCCATCCATCCCATCGGCCGCAAGCACCGCAAGGGCCCCAACAACAGCCTGACCGCCGGCCCCAACGATCCCGGCAGTCCCTATGCCATCGGCGCCGCCGAGGGCGGGCATGACGCCATTCATCCTGACCTGGGCACGCTTGAGGACTTTCGGGCCTTCGTGAAGCGGGCCCGCCAGCTGAATCTGGAAGTGGCGCTGGATTTCGCCGTGCAATGCGCGCCCGATCATCCCTGGATCAAGGACCACCCCGACTGGTTCGTCTTCCGGCCCGACGGCACCATCAGATATGCCGAGAACCCGCCCAAGAAGTACCAGGACATCGTCAATGTGAATTTCCACGGCGGCCATGCCGGCGACCTGTGGCGCGAGCTGTTGCGGGTGGTGCTGTTCTGGGTCGAGCAGGGGGTGACCATCTTCCGCGTGGACAACCCGCACACCAAGCCGGTTGCCTTCTGGGAATGGCTGATCGCCCGGGTGCAGGAGAACCATCCCGAAGTGATCTTCCTGTCCGAGGCCTTCACCCGGCCCAAGATGATGCATCTGCTGGCCAAGGCCGGCTTCACCCAGAGCTATACCTATTTCACCTGGCGCAATTTCAAGCAGGAGCTGGCCGACTATGGCCGCGAGCTGGCCGAGGGGCCGGGGCGGGATTATTTCCGGCCCAACTTCTTTCCCACCACGCCCGACATCCTGCCGCCCTTCCTGGTCACCGGCGGGCGGCCCGCCTTCCTGATCCGGCTGGTGCTGGCGGCCACCATGGCGCCCACCTACGGTCTCTATAACTCCTACGAGCTGTGCGAGAACGAGGCGGTGCCGGGCAAGGAGGAATATCTGAATTCAGAGAAGTACCAGTACAAGGTCTGGGACTGGAACCGGCCCGGCCATATCAAGGACGAGATCACCCGCCTGAACCTGATCCGCCGCGAGAACCCGGCCCTGCAGGAGCTGGAAAACCTGCGGTTCCATGACAGCAGCGATGAAAATATCCTGTTCTATGGAAAAATGACCCTGGACCGCTCGAACATGGTCTTCGTGGCGGTCAATCTGGACCCGTTCGACGCGCATGAGGCGGACCTCGCCTTCCCGCTTGATGCCATGGGGGTGCCCAAGGGTGAAACCTACGAGGTGGAGGAGCTGTTGACCGGGCGCCGCCATCTCTGGCGCGGCTCCATCCAGACCGTGACCCTGGACCCGCTGGTCAATCCCGCCGCGATCTACCGTGTGACCGTCTGGAACTCGGTGGACTATCGCAGCCCCTGCTATTAGAGGGAGGTCCGAAGCCCGACCATGTCAGACCGCGACCCCCACTGGTTCAAGGACGCCATTTTCTACCAACTCCATGTCAAGGCGTTCATGGACTCCGACAATGACGGCATGGGCGACTTCAAGGGGCTGACCGAACGGCTGGATCACGTCCAGGCGCTGGGCTGCGATACCGTCTGGCTGTTGCCCTTCTATCCCAGTCCCTTGCGCGATGACGGCTATGACATCGCCGACTATCGCAACGTCAATCCGGCCTACGGCTCCATGGAGGACTTCCGCGCCTTCGTGCAGGCGGCCCATGAGCGGGGCTTGCGGGTCATCACCGAACTGGTGGTCAACCATACCTCGGACCAGCATCCCTGGTTCCAGCGCGCCCGCAAGGCGCCGCCGGGCAGCCCCGAGCGGAACTACTATGTCTGGTCCGACGACGACACCAAATATGCGGGCACCCGCATCATTTTCACCGACACGGAAAAATCCAATTGGGCCTGGGACGAAGAGGCTGGGGCCTATTACTGGCACCGCTTCTTCTCGCACCAGCCGGACCTGAACTACGACAATCCCGAGGTGGTGCGCGAGGTGGTCGAGGCCATGCGCTTCTGGCTCGACCTGGGCGTGGACGGCATGCGGCTGGACGCCGTGCCCTATCTGTGCGAGCGCGAGGGCACCAACAACGAGAACATCCCCGAGACCCACGCCATCCTGCGGCAATTGCGCGCCGCCTTGGACGAGAGCCATCCGGGCTGCATCTTCATCGCCGAGGCCAATCAGTGGCCCGAGGATGTGCTGCCCTATTTCGGCGAGGGCGACGAATGCCACATGGCGTTCCATTTTCCGCTGATGCCGCGCATGTACATGGCCATCGCGCGGGAGGATCGGCACCCCATCACCGACATCATGCGCCAAACCCCGGAAATCCCCGATGGCTGCCAATGGGGCATCTTCCTGCGCAATCATGACGAGCTGACCCTGGAGATGGTCACCGACCGTGAGCGCGACTATCTGTGGTCCACCTATGCGGCGGACCCGCGCATGCGCGTCAATGTGGGCATCCGCCGCCGGCTGGCGCCGCTGATGGACAGTGACCGGCGCAAGCTGGAACTGCTGAACAGCCTGCTTTTGTCCATGCCGGGCACGCCCATCATCTATTACGGCGACGAGCTGGGCATGGGCGACAACATCTATCTGGGCGACCGCAACGGCGTGCGCACACCCATGCAATGGTCCGAGGACCGCAATGGCGGATTCTCGCGCGCCGACCCGGCGCGGCTCTATCTGCCGCCCATCATGGACCCGGTCTATGGCTACCGCGCGGTGAATGTGGAGGCCCAGGCCCGCTCGCCGTCCAGCTTGCTGAACTGGATGCGCCGCATCATCTCGGTGCGGCGTTCGCGCAAGACCTTCGGGCGGGGCTCCTTGCGCTTCCTCTATCCCGCCAACCGCAAGGTGCTGGCTTATCTGAGGGAATATGAGGGCGAGGCCATCCTGTGCGTGGCCAATCTGTCGGCGGCGGCCCAGGGCGTCGAACTGGACATGGCCGAGTTCCGGGGCCGGGTGCCGGTGGAGATGTCGGGCAATTCGGCCTTTCCGCCGGTGGGCGACCTGCCCTACTTCCTGACCCTGCCGGGTTATGGCTTCTTTTGGTTCCTGCTGACCGAGGAGGCAGCGCCCGGTTGGCACGAGCCCATGCCCCAGACCCTGACCGAGTTCTCGACCCTGGTGCTGCGCGACGGCTGGACCTCGCTGCTGGCCGGCGGCAGCCGGCGGGTGCTGGAGCAGGAGGTGCTGCCCGCCTATTTCAGGCATCAGCGTTGGTTCGCCGACAAGGACAGCCGCATTGCCGGCGCCGAGGTGCTGCGCCACGCCGAGCTGCGGGTGGGCGAGGATGCCTGGATGATCACCCTGGTGGCGGTCACCCGGGGCGACGGCCTGACCCGGCATTACTGCCTGCCGCTGGCGGCGGTGTGGGGCAATGAAGCCGAGGACATGCTGGCCAACAATCCGGCCCAGGTGCTCTCGCGGCTGCGGCTGGGCGCCCGGGTGGGGGCCCTGTATGACGCCACCTTCGACCCGGCCTTCGCCCGGGCGGCCTGGATGAGCATGCGGCAACAGGTGAACCTTCTCGGCTCCAACGGCCAGATCGCCTGCACCGCCACCCGCGCCCTGACCGCTCAGGAGCTGGCCGCCGATATGGACGTCCGCCGGCTGTCGGCCGAGCAGTCCAACACCAGCATCATGATCGGCCGCCAGGCCATCCTGAAGATCATCCGTCGGCCCGAGGAAGGGGTGTCGGTGGAAGTGGAGATGGGCCGTTTCCTGACCGAGACGGCGGGCTATGCCAACACCCCGCCGCTGCTGGGCTCGATGATGGCGGTGGATGACACCGGCCGGCCCACCACCTTGGCGGTGATGCATGGCTTCGTCGAGAACCAGGGCGATGCCTGGAGTTGGGCCACCGACCATCTGCTGCGCACCCTGGACCCCCTGTCCATCATGACGCCGGACGAGATCGGGCAGCAGCCCGACCCCCATGGCGATTTCCTGGGGCTGGTGGGCGTAATGGGCCTGCGCACCGGCGAGATGCACCGCGCCCTGGCCCTCTCCACCGGCGACCATGACTTCGACCCGCAGCCGGTGGAGGCCGAAGATGTGATGGCCTGGGAGCGCCGCCTGCGCGAAGGCGCCCTGGCGGCCATCGCGGCGGTGCGCGATTCCTCGCTGCCGGGCGCCATGTGGCTGCGCGACAACGGCGCCCGCCTGATGGGCCGCATCTCGGACCTGGTGCCGCGCGCGCCTCGGGCCACCAAGACCCGGGTGCATGGCGACCTCCATCTGGGCCAGGTGCTGGTGTCCAAGAACGACTTCTATATCATCGACTTCGAGGGCGAGCCTGCCCGGGCCCTGGCCGACCGGCGGGCGCGCGACCTGCCTGTGCGGGATGTGGCCGGTATGCTGCGCAGCTTCGACTATGCCGCCGGCAGCGTGCTGTGCCACCTGGAAGCGGTGCGCGCCGGCAGCCTGGAAACCCTGGAGCCCCATGCCTATGGCTGGGCCCGGCGCTGCCAGCAGGCCTTCCTGGAGCAGTGGATGCGCGGCGTGCATGGCAGCCCGGTGGCTGCTGACACTGTTCAACAGTTTGACAACATTCTCAAAATGTTCGTCTTGGAGAAGGCTTGCTACGAGGTAACCTATGAGGCCGCCAACCGGCCGGGATGGTTGCCGATCCCCCTGCGGGGGCTGAAGACGATGCTCGAGGAAGGCTGAACGAGGGACCAATGGCCAACGCCAAAAACCAGAACACCCCGAAACCGCCCGCCGTCAACCCCGAGCTGGCCGAACAGGAGGCCATCGTCCGGGGCGAGCATGGCAACCCCTTTGTCTATCTGGGCATGCACGGCCTGCTGAAGGGCGGGCTGGCGGTGCGCGCCTATGTGCCCAGGGCGCGGCGCCTGTGGGCGGTGACCGCCGACGGGCGCGAGCTGGCCGAGTTGCCGCGCGTGCATGACTGGGGCCTGTTCGTGGGCGAGGTGCCCGCCGACAGCCCGCGCGACTACCGCCTGCGGGTCGAAGGCCATGACGGCCATGACTGGGTGCAGGACGACCCCTACCGCTTCCCCGGCATCCTGGGCGAGATGGACCTGCATCTGCTGGGCGAGGGCAACCATCTGCGCTCCTACGAGCGGCTGGGCGCCCATCTGGCCACGCTGGAAGGGGTCGAGGGCGTCACCTTCGCCGTCTGGGCCCCCAATGCCAAGCGGGTCTCGGTGGTGGGCGACTTCAACGACTGGGACGGCCGGGTGCATGTGATGCGCAAGCATCCCGGCGTGGGCGTGTGGGAAATCTTCATCCCCGGCCTGGGCGAGGGCACCCTCTACAAATACGAGATCCTGGGGCCGCATGGGAACCTGCTGCCCCTGAAGTCAGACCCCTATGGCTTTTATGCCGAGAAGCCGCCGCGCACCGCCAGTATCGTCTGGCAGATCCACGATTTCCAATGGCATGACCAGGAATGGATGGCCCGGCGCGCCCAGGCGGCCGAGCGCGGCGCGCCCATCAGCATCTATGAGGTGCATCTGGAAAGCTGGCGCCGGGGCCAGGACAACCAGCCCTTGAGCTATGCCGAGCTGGCCGACCAGCTGGCCGACTACTGCGCCGATCTGGGCTTCACCCATGTGGAGCTGCTGCCGGTGCACGAGCATCCCTTCTCGGGCTCGTGGGGCTATCAGCCGGTGGGGCTTTATGCGCCCACCAGCCGCTTTGGCAATCCCGACGAATTCCGCCATTTCGTGGACCGCATGCACCAGCGCGGCGTGGGTGTCATCATCGACTGGGTGGCCGGCCATTTCCCCGAGGACCCGCACGGCCTGCATTATTTCGACGGCACCCACCTCTATGAGCATGCCGATCCGCGCCAGGGCCTGCACAAGGACTGGAACACGCTGATCTACAATTACGGCCGCAACGAGGTGGTCAATTACCTGATCAGCAATGCCCTGTTCTGGCTGGACAAATATCATGTGGACGGGCTGCGCGTGGATGCGGTGGCCTCGATGCTCTATCTGGACTATTCCCGCGAGCAGGGCGAATGGGTGCCCAACCGCTTCGGCGGCAACGAGAACCTGGAAGCCATCGACTTCCTGCGCCGCATGAACACGCTGGTCTATCAGGAGCATCCCGGCGCCATGACCATCGCCGAGGAATCCACCTCATGGCCCATGGTGTCGCGGCCGGTGCATCTGGGGGGCTTGGGCTTCGGCTACAAGTGGAATATGGGCTGGATGCATGACACGCTCCGCTATATGAGCAAGGAGCCCATCCATCGCCGCTATCACCACGACGACCTGACCTTCGGCCTGCTCTACGCCTTCCACGAAAACTTCGTGCTGCCCCTGTCCCATGACGAGGTGGTGCATGGCAAGCGGTCCATCCTGGGCCGCATGCCCGGCGATGACTGGCAACGCTTCGCCAATCTGCGGGCCTATTACAGCTTCATGTGGACCCAGCCGGGCAAGAAGCTGCTGTTCATGGGCGGCGAGTTCGGCCAGTTCCATGAATGGAACAACGATGCCTCGCTGGACTGGCATCTGTTGGACCACAAGTCCCATCAGGGCGTCCAGCAGCTGATCCGCGATCTGAACCGGCTCTATCGCGCCGAGCCGGCGCTGCATCAGTTGGACAGCGACCCGCACGGCTTTGCCTGGATCGACTGCAATGACCGCGACAATTCGGTGATCAGTTGGGTGCGTCGGGCCCAGGACCCGCAGGACTTCATGGTGGCGGTCAGCAATTTCACCCCCCTGGTGCGCGAGAATTACCGCATGGGAGTACCGGGTCCCGGCCATTATGCCGAGGTGCTGAATACCGACAGCGAATGGTATGGCGGCTCGAACGTCCACAACAACGGCGGCGTCGAGGCCGAGCAGGTGGAATGCCACGGCCATCCCTGGTCCGTGTGCCTGACCCTGCCGCCCCTGGCCACCGTGCTGTTGAAGCCCAGGCGCTGACCCTCGATGCGGCGTGCGCGCGTCTGGCCTGGCAAGCCCCATCCCCTGGGCGCCACCTGGGATGGCAAGGGGGTGAATTTCGCCCTGTTCTCGGCCCATGCCGAGAAGGTGGAGCTGTGCCTGTTCGACGCCCATGGCGCGCGCGAGCTGGAGCGCATCACCCTGCCCGAATATACCGACCAGGTGTGGCACGGCTATCTGCCCGATGCCCGGCCCGGCCTGGTCTATGGCTACCGGGTGCACGGCCCCTATGATCCGGCGCGCGGGCACCGCTTCAACCCGGCCAAGCTGCTGCTGGACCCCTATGCCCGGGATTACGAGGGCAGCCTGAAATGGTCGTTGACCCATTTCGGCTTCCGCCCCGACAGCCCGCGCACCGATCTGGTTCCCGACAAGCGCGACAATGCCCGCTTCATGCCCAAATGCCGGGTGGCCGAGACCGCTTTCACCTGGGGCGACGACCGCCGGCCCGACCATGCCTTCTCGGACTCGGTGATCTACGAGTTGCACGTCAAGGGCATGACCCAGAGCCATCCCGGCGTGCCCGAGCCCCTGCGCGGCAGCTTCCTGGGCTTGGCGCAGCCGCCGGTGATCGAGCATCTGGTCAAGCTGGGCGTCACCGCCGTCGAGCTGTTGCCGGTCCATGCCTTTGTGGACGAGCGCCATCTGGTGACCAAGGGGCTGGTCAATTACTGGGGCTACAACCCCATCGGCTTCTTTGCCGCCGATGCCCGCTATTGGCGGGCCAGCAGCCATGGCGACTTCAAGACCATGGTGCGCAGCCTGCATGCCGCCGGCATCGAGGTGATCCTGGACGTGGTCTATAACCACACTGCCGAGGGCAACCATCTGGGGCCGACCCTGTCCTTCAAGGGCATCGACAATGCCAGCTATTACCGCCTGGTGCCGGGGCAGGAACGCTATTACGAGAATTTTGCCGGCTGCGGCAATGTCCTGAACCTGGAGCATCCGCGCGTGCTGCAGATGGTCATGGATTCCTTGCGCTATTGGGTCGAGGAATTCCATGTGGACGGCTTCCGCTTCGACCTGGCCACCGCCCTGGGCCGCGAGCGGCCCGACTACGACCCCGGCTCGGGCTTTCTGGACGCCGTGCGCCAGGACCCGGTGCTGGCGCGGGCCAAGCTGATCTCGGAGCCCTGGGACATCGGCCCCGGCGGCTACCGCCTGGGCGGCTTCCCGCCCGGCTGGGCGGAGTGGAACGGCCGCTACCGCGATTCGGTGCGGCGCTATTGGCGGGGTGAGGGCGGCCTGATCGGCGAGGTGGCCAGCCGCCTGACCGGCTCGTCCGATATCTATGGCTGGGGCGGGCGCCGGCCCTGGGCCTCGATCAATTTCCTGACCGCCCATGACGGCTTCACCCTGGCCGACCTTGTGTCCTACAACCACAAGCACAATGAAGCCAACCTGGAGGGGAACCAGGATGGCACCGACGAGAATTATTCCTGGAACTGCGGGGTCGAGGGGCCCACCGACGACCCGACGGTGATTTCCCTGCGCCACCGCCAGGTGCGCAATCTGCTGGCCGCGCTGTTTCTGAGCCAGGGCGTGCCCATGCTGGTCATGGGCGACGAGCAGGGGCGCAGCCAGCTGGGCAACAACAACGCCTATTGCCAGGACAATCCCTTGTCCTGGATGAACTGGTCCACCGCCGACGCCGAGCTTCTGCACTTCACCCAGGTGCTGGCGCAACTGCGCCACCGGCATCCGTCCTTGCGCCGGGCGCGGTTCTTCACCGGCAAGCTGTGCGAACTGACCGGCCGGCGTGACATCCTGTGGATCACGCCCGAGGGGCGCGAGATGGAGCAAAAGGACTGGTCCATCCCCTATGCGCGCTCTCTGGGCTTCGTGCTGGGCGGCGATACCGGGCTGTTCGACCCCGATAGCGGCGAGCCTGTGGTGGATGACGTGCTGGCCGCCTTCTTCAACGCCGGCTACGAGCCCATCAGCTATGCGCTGCCGCCCGAACTGGGGGTCGGGTCCTGGGAGATCCTGGTGGATACGGCGGCCCGGGGCGGCCTGACCCATGGGCTGGTGCAGGGCAGCGTGACGGTCCGCGAACATTCCCTGGTGCTTCTGCGTCTGCATTCCAGACAGGCGCACAGGAGCCCCCGATGATCCGCCACCGCCACCCCATGCCCTTCGGGGCCGAGGTTCAAGACGATGCCGTCCGTTTCCGCCTGTGGGCGCCCGCCGCCACCGAGGTGGAACTGATGCTGGAGGGTAGCCCGCATCCCTTGCGGGCCCAGGGTGACGGCTGGTGGCAGCGGGTGGAGCCCAAGGCCCGGCCGGGCAGCTTGTACCGCTTCCGCATCGACGGCGGGATCGAGGTGCCGGACCCGGCAAGCCGGTTCCAGCCCGACGATCCGTCGGGCCCCAGCCAGGTGGTGGACCCGGCGGCCTTCGACTGGGGCAGCGATGACTGGCGCGGCCGGCCCTGGCACGAGGCGGTGATCTATGAGCTGCATGCGGGCACCTTCACCCCCCAGGGCAGCTACCGCGCCATCGAGGAGAAGCTGGACCACCTGCGGGCCCTGGGCGTCACCGCCATCGAACTGATGCCCGTGGCCGAGTTCGAGGGCAGCCGGGGCTGGGGCTATGACGGGGTGCTGCTGTTCGCCCCCGATGCCGCCTATGGCACGCCCGAGGACCTGAAGCATCTGGTCCGCGAATGCCATCGCCGGGGGCTGATGGTCTATCTGGACGTGGTCTATAACCATTTCGGCCCGTCGGGAAACTATCTGCATGCCTATGCGCCGCAGTTCTTCACCGACCACCACCACACCCCCTGGGGCAAGGCCAACAATTTCGACGATGCGGGCGCGGCCACGGTGCGCGACTTCTTCGTCAACAATGCCCTTTACTGGCTGAACGAATACCGCTTCGACGGGCTGCGCTTCGACGCGGTGCATGCCATCAAGGACGACAGCGACCCGCATTTCCTGGTGGAACTGGCGCAGCGTATCCGCGCCGGGGTCGAGCCCGGGCGGCAGGTGCATCTGGTGCTGGAGAACGACGACAATATCGCCTCCCTGTTGGCGCCCGGCCTGTACGACGCCCAGTGGTCCGATGACATCCACCATGTGCTGCATGTGGCCGCCACAGGCGAGACCGGCGGTTATTACGAGGACTATGCCAAGGACCCCATGGTCTGGGCCGGGCGGGCCCTGACCCAGGGCTTTGCCTATCAGGGCGAGGCCTCGCCCCATCGCAAGGGGCAGGCGCGCGGCCAGTCCAGCGCCCATCTGCCGCCCCAGGCCTTCGTCTCCTTCCTGCAGAACCACGACCAGGTGGGCAACCGCGCCCTGGGCGAGCGGCTGCACCAGATCGCCCCGCCCGAGGCGGTGCGCGCCGCCACCGCCATCCTCCTGCTGGCGCCCATGCCGCCCCTGCTGTGGCAGGGCCAGGAATGGGCGGCGGATACGCCCTTTCTGTATTTCTGCGACTATGCCGGCGACCTGGCCCGCGCGGTGCGCGAAGGCCGGCGCGAGGAGTTCAAGAGCTTCCCGGAATTCTCGGTCCCCGGCGCGGTGGACCGCATTCCCGATCCCAATGCCGAGGCCACCTGCGCCGCCAGCAAGCTGGACTGGTCCGAGCCGGGTCGCGAGCCCCATGCCGGCTGGCTGGCCCTGCATGCCGAGCTGTTGCGCCTGCGCGCCGCCGAGGTGGCGCCGCGCCTGCCCGGCATGGACGGCCATGCCGCGACCTTTGCCCTGCACCAGCCGCACGGGCTGACCGCGCGCTGGCGTCTGGGCGACGGCTCGGTGCTGGGGCTGATGGCCAATCTTGGGCCCCAGCCCGGACATCTGCATAATGACCGGCCCGATGGCCGGCTGATCTGGAACAGCCACCCGGATGGGGGGGAGCGGCTGCCGCCCTGGTCGGTCTATTGGTTCCTAGGGGGAAATGGATAAATGAGCGAACAGGACGCCCTGGCCCGCCTCGCGGCTGCGGTCGGCATCGAGGACGGCTGGTGGGATTTCTATGGCGAGTGGCGCGACGTCGCCGCCGACACCAAGCGCGCCTTCCTGGCGGGCATGGGCTTTGCGGTGGAGGACGAGGCCGCCATCGAGCGCAGCCTGGCTGCCTTCGAGGAAGCGCCCTGGCGCCGTTGGCTCGAGCCCGTCACCGTGGCCCGCCAGCAGGACGGCCCGGCCTGCGTCACCCTGACCCTGCCCGAGCCGCTGGATGCGGGCGTGCTGGACTGGACCCTGACCGAGGAGATGGGGGCGGTGCACAAGGGCCAACTGCGGCCCTGGGACCTGCCTTTCCTTGAGGAACGCTGGATCGGCGGGGTCAAGCATCTGCGCCGCGCCTTCCAACTGCCCGGCGAGCCCGGCACCGGCTATCACCGTCTGGCCCTGGCCGCCGGCGGCCAGCGCGCCGAGGCCGAACTGATCGTGACCCCGGCCACCGCCTGGCGCCAGCCCGAGCTGGACCAGGGCGCGGGGCTGTGGGGCATCGCCACCCAGCTCTATGCCCTGCGCAGCCCCGAGGATTTCGGCGTGGGCGACTATGGCGCCCTGAAGGAGATGGGCCTGGGCGCCGCCAAGCTTGGAGCCGCCAGCCTGGGCGTCAATCCGCTGCATGCCCTGTTCCCCATGCGGCCCGACCGGTTCAGCCCCTATTCGCCGTCCTCGCGCTCGTTCCTGAACGTCACCTATCTGGATGTGCGCCGGCTGCCCGATTTCCAGGAAAGCCTGCATGCCCGCCGGCTTTATGCCAGCCCCGGCTTCCAGCAGCGCCTGGGCACCGCCCGCAACCAGGCCCAGGTGGACTATGACACCGTGGCGGCGTTGAAGATGACGCTGCTGGAGGAATGCTACAAAAGCTTCCGCCAGACCCATCTGGCCGAGGATGCCGAGACCGAGCGGGGCCAGGCCTTCCGCGCCTTCCAGGCCGAGGGCGGCATGGTGGCCGAGCGGTTCTGCACCTTCGAGGCGCTGACCGAACATTTCCTGCGCCAGGATGTGGGCCTGGCCTATTGGCGCCACTGGCCCGAGGACTATCGCCATCCCGAAAGCGAGGCGGTGCAAGCCTTCGCCCAGAAGAAGCGCGAACGGGTCGAGTTCTTCTGGTATCTGCAATGGATGGCCGAACAGCAGCTGGCCGAGGCCCACGGCGCCATGATCGAGGCCGGGATGCCCGTGGGGCTGTACCGCGACCTGGGGGTGGGCATCGCCGGCGACGGCGCCGAGGCCTGGGCCGAGCAGGGCCTGCTGGCCTCGGGCGTGGGCGTGGGCGCGCCGCCCGACCCGTTGGCCCCCAACGGCCAGGACTGGGGCCTGGTGCCCTATAACCCGGTGGCCCTGCGCGAGGCCGGCTACAAGCCCTTCATCCGCATGCTGGCGGCCAATATGCGCTCGGCCGGCGCCCTGCGCCTGGACCATGCCATGAGCCTGCAGCGACTCTATTGGGTGCCCAACGGCGTCAAGGCCGACCAGGGCGCCTATGTGCGCTATCCCATCGATGACCTGATGGCCCTGGTGGCGCTGGAGTCCCGGCGTAACCGCTGCCTGGTGATCGGCGAGGACCTGGGCACCGTGGCCGAGGGTTTCCGTGAGCGCATGGCCGAGACCGACCTGTTCGGCTACCGGGTGCTGGTGTTCGAGCGCCAGGACGGCGGCGCCTTCAAGGCCCCCGCGGCCTATCAGCCGGCCAGCCTGGTGATGCCCGGCACCCATGACCTGCCGTCCTTGCGCGGCTGGTGGACCGGCATCGACCTGGATGCGCGCGAGAAACTGGACCTCTATCCCCGGGCCGAGATGGCCCTGCAGGAGCGCGAGGCGCGCGAGCGTGACCGCGCCCTGCTGGTGGAGGCCCTGGCCGCCGAAGGGCTGCTGCCCGAGGACTTCCCGGTGGGCCCGAACCTGTCGGGCGAGCAATGCGGGCAGCTGGCCGTGGCGGTGCATGGCTTCCTGGCCCGCGCCGGCTCGCGCCTGATGATGGTGCAGCTGGAAGACGTCTTATGCCTTTCGCTGCAGATGAACCTGCCCGGAACCACCACCCAGCACCCCAATTGGCGGGTTCGCCTGCCCCTGGAAACTCCCGACATATTGGGGGATGCGCGGGTGCAGGGCCTGGCCGGGCTGTTGCAGGAGCGCCGCCCGCCCGACTGACCCGCCAAGGAGGACCGACAGGGTGCCAGCCAGCCGCACGCCACGCGCCACCTACCGCCTGCAGCTGAATGCGGGCTTCACCCTGTCGGATGCTCGGGCGCTGGTGCCCTATCTGGCGGCCTTGGGGGTCAGCCATCTCTATCTCTCGCCGGTGTTCAAGGCCCGGCCCGGCTCGACCCACGGCTATGACGTGGTCAGCTTCGACGAGATCAATCCCGAACTGGGCACCGAGGCCGACCTCCTGGCGCTGGCCGATGCCCTGCGCCAACGCGGCATGGGCATCCTGCTGGACTGGGTGCCCAACCATATGGGAGTGGGCGGAACCGACAACGGCTGGTGGCTGGATGTGCTGGAATGGGGCCGGGACAGCCCCTTTGCCGGCACCTTCGACATCAATTGGCGGCCCGGGCGCGGCGTGCTGGCGGGCAAGGTGCTGCTGCCCTTCCTGGGCGATCATTACGGCGCGGTGCTGGAGCGGGGCGAGCTTCGGCTGAAATTCGACGCCGAGACCGGCAGCTATTCCATCTGGTATTGGGACCACCGTTTCCCGGTGGACCCGCGCAGCTATCCCCGCATCCTGTCAGGGTCGGGCCTGCCGTCCGAACTGGTGGACCTGGCCCGCTCGCTCAAGGGGCGGGCGGCCAGCCGGGCAGCGCGCCAGGCCCTGCGCGGCCGGGCCGACCAGCTGAAGGCCGGCCTGCGCGACCGCCCCTCGGCCGCCCAGGCCGCCGCCGAGCGCCTGAACGGACAGGCCGGCGACCCCGCTTCCTTCCGCACCCTGCATCGGCTGATGGAGGACCAGAACTGGCGCGCCAGCTATTGGCGGGTGGCTGCCGACGAGATCAATTACCGCCGCTTCTTCGACATCAACGACCTGGCCGGCCTGCGCATGGAAGACCTGGAGGTGTTCCAGCGCACCCATGCCAAGCTGTTCGACTATCTGGAGCGCGGCGTCATCGAGGCCTTGCGCATCGACCATGTGGATGGGCTGTTCCAGCCAGCCCAATATTGCCGCCGGTTGCAGGCCCGGGTGGCCGAGATGCGCGGCGCCAGTCCCGACGAGCAGCCGCTTTATCTGCTGGTGGAGAAGATCACCGCCCCGCACGAGGCCTTGCGGCGGGACTGGCCGGTGGCCGGAACCACCGGCTACGACTTCTGCAACGAGGTCATGGGACTGCTGGTGGACAGCGGCGCCGAGCCGCTGTTCAACCGCCTCTATGCCCATCTGATCGGCGGTGAGCCCGACTTCGAGGAGGAGGTCTATGCCGCCAAGCTGCTGATCATGGACACGGTGCTGGCTTCGGAGCTGCGGGTGCTGACCGTCCTGCTGGCCCATGTGGCCGAGACCCATTGGCGCACCCGCGACTATACCCTGTCCGGCCTGCGCGAGGCGCTGCGCCAGGTGGTGGCCTGCCTGCCGGTCTATCGCACCTATGTGACGCCGCGCCGCGTCACCGACACCGACCGGCGCTATGTGGACTGGGCGGTGGCCCGCGCCCGCAAGCTGGCGGGCGGCGAGGAGGACCTCTATTCCTTCCTGCGCGGGGTGCTGACCACCGACCTGGTGCGCGGGCGCGCCGCCGCCTATCCGCGGGCCCTGGTGCTGGATTTCGCCATGAAGCTGCAGCAATACAGCGGCCCGGTCATGGCCAAGGGCTTCGAGGACACGGCGCTGTACCGCTACAACCGGCTGGTCGCCCTGAACGAGGTGGGCGGCGAGCCCCGGCTGTTCGGGCTCAGCCCGGCCAATTTCTGGAAGGCCTGCCGCCAGCGCCGGCCCCATGCCATGCTGGCCACCGCCACCCATGACACCAAGCGCGGCGAGGACACCCGCCTGCGCATCGCCGCCCTGTCCGAGTTGCCCCATGACTGGCGCGAGCGGGTGTCGCGCTGGATCAGGCTGAACCAGGGCTTCAAGACCGGCGGCGCGCCCGATGCCAATGACGAGTATTTCCTGTACCAGACCATGGTGGGCGCCTGGCCCTGCGACGGTGATGGCGGCGGTGACGGCGATGGGGCCGCGCAGGACGCCTTTCTGGAGCGGTTGCAGGGGGCGATGCAGAAAAGCCTGCGTGAGAGCAAGCGGCGCTCCTCCTGGGCCCGCCCGGATGAGGCCTATGAACAGGCGGTGGCCGACTTCATCCGCCGTATCTGCGAGCGGGACCGGCGCAATCCCTTCCTGGAAGACTTCCTGCCGTTCCAGCGGCGGGTGGCGGCGCTGGGCAAGCTGAACGGCCTGACCCAGACTCTGTTGAAGCTGACCCTGCCCGGGGTGCCCGACATCTATCAGGGCTGCGAGCTGTGGCAGCTTGCCCTGGTGGACCCCGACAACCGCCGCCCGGTGGATTTCGAGGCGCGCCGCGCCCTGTTGGAGGGGACGGGCGAGGGGCCTTTGAGCGGCGACTGGACCGGCGGCGGCATCAAGCTGGACCTGATCCGCCGGCTGCTTGACCTGCGCGCCCGCCATCCCGCTTTGTTCGCCGAGGGCACGCTGGACCCCTTGACCGTGCGGGGCGAGCGGCGCGACCATCTTGTGGCCTTTGCCCGCCAGGGCGGGGGGCAGGTGTTGCTGGTGCTGGCGCCCCGGCTGGTGGGGCGGCTGGCGCCCGAAGGGCCCAGCCTGCCTCCCGATCCCGAGCTGTGGCGCGGGGTGACGGCCGAACTGCCCCGGCGGCTTCGGGCCGTGCGCTTCCGTTCGGTGCTGGACGAGCGGGAGCCGGTTCACGAAACTATCATTCGCCAGCGCAAGGAGGTGCCGCACATCCTTCCGGCCCTGGCATTCCGCCACGCGCCGGTGGCCGTGCTGATCGGGGAAGCCGGCGGAGACTAAGGGTTGCCGCCCCTTTTGCGTACCACTTTCGTCTTGACGGAAGCGGGGGTGAGGGACGACGTTTCCCGTCCGGTCGTACCGCCGCCAAGCAAAAGGAAAAGCGTCAGATGGCCAAGGCCAAGGAACTGCAGTCCGCCCAGCCGGTGGAGCTTTCGAAGCCCACCGCCGCCGAGGTTTCGGCGGTCAAGAAGGACCTCGAGGACCATCTGCTCTATTCGGTGGGCAAGGACCCCATCAACGCCACCAGCCGCGACTGGTTCCTGGCGGCTGCCTTCACCGTGCGCGACCGCATGGTGGAACGCTGGATGGAAACCCAGCGCGGCTATTACGACCACGACGCCAAGCGGGTCTATTACCTGTCCATGGAGTTCCTGATCGGGCGCACCCTGACCAACGCCATGATCAATCTGGGCATCTATGGCGCGGTCAAGGAGGCGGTGTCCGAACTGGGCTATGACCTGGACGAGCTGCAGAGCTGGGAAGTGGAGCCGGCACTGGGCAATGGCGGCCTGGGCCGTCTCGCCGCCTGCCTGCTGGACAGCCTTGCCACCCTGGACATGCCCGGCTTCGGCTATGGCATCCGCTACGAGTTCGGCATGTTCACCCAGCATGTGGAGCAGGGCTGGCAGGTGGAGGCGCCGGAGAACTGGCTGCGCTATGGCAATCCCTGGGAATTCCAGCGTCCGGGCGTGATCTATCCGGTGCGTTTCGGCGGCCGCGTGGTGCATTACCGTGATGCCGAGGGCCACACCCGCGCCCAGTGGATCGATTCCGAAGAGGTCATGGCCATGGCCTTCGACGTGCCGATCCCCGGCTATGGCAAGACCGTGAACAATCTGCGCCTGTGGTCGGCCAAGTCCACGCGCGAGTTCAACCTGAAATATTTCAATCAGGGCAACTATATCGAGGCGGTGCGCGACAAGAACGAGTCCGAGAACCTGTCCAAGGTGCTCTATCCGTCCGACGCCACCAGCCGCGGCAAGGAATTGCGCCTGAAGCAGGAATATTTCTTTGTCTGCGCCAGCCTGCAGGACATCCTGGCCCGCTTCCGCAAGTCCCATTCCAGCTTTGACGAGCTGCCGGACCATGTGGCGATCCAGCTGAACGACACCCATCCGGCCCTGACCGTGGCCGAACTGATGCGCATCCTGGTGGATGAGCATCACTATGACTGGGACCGCGCCTGGACCATCACCCGCAAGACCTGCGCCTACACCAACCACACCCTGCTGCCCGAGGCGCTGGAGACCTGGCCGGTGGAGATGTTCGAGCGGCTGCTGCCCCGCCATCTCGAGATCGTGTTCCAGATCAACCATTTCTTTCTCGAGGCCGTGCGCCATAAATGGCCGGGGGACCTCGAGGTGCTGCGCCGCATGAGCCTGATCCTTGAGGACGGCGAGCGGCGGGTGCGCATGGGCCATCTGGCCTTTGTCGGCTCGCACAAGGTGAACGGCGTGGCCGCCATCCATACCGAACTGATGAAGTCCACCATCTTTGCCGATTTCGAGCGGTTCGAAGGGGGCAAGATCAACAACAAGACCAACGGCATCACCCCGCGCCGCTGGCTTCTGGCCGCCAATCCCGGCTTGTCGCAGCTGATCACCGAAACCATCGGCACCGGCTGGGTCAAGGACCTGTCGCGGCTGCAGGACTTGGCGCCGCTGGCCGAGGATGCGGCCTTCCGCGACCGCTTCGCCGCCATCAAGCAGGCCAACAAGCACCGCCTGGCCCAGGTGGTCACCCAGCGCCTGGGTGTGGATGTGTCGGTGGAGTCGCTGTTTGACGTGATGGTCAAGCGCCAGCACGAATACAAGCGCCAGCTGTTGAACATCCTGCATGTGGTCACCCGCTATAACCGCATCCGCGCCAATCCCAAGGCGGATTGGGTGCCGCGCACGGTGATCATCGGCGGCAAGGCAGCGCCCGGCTATGTGATGGCCAAGCTGATCGTCAAGCTGATCAACGACGTGGCCGACGTGGTGAACAACGACCCGTTAGTGGCCGGGCGCCTGAAACTGGTGTTCGTGCCCAACTACAATGTCTCCACCGCCGAGCTGATCATGCCGGCCGCCAACCTGTCCGAGCAGATCAGCACCGCCGGCACCGAGGCCTCGGGCACCGGCAACATGAAGCTGTCCCTGAACGGCGCCCTGACCATCGGCACCTGGGACGGCGCCAATGTGGAAATCTGCGAGGAGGTGGGCGAGGAACACATGTTC
>CAYOKN010000011.1:23112-27240 GCA_964404545.1 uncultured Rhodospirillaceae bacterium | reverse complement strand
TGACCGGCCCGGTCAAGGCCGACGTGACCGCCACCCTGCTGGGCGGCGGCAAGGGAGAGATCGAGGTGCGGGCCGACCTGGCCCAGGCGGCCATGAAGCTGCCGGGCCTGGCCTGGAAGAAGCCGCCGGGGCAGGCCGGCGCCGCCCTGGCCCGGGTCAAGCTCTATGACGATCGGATCGCCGAAGTGCCCCACTTCGCCCTGGATGCCGAAGCCACCGCCATCAACGGGTCGGTGGATTTCGCCGCCGGCAAGCCGCGCCGGGTGGAGTTCCGTAATGCCCGCTTTGGCCGCACCGATGGACGGGGGCAGTTGACCTTGCGGCCCACCGGCGGCTTTGATGCGGATTTCCGGGGAACCAGCTTCGACGCCGCCCATCTGGTGGGCGATGATCCCGACGAGCCGGCCCCCGACCGATCGACCCCCGCCGACCAGCGCGATGACGACCTGCCGCCCATGGGGCTGTCGCTGAAAGCCGACAAAGTCTGGGTGTCCGAGGTGGGGCTGGTACAGGGGGTGACCGCCAACCTGTCGCGGGACGCCAAGAAATGGCGCCATATGCGGGTCGAGGGCGTGGTCGGCCCCGGGGCCAAGCCGTTCCAGTTCGACATGAACCCGGCAGGCGGAAACCGCGCGGTGCGGGTGCGGTCCGAGGATGCCGGCGCCGTGTTCCGGGCCTTCGATGTGTTCGAGAACGTGAACGGCGGCAGCCTGGCGGTGGATGCCGAGATCGACGACTCCCACCCCAGCGAGCCCATGCGCGGCCGTGCCCTGGTCAGCAATTACCAGGTGGTGAATGCGCCCGCCCTGGCCACCTTGCTGAATGTGGCGGGCATCACCGGCGTGCTGGACCTGCTGCGCGGCGAGGGTATCACCTTCACCACTCTGGACGCGCCCTTCAGCCTGACCGAAGGGTTGCTGGAGGTGAAGAACGCCCGCGCCGCGGGTCCCGCCCTGGGCGTCACCGCCTCGGGCCAGATCGACTTGGACACGGATGTGCTGGCCCTGGAGGGCACGGTGGTGCCGGCCTATGCGCTGAATTCAGTGCTGGGTAATATCCCGCTGCTGGGCGGGCTGCTGGTGGGCGAGAAGGGATCGGGGGTGTTTGCCGCCACCTTCTCCATGCGTGGCCAGGCCAAGGACCCGCAGGTCACCGTCAATCCCTTGGCGGCCCTGACTCCGGGCTTCCTGCGCGGCCTGTTTGAAATCTTCGACGACGGAACGGAACAGAAGGCCCGGCCCGAGGCCTGGCCCGCCCCGGCGAACTAGGTTCAGCCGCCGGGCAGCAGGCCGCCCATCATGGTCTTCAGGGTGCGGATGCGCTTGAAGGCCTGCTTCAGGCGCTTTTGCTCGGCGCGGGGCAGGCGGCGGGGTTCGATGCGGGCCGAGGGCGACTGGCCATTGGCCATGTCGGTCAGTTGCTGGTCCAGCATCACCCGCAGGATCAACTCATGCACATCCAAGAGGCCGGCCAGGTCGTCCTCGTGCAGCTTGTCCATGGCGTGCAGCCCGGCATAGCGTTCGCCGGTGGATGTGGCCGACACATGGAACTTCACCGCCTTGGCGCGGGCTGCCGAGACCAGGGGCAGCAGGCCGAACTTCTTGGCGTTCAGGCGGCCATGGGTGGTGATGAACTCGCCGAAGATGCCGATGGGCACCTCCATGCGCGCCACATTGATGGCCAGGAACTGTACAAAGAACGAGCTTTGCGCTGCCGTATCAAGGGCATAGGCGCGCAGTTCCTCCGCCAGGTCGCGGTCGCCATGCACGCACTGAAAATCGAAGAAGATGTCGGTGTTCATCACCGTCTGGCCTTCGGGCTGGAACACCCAGCGGCGGATCTCGGTCTTCCAGCCGTCCAGCGAGCGGCGCCAGAACGGATTGCGGGCCATCACATCGCCCTCGCAATAGGGAATGCCAGCCTGGTTCAGCAGATCGGCCAGGCGGCGCGCCAGTTCCTCGAACCAGCGGTCGTCCGCCTCGGTGCCCAGATGCACGATGGCGTTGTCCTGGTCGAAGCTGAGCAGGCTTTCGCCGCGCCCACCCGACCCCAGCACCAGCAGCGACCAGCGGGCCGGGGCGGGGCCCCAGCCGTCGGTCAGCATGGAATCCTCGGCCAACTCCGCCGCCCGTGCGGTGAAATCGCGCAGCACCGAGCTGATCACCGCGGCGATGGTCCGCGCCGCCACACCCTCGGACAGCAGATCGCGGGCCAGTTGCGGCAGCGACTGGCGGATGCGCTCCATGTCCTCGGGGCAGTGCGCCTGAGAAATGGAATCGCCCAGGGACAGGGCCGAGCCGGCGCGCACCTTCAGCACCGCGCGGCCGGTCACCATGCCGATGGGCCGGCCGGCGCTGTCGGTCACCACCAGATGGCGCAGGCCCAGGCGCAGCATGCGCCCCATGGCGACGTACAGAAAGGCGTCGCCGGGCACGGTGCAGACCGGGGCGGTCATCACTTCGCCCACCGACAGGTCCAAGGCGGCGCCGCGTTTTTGCGCCACCACCCGCAACAGGTCGCGTTCGGTGACGATGCCCTGGGCGCGGCCATCGGGATCCACCACCACCACCGACGAGGTGGAGGCGCGGTCCATCAATTCGACCGCTTCGGTCAGGGTGATGCCGGGCGGGCAGGTCAGCACCGGCGAGGCCATCACCTCCGCGATCCGATGACGGTAGGGAAAGCTATCGATCCGCGCGAGGGGGGCTATGTCGAACATGGAAAAACCCTACATCGGGCGGTCGCATGAGAAAAGACGGCCTTGCATTGCAAAAAATGCATGGGCATCGGCGATTCTAGCAGAGCTTGGGCGATTCGTAAGATTGGGGGCTAGTACTCTAATGGTAGTCATATTGGTAAACGCTGGCGAACTTCGCCGGACAACTGCCGGTGTGCGCTGCACACTACAAGTAGTTTTCGTTTCCAGACTTTTAAAACCGCTGCCGATTAAAAAAGCAAACGCCAACTTACACTGTTATGGCAGAAGGCGTTATGCTGATACGCCTTTGGTCGTGGCTTGAAATTGGAGATTACTATTGTTGACGCAAGCAGCACGGCTATGTTAGCTCATGCTCTACCGTGCGGTTTAAATCCGGTATGCCGCCGCGACAAAAATAATCCGGGTAAGAGGGGTGGCGAGGTCCGGGCAAGCATCCAGCAGCTGGATCCGCCGTAACAGCCCCCAATAAAAGCAAATACAGGCAGGCCATCGCCCACGGCGTTTGGCTGGGTTGATACGAGAAGGTAATGAAGGAGCGTCTCCAGATGCAAAACGACATACAAGAAAAGATTCGGAATAATCCGAAGTTCCACGAGCTGGTGCGCAAGCGCAACGCGTTCGCCACCCTGCTCAGCCTTGTCATGCTGGCCATTTATTTCGGCTTCATCCTGACCATCGCCTTCGCTCCGAAGGTGCTGGGCACTCCCCTGTCCGAAGGGTCGATCACCACCATCGGCATGCCGATCGGTGTGGGCGTGATCCTGTCGGCCATCGCGCTGACCGGTGTCTATGTGCGCCGTGCGAACACCGAGTTCGACGAGCTGAACCGCCAGATCATCGAGGAATGCAAGTGATGAAGCGCTCCACCCTTTCCTTGTCGGTGCTGGGCGCGGCTGCGCTGCAGTTCCTGACCACCGCCGCCTATGCGGCCGGCGAGCTGGGCGGCCAGGTTGCCAAACAGGACATGAACATCCACGCGATCATCATGTTCGTGATCTTCGTGGGCCTGACCCTGGGCATCACCTATGTGCAGGCCCGCAAGACCAAGTCCGCGGCCGACTTCTATGCCGCCGGCGGCGGCATCACCGGCTTCCAGAACGGCCTGGCCATCGCTGGCGACTACATGTCGGCGGCCTCCTTCCTGGGCATTTCCGCCCTGGTGTACGCCAAGGGCTATGACGGCCTGATCTACTCCGTGGGCTGGCTGGTCGGCTGGCCGCTGATCCTGTTCCTGATCGCCGAGCGCCTGCGCAACCTGGGCAAGTTCACCTTCGCCGACGTTGCCTCCTACCGCCTGGCCCAGACCCCGGTCCGCACCTTCGCGGCCACCGGCGCCCTGGTGGTGGTGGTGTTCTACCTGATCGGCCAGATGGTCGGCGCCGGCAAGCTGATCCAGCTGCTGTTCGGCC
>CAYOKN010000011.1:22798-23067 GCA_964404545.1 uncultured Rhodospirillaceae bacterium | reverse complement strand
TGCTCTATGTCACCTTCGGCGGCATGAAGGCCACCACCTGGGTGCAGATCATCAAGGCGATCATGCTGCTGTCCGGCGCCACCTTCATCTCGGTGATGGTGCTGTACAACTTTGGCTTCTCGTTCGAGAAGATGTTCGCCACCGCCGTCGAGCTGAAGGGCACCAAGGCGATCATGGAGCCGGGCACCCTGGTGACCAACCCCATCGACGCCATTTCGCTGGCCCTGGCCCTGATGTTCGGCACCGCCGGCCTGCCCCACATCCTGATG
>CAYOKN010000011.1:0-22744 GCA_964404545.1 uncultured Rhodospirillaceae bacterium | reverse complement strand
CGCCACCGGCTTCATCGGCTACTTCTACATCCTGACCTTCATCATCGGCTTCGGTGCCATCACCCTGGTGGCCACCAACCCGCAGTACCTGGCTGCCGGCAAGGGCCTGCTGGGTGGCGACAACATGGCCGCCATCCATCTGTCCCACGCCGTGGGCGGCGACCTGTTCCTGGGCTTCATCTCGGCCGTGGCCTTCGCCACCATCCTGGCGGTGGTTGCGGGTCTGACCCTGGCTGGCGCCTCGGCCATCTCGCATGACCTCTATGCCAGCGTGATCGCCAAGGGCCGCGTCAACGAGCAGACCGAAGTGATGGTCTCCAAGGTCGCCTCGTTCGGCCTGGGCATCCTGGCCATCATCCTGGGTGTGATCTTCGAGAAGCAGAACATCGCCTACATGGTGGGTCTGACCTTCGCCATCGCGGCGTCCACCAACTTCCCGATCCTGGTCCTGTCCATCTTCTGGAAGGGCCTGACAACCCGCGGCGCCGTGGTGGGCGGCTTTGCCGGCCTGGCTTCGGCGGTCCTGCTGACCGTCCTCGGCCCGACCGTGTGGAAGACCATCCTGGGCAACCCGGAAGCCATCTTCCCCTACTCGAACCCCGCCATCGTCTCCCTGCCGCTGGCCTTCATCGCCTCCTGGCTGGTGTCGGTGATGGACAACTCCGAGCAGGCCAAGAAGGAGCGCGAGGCGTTCGGCCCGCAGTCGGTCCGTTCCGAGACCGGCCTGGGCGCCGAGGGTGCGCACGCCCACTAAGACAAGCCTGTCTGCACACTGAAAGAGCCGCCGGAGCAATCCGGCGGCTCATTTTTTTTGAGCGTGGGCAGGCTGAAATGACTGCCGGAGAGCCGGAAATGCCTACCGGATCGGGGCCTTCTTCATGAAGGGGACCAGGAATTTGTCGAACAGGTCCGAGTTGGTGAGGATGCCGGCGATGTCAGTGCCGCTCTTGGCCGAGCCGCGGCGTTTCATCTCGCAGAATTCATGCACGATCGAACGCACCGCCTGCACGCCCTCGGGGGTCTGGAAAGGGCCTTCGAAGAAGGCGGCGCCCAGGCCTTGCTTGGCCCACAGCCCGTCCACCAGGCTGTTGATCTCGGGGAAGGTCAGCACGTCCTCGGCCTCGCGGTTCACCAGGCTGAGGGCCTTCATCATGTCGCCGGTCAGATAGTCCAGATAGCGCCGGGTGAACTGCTGGATCTGTTCCACCCGCTCGGCCCGCTCCTTGGCCTGCATGGCGCGCAGTTCCAGCAGCACGGCGTAATAGCCTTCGATCACGCCAGGGCCCCGCTGCAGCATGGGGCCGAACTCGGCGCCCAGCAGCCGCGCCATGATGCCGATGTCGGTCTCGAAGCGGCGGCCCTTCATCACCTTCTTGCCCTTCTTGGCCCGCTCGGCATTGACCCTGTCGGTGATGTCGCGCTTGTCCCAGCGGGCCACGGCGCGCACCGATTCGGGGTCGGTCAGCTCCAGGATGGCGTCGCCCAGGTCGCGGAACTGCTCGACGCACTGGAAGCCCTCGCCCATGGCCTGGATGCGCTCGGGCTCCCAATTGATCAGATCCATGAACTGCGAGCCCATCTGGCCGCGCAGGGCTCGGATCTGAAAGGCTTTCCAGCGGCTCAAGGCCTCGACGAACGGCTCGTCGCGATCGGCCAGCAGCATGCGGAACCGGCTGCCCAGCCCGGCCTGCAGTTCGTCCAGGCCCAGGGTGTCCATGCGCGCCAGGATCTTCAGGCGGGGCAGCATGGCGCGCTGGCTGATATAGGGTTTCATCAGCTCGAAGGCCTGCGGGTTCTCGGCGAACAGCCGCTCGGCCGCCAGCACGGTGAACCAGGCTTCGGCCTCGGCGATGGACATGCCGCAGGCGGGCACCTTGCCGCCGGTGGTCTTGGCGTCGCCGGTGTCGATGGCCACCAGCCCGGTCTCGCGCGCCACCTGGAACAGCATCAGGGCCCGCTCGATGGCCAGCGGATTGGCCAGGGCCTCCTCCATCTCCTTGCCGGCCAGCATCTGCTTGCCGCCGGCCATGGCAATGGTCTCGATGGTGCGCAGCACCGGATAGACGCTGGCGGCCACGCGCATCAACCGCTTGCCGCGGCCCTTGTCGCGCCGCATCACCAGCCGGCGCACCGGCGGGCGCAGCGGCTTGGGCAGCACGCCGATCAGGCCGCCGTCGCCGGCGCCTTCGTCGATGAGTAGTTTTTTCGGCGACGCCATCCCGCGTCGTTTCCCCCAGATGACCTATGCTTTAGAGCTTGCCTGCCGGGCCGGCCATAATCAAGGTACGGTCGATGAAAAACGCCCCGGCCATAAGGTCGGGTTTCTCTCGGAAAGGACTTTCATAGAATGGCTCGTTCGCTCATTTCCTCCGGATCGCCCTTCGAAGAGGTTGCCGGCTATTCCCGCGCCGTGGTCGATGGCGACTGGGTGTTCGTGGCGGGCACCTCGGGCTTTGCCAACGGGCAGATCGCCGACGACGTGGTCGAGCAGGCCGAGCAGGCCTTCGCCACCATCGCCGGTGCCCTGGCCCAGGCCGGCTCCAGCCTGGCCGATGTGGTGCGGGTGCATGTCTATATCACCGAGGCCAAGTTCTTCGAGCCGGTGGCCAAGGTGTGCGGCAAGCATTTCAAGGGCATCCGCCCGGCCAACACCACCGTGGTCTGCGGCCTGGTGGACGAGCGCATGAAGGTGGAAATCGAGGTCACCGCCCTGAAGCGCCAGGGCTGACCCTAGACGACGGGGAGGTCATTCGATGCCGACAGTTCTGATCACCGGCGCCAGCCGCGGGCTGGGCCTGGAGTTCTGCCGCCAATATGCGGTCGAGGGCTGGCAGGTGATCGCCGTCTGCCGCCGCCCCGCCGAGGCCGCCGAACTGGCGCGCCTGGGGGTGCGGGTGGAGGCGGCGGATGTGGCCGACCCCGTCTCGGTACAGGACCTGGCCCGCCGCCTGGCGGGCCAGCCCATCGACGTGCTGATCAACAATGCGGGTGTCTTCGGCGGGCGCCAGTCGCTGGGCGATGTGGACCTGGCCGACTGGCAGCAGGTGCTGGCGGTCAACTGCCTGGGCCCCTATGTGATGGCCGAGGCCTTCCTGCCCCATCTGGAGGCGGGCGGGCGCAAGCTGTTGGCCAATGTGACCAGCCAAATGGGCAGCATCGCCGACAACAGCTCGGGCGGTTATTACGCCTATCGCTCCAGCAAGGCCGCGCTGAACGCGGTGGTCAAGTCGCTGTCCATCGACCTGCGGCCCCGGGGCATCGCCGCCATCCTGCTGCATCCCGGTTGGGTGCAGACCGACATGGGCGGGCCCGGCGCGCCCCTGACGCCGCCCGAGAGCGTGCGCGGCATGCGCGCCGTGATCGACGGCGCCGGCATGGCCCAGAGCGGCCGCTTTCTGGGTTATGACGGCCAGGACATTCCCTGGTGAAACGTCCCCTCCGCCTGCTGGCTGGTCTGGCGGTGGCGGGCGGGTTGTTGGCCGGTTGGTCCTTTGGCGTCGAACCCGGCTGGCTGGCCGAGCGTGAATTGACTCTGCCGGTGGCCGCCGGGCCGGGGCAGCAGCCGGTGCCCGCCCTGTCGGTGGCCTTCCTCTCCGACCTGCATGTGGGGGCGCCCCATTGGGACCTCGAGGCCGTGGCGGCGCTGGTGGAGCGGATCAATGCCGCCCGCCCGGACCTGATCCTGTTGGGCGGCGATTTCGTCCACAAGGGACTGCGGGTGCCGCCGCCGGTGCCCATGTCCGAGATCGCGCCGGTGCTGGGCCGCCTGCAAGCGCCCCTGGGCGTGATCGCGGTGTTGGGCAATCACGATTGGTGGTGGGATGGCGAGGAGGTGCGTGCCGCCCTCGATGGCCAGGGCATTCGCGTGCTGGAAAACCAGGGGCTGTTGCTGGAAAAGGATGGGCGCCGGCTGTGGCTGGCCGGGCTGGCCGACGACAGCACCCGCCGGCCCTGGTGGGCGGGCGCGGTGGCCGGCAGGCCCCAGCGCGTGCCGGTGCTGGCGCTGGCCCATGACCCCGGCAGCTGGCCCGAGGTGCCCGACGAGGCCATCCTGACCCTGGCTGGCCACACCCATGGCGGGCAAGTTTATCTGCCGTTCTTCGGGGCGCCGGTGGTGCCCGGGCGGTCGGACCGCCGGCTGGCCTATGGCTTGGCCGAACAGGCGGGGCGGCGGCTTTATGTCACTTCGGGGATCGGCACCAGTATCCTGGGAATCCGACTGAATATGCGTCCCGAGTGGGTGCTGCTCCGGCTGCGGCCCGTCGCGGACGGGCAGGGCACCGCCGCAACTCTCCAAAAGGGCTAGATATTCGGCAATGGTCCAACTTCCCAACACTTCATATTGGGGGTATAAGTGACGATCCGCGGTCTGGACCGTGGCATTTTGTTTAACGATCGGGAACGGCTCGACAGAGGGGGTTGATGAACACCGCAGCGGGTGCCAACTCCAACCAGGGTTACAACCTTGAACGGTTGAACTTCCTCGTTGTTGACGACAACAAGCACATGCGGGCCTTGGTGAAGACCATCCTGCATGCCTTGGGTGCCAAGAATGTGTTGGAAGCCGCCGACGGCGCCGACGCGTTCAAGGAACTTCGCCATTTTCCGGCGGACATCATCATCTGCGACTGGAACATGTCGCCGCTGGACGGCCTGGACTTCGTGCGGCTGGTGCGGACCGGCAAGGACAGTCCGAACCCCTTCGCCGCCATCATCATGCTGACCGGCCACACCGAAATGCACCGGGTGGTGGAGGCGCGGGATGCCGGCGTGCATGAGTTCCTTGCCAAGCCCATCTCGGCCAAGGCACTCTATTCCCGTATTCGCGCAATTATCGAGCGTCCGCGGCCCTTTATCCGCACCGCCACCTATTTCGGCCCCGACCGGCGTCGCCGGCAGGTCGATTACAAGGGCAAGGAGCGCCGCAAGGCTGGTCAGGCTGCCGGCGCGGCGCCCGATGGTGCTGGGCTCAGCCAGGACGAAATCAACGCCCTGCTGAATTCATAAACGGCAGGTTAAAAAAGGGTCAGGGGCGAGCATGGCCGAAGAACCGTTCATCATTCAGGTGCCGAACCAGCTGAAGTCCAAGGTTTCCTATGGACCCGGCGGCGTGGACCTGGACGCCATCGAGCGCGCCGAAGCGGTGATCGCCAATCTGCAGGGTAACTACCTGGAATGGGTCCAGGAAGACCTGAACAAGATCCAGAAGTTCTATGATCAGGCCAAGGCCGAGCCCGACAACCGGCCGGCCATGATGAAGGAAATCTTCCGCATCTCGCATGACATCAAGGGCCAGGGCGGGTCGTTCGAATATCACATGATGACCGCCATCGGGAATCACCTCTGCCGCTATATCGAGAAGATCGGGACCCCCAGTGACGAGCGCCTGAATGTGATCAAGCTGCATATCGACGCCATGCGGCTGGTGATTGCCCAACGCATGGAGGGTGACGGCGGCAAGGTGGGCGACAATCTGCTGCGCGGTCTGGCTGCCGTGGTGGCCAAGGTGCCGGCCGAAGACTGACCGCCGGGCCCTCGTACCCTGCCATGTAAAAACGCGCCAGATGGCGCGTTTTTTTGTGCGGTTCGGACCGGGGGCGGCGGTTAATCGCGAGGCAGGGCGATTAACCCAACGTCTTGTGGGGTCGCATACGAACGGATAATATTAGATGGGGACAAGGAGAAGGGCAGTTCGCTGCGCTTGCCATGACCCCTGCCTGCCAAAGCCCTTCCGATTCAGTCGCCCCGGGGTGGTCCGCCGCCGATGGGGCGTGCGCTGTGGCCAAGGCCGCGCCCACGGTGACCCGGGCGCGCTTCATGGGCGTGGTCAATGGCCTTGCGGCCTTGGCGCTGCTGGTCCTGTGGTCCGGCGTAGTCAATTTCATCGTGCAGGAACGACAGCAAGCCTTGCGCGAGCTGGAACAGCGGGCGCGGGCCACTGCCGGTATCGCCCGGGCCGTGCTGGCGCGCGCCATCCATGATTACGACCGTGACCTGCTGTTGCTGCGCGAGCTGGTGATCGGCCACGGGCCCGACAGCATGATCAAGGCCGGCATCGTCGCCCGGCTGGAGGGCAATCCCGAGATCATGGAGGTTCTGGTCCTGGACCCCGCCGGGCAAGTGATTCATTGGAGCCGGGACGAGGCCAAGCCCGACCTGGGCGACCGCGACTATTTCACCACCCACCGTGACAGCCCCGGCGACGGCCTGCATGTGAGCCGGGCCATGGAGTCGCGCATTGATCGGGGCAAGCCGTTCTTTGCCCTCAGCCGCCGCATCAGCGCCCCGGACGGGCGTTTTCTGGGCGCCGTGGTGCTGATCCTGTCGGTGGATCAGGTGGCGGAAAATCTGGGCCGGCTGGTGACCGATACCGGAACCAGCCTGCTGGTGGCCAATCTGGACGGAACGGCCCTGTTCCGTTTTCCACGCAGCCCCGGTGACAGCGGCCGCCTGCTGCCCGAGATCGCGGTGCGCCAGGGGGCCTTCCCCGAGTTGGAATTGCTGCAGGTGGTGTCGCCCTTCGACGGGCGGGTTCGCGTGGTGGCGCAAAGCCGGGTCGAGGACTATCCGCTGGTGGTGGGTGCCGCCCAGGACAAGGAGGCGGCGCTTCAGGCCCTGCAAGCCATGGCCCTGCTGGCGGTGGGCGTGGGGCTGCTGGCCACGGTGGTGCTGCTGTTGGTGGCGCGCGAAATCACTCGTCTGGGCAACAGCCGCTTCACTGCGGTCGAGGCTCTGGAGGCGGAACGGCTGCGCCTGGCCGGGGTCATTGAAGGCACCAATGTGGGAACCTGGGAATGGAATCCGCAAACCCGCGAAACCAGCTTCAACGAACGCTGGGCCGAAATGCTGGGCTATCGGCTTGAGGAGTTGCAGCCCACCACCATCAATACATGGAGCCAGCTGGTCCATCCCGACGACATGCCGCGCTGCTCCGAGACCCTGCAGCGGCACATGTCTGGCGAGCTTGCCGCCTATGACTGCGAGCATCGCCTGCGCCAC
The DNA here is from genome assembly GCA_964404545.1 of uncultured Rhodospirillaceae bacterium. GTDB lineage: Bacteria > Pseudomonadota > Alphaproteobacteria > Rhodospirillales > Magnetospirillaceae > CAYOKN01. The sequence goes on along the minus strand of CAYOKN010000011.1, from coordinate 15,745 downwards.
CGGGACGGCTCGTGGATCTGGGTGCATGACCGGGGCAAGGTGATCGCCCGCGACGAGATGGGACGCCCCTCCCTGTTGGCGGGCACCCATACGGACATCACTGCTGCCAAGCGGGCCGAGGAGGAGCGGGCGGCCAACCATCGTCGTCTGACCGAACTTCTGGGCTATTTGAGCGAAGGCGTGTTCGGCGTGGACCGCGACGGCTGCTGCACCTGGATCAACCCCGCCGCCCTGGCCCTGCTGGGGCGCACCGAGGCCGAGGTGCTGGGGGTGCCGGTGGCCACCTTCTTCCTGCCGGTCCGGCCCGACGGACAGCCGTTCGTGCCCCAGGACTGCCCGGTGCGCCGTACCCTGGTGGACGGCAAGCGGCGGGCCGGCGACCAGTGGTTCGCGGGTGCCGACGGCCAGGCTCTGCCAGTCTATCTGACCGTTACCCCGATCCGGTCGTCCGACGGGGCCATCACCGGCGCCGCCGGCGCCTTTCACGACGTGGTCGGGCGCTTGAAGGCCGAGGCGGACCTGCAGCGGTCCAATGCGGAATTGGAGCAGTTCGCCTATGTGGCGTCCCATGACCTGCGCCAGCCGCTGCGTCAGCTGTCCAGCTTCGTCACCCTGCTGTGCCGGGACTATGGCCCGGCTCTGGACGATGAAGGCCGCGAGATGCTGGATTATGTGCGCTCGGCCGCCCAGCGCATGGACAGCCTGATCGTTGACCTGCTGGAATATTCCCGGATCGGCCGCAAGGAACGCCCGTTCGAACCGGTGTCGCTGGATGATGTGGTGGCGGCGGCGCTGCAGGATCATTCCGTCCAGATCCAGGAAACCGGGGCCGACATCCTGGTGACCGGCCCCTTGCCCGAGGTGCTGGGTGACCGGGTGGAACTGCACCGGCTGGTGCAGAATCTGTTGGGCAATGCCCTGAAATACTGCCCCGCGGACCGTGCGCCGCGCATCCGTATCCAGGCCGACCGGGTGGCGCGCGAGTGGCATCTGGCGATCTCCGACAACGGCATCGGCATAGAGGAGGGGCAGGAAGAGCGCATTTTCGGCATCTTTCAGCGCCTGCATGGCCGGGGCGAATATGACGGCACCGGCATCGGCCTGGCGGTTTGCCGCAAGATTGCCCAACATCATGGCGCCCGCATCTGGGTGCGGTCGGCAGCGGGCCAGGGCAGCACCTTTTTCGTCGCCTTTCCGGTCAGCGCCGGGCAAGGCCAGCAGCCCCGGAGGGCATCATGAGGGAGCATCAGAAACCCCTGTCCATCCTGCTGGTGGAGGACGACCCCGCCGATGCGGCGCTGGCCCTGCGCGCCTTTAAATCGTCGGGCCTGCCCCAGACGGTCACGGTGGTGCGCGATGGCGTGGACTGCCTGGCCTATCTGCGGCGCGAAGGCCCCTATGCCGAGGCTGGGCGCCCCGACCTGGTGCTGCTGGATCTCAACATGCCCCGCATGGATGGGCGCGAGGTGCTGGCCGTGGTCAAGCATGACCCGGACCTGTGCGCCATTCCCGTGGTTGTGCTGACCACGTCGAATTTCGACAAGGACATGCAGGCCAGCTACCAGTCGGGCGCCAATAGTTTCATCACCAAGCCCATAGACCTGGACGAGTTCTTCGACGCCATGAAGGCGTTGCAGACCTACTGGGCCGATGTGGTCAATCTGCCCTGAGGCCGCCATGACTCACCTCGACAAACCTATTTCGGTCCTGCTGATCGAGGACGATCCGGGTGACGCCAAGCTGGTCCAGATGCTCATGGCCCGGATGGGCGGCATCCATCCGGTTTGGAAGGACCGCCTGTCCGCGGGCCTGGCCGCGTTGGCCGGGCAGCCCTTCGACCTGTGCCTGCTGGACCTGTCACTGCCCGATTCCCACGGCCTGTCCACCGTGCGCGCCATGGTGGCGGCGGCGCCCCGCCTGCCGGTGGTGGTGCTGACCTCGCTTGATGACGATGACACCGGGCTGGCCGCCGTGCATGCGGGGGCCGAGGACTATATGACCAAGGCCGAGATGACGCCCCAGTCCCTGCGCCGTGCCGCCCGCTATGCCATCGAGCGCCGGCGCAACGCCCTGGCCCTGATGGATCTGGGGGCGCGCCAGAGCCGCATTCTGGAAACCCTGGGTGAAGGGGTGGTGGAGGTGGATGGCGAGGGCGTGATCCGGCTGGCCAATCCCGCCGCCGAGGCCCTGCTGGGCAGCGATCTGGTGGGGCGCCGCCTGGGGGAGTTGGACCTGCCGGACCAGCCCCTGTCCGTATCCGAATTGGTGGCCCAGGCCCAGTCCCAGTCCAAGCCGGCGAAGGTCTTCGGACTGCTGCTGGGGGTGCAGGGCAGCCAGGCGGTCTGCGCCGACGTTACCGTGACCATCGGCGGGGATACGGCGGTGCTGGCCATCCGCGACCATGGTGACCGGCTGGCCGCCTATGAAGGGATGCGGCTCAGCCTGGTGCTGGAGCAGGAACTGGTGGCAGGCCTGCCGCTGCCGGCGTTTACCCTGGACCCGCTGGGCCATCTGACCGCCTGCAGCCGGGTGCTGTGCGGCCTGCTCGGCTGCGCCGCCCAGGACCTGCTCGGCCAGTCCGCCGGGGATGTGCTGCCCGACGCCCTGGCCGGCGACGGCGAGGGCAGGGTGGAGCTGGGCGGCCGGCCTTGGATACTGCGGCGGCAACTGCTGCGCGACGCCGACGGCCAGGCGCTGGGGGCGCTGTGCACTCTCGAGGAGTAATGCCCATGTCAGCATCGATCTCCATCGAGCGTCTCTCCTTCCTGGTGGTGGACGACAACCTGCATATGCGGGCCCTGATCAAGGGCATCCTGGTCGCCCTGGGCGCGCGCATGGTGCGCGAGGCTGCCGATGGCGCCGATGCGCTGAAGGTGCTGGGCGACTTTCCGGTGGATGTGGTGATCGCCGATTGGAGCATGGAGCCGCTGGATGGGCTGCAGTTCCTGCGCATCCTGCGCACGGCCCCCGACAGCCCAAACCGCTATCTGCCCTTCATCATGCTGACCGGCCATACGGAGATGAACCGGGTCAAGGAGGCGCGCGATGCCGGCGTCACCGAATTCCTGGCCAAGCCGGTGTCGGTCAACGGCCTGTTCTGGCGGCTGCGCGCCATCATCGAACAGCCCCGCTCCTTCGTGCAGGCCCCCCATTACTTCGGACCCGACCGCCGCCGCCGGGTGCTGCCCCATCGCGGCGAGGACCGCCGCTCTGTCCAGCCGGCGGTGACCACCGAGCCGGGAACCAGCCCCGCCCCGGCCTGTTAGAGGGGCATGGACGAGAGGACCAAATGCTTCCTGGGCGGTGCCTTGGCGGGAGCCGTCGCCCTCCTGGGGCTGGCCGGCCTGAGCGGGCTGGCGGTGGCCTATGGCGGCCTCTACAACGTGGCCGCCACCGAGGACCATGCCTCGCTCACCCGCTGGGCCTTCGACACCACCCTGCATAACTCGGTGGAGCGCCGGGCAGACGGTCTGGTGCCGCCGCCGTCGCCGTCGCTGCCGGCCTCGGCGCTGGCGGCGGGGGGTGAGGCCTACAAGTCCATGTGCCAGCATTGCCATGCGGGGCCGGGCGCGCAGCGGTCGGCCTGGGCCGACGGCATGCGCCCGCGGCCGCCCTATCTGGCCGAGGCGGCGTCGGAGTGGCGGCCCGAGGAGTTGTACTGGATCGTCAAGCATGGGGTGCGCATGAGCGGGATGCCTGCCTTCGGACCCAGCCATGACGAGCAGCGGATCTGGGCTATCGTTGCTTTCGTCAAGGCCCTGCCGGCCATGACCCCCGAGGACTATGCCGCAGCCGGCACCGACGGCGGCGGGCACGGGCACTGACCGGGGAGGGGAGGCATGTCCTATTGGCGGTTCGCTGCCATGATCGCCACCTCGACCGTGGTCATGTACGGGCTGATGTATCTGAACACCTATGCCGCCGAGCATGTGTTCTGGAGCGAGACGCGGGCCTGGATGGCCCTGCTCATGGGCGCCTGCATGGCGGTGATCATGCTGGGCTTCATGCTGGGCATGTACCGCCGTCGGCTGGTCAACCTGGCCATCTTCGGCGGCAGCGTGGCGGTGGCCGCCCTGGCCCTCTGGCTGGTCCGCAGCCAGGCCACGGTGGATGACGTGGACTATATGCGGGCCATGATCCCGCATCATTCCATTGCCATCCTGACCAGCAAGCGGGCCCAGATCAGCGACCCCCGGGTGCGCAAGCTGGCCGACGAGATCATCGAGGCCCAGGAGCGGGAAATCGCCGAGATGAAATATCTGGCCTCGGACCTGGAGGCGCGGGATTGAGGGGGCGCCGCTGCCCCGTCGCCCTGATCGCCCCGCTGGCCCTGCTGGCGGCCTGCGGTGACGCCGAGGCTCCGGACGATGCCGTCGAAGCCGTTCGCCCGCCCGAGATCGTCCGTATCCTGCCCGCCGAGCAGGTCCTCCAGGGCGTCCATCTTCCCACCCTGGACCTGGCCACCCTGAACGATGCCGAAATCGCCAAGGCCCTGGGCCCCGGCCCGCGCTGCAGCTTCCGCTATACCAGCAGCGGGCGCCCGGTGCTGGCCCTGCGGCCATCCGGCCTGGGGGTGATCAAGCTGAATGGCGCCCTGGTGCATCTGCAACCGGCCACGCCACCCTCGCCGGACGGCCCCCTGACCTTGCAGGCGGGCCCCATTCGCACCACCTTGCTGCCGGCTCCTGGCGCCAGCAATGGCGCTGGCATGAGGGAAGCCACCCTGACCTTCGCGATCGCGGCGGAAATGGACGCTGGATACAAGGGGTACCTGGACTGCCGCCCTGGCCCGAAGGCGCCCTAGCCGGCCAAGAAAAAAGCCCTGGCACGAGGCCAGGGCTCAAGTTTAGGGAGTAATGCTAGTTGCAATTTTGGCTCTTGAAATCCTAGGTTTTCTGCGGCATACAGCAATCAGAGCTTACATTCTGAGCTTACATTTTTGCAGACTTTGCAACAAAAGCAGCTTACAATGACGCGCGCAAAAGTTGAAGTGGCTGTTGATGCTGACAAGATGAAGCAGGAAAAGCTGCCTCTGTACATGACGAAGCAGAAGAACACGTATTACGTCCGTGTTCCTGTGCCGAAGCCGCTCTGGCCGTTCTATCAGCACCGCAGCATTCTCCGCTCATTGCAGACGACGGATTTCATCAAGGCTAAAACACGGCTCGCAATCGAGGTCGGCAAGATCAAGGCCGAGTTCGATAAGCTGTCCAATGCAGATCCCTTTGAGGCGGTGGAAGGGACGACGCAGCTTGGCAAGCTGGCATTGCAGATTGCGCTTGAGGACGATCCGGCGCGGAAGGCTGCCCTGATCGCGCAACAGCAGTCCATGTTTGAACGCATCCGCGACGAGGTATACACCGTCAGGGACGAGGTGTTGGACGGTCGATCCGTATTCAAACGGGAACAGGCCGAATTGCTGACGGACAGCGAAGCACAGTTGGCCATCTTGGACGCCGATGGTTTGGTTAAGACGGACAGACGGCTGGATGCATTCAAGCTGCACGAATTGGCCGAAATGGCCTCGGGAAAGCGTCTCAGCGCCATAGCCAAAGCGCAAATCCTCGACGCCATCCCCGACGCGCTCGTGCCTGCGTACCTCAAGCCCTATCTCAGCCTGAAGCAGTCCAGCGCCGTGCCCAGCGCCAGAAACGTTACATTGGCGCAGCTGATTGAACGCTTCTATGCCTATCAGCGTGAAAAACGACGCGACCCGGAGACGAAGCGCAACTATGACGTGGTGGTGGCGATCTTGCTGGATGTGCTGGGCAAGAACACGCCCGTGCGATCAATTACGCGCGAGGCTATTCGCGTCGTCCAAGACGTGATTGTGCATCTGCCACCGAACGCCAACCGCAAGCCCGAATTCAAGGGCATGTCCTACGCGAAGATTGCCGACGTGGTCAAAAGGCAGCTTGAGGCTGGGAAAGAGGTCGAGCGCCTCATGTCGAGGACGCGGAACAAATATTTGCGCGGCATCGGCACGATCTTCAAATTTGCCGTTACCGAAATGATGATCGACGCGAACCCGGCGTTGAACCTCAGCGTTCATTACGACGAGGACCAGAATGAGGACGGCAGAGAGCTGTTCAGCGCCGACGACCTGAACGCCCTGTTCCCGCGTTCCTACAAGCTCGAAGGGCTCAACTGGATACCGTTGGTGATGTTGTATGCCGGTCTGCGCCCGACCGAGGCCGCGCAACTGGACGTGGCCGACATCATCGAGGTCAAAGGCGTTTGGTGCTTCGACATCGACAAGGAAACAAAGGGCAGGACTGGTGCAGAGCGCTGGGGTGACAAGTCGCTCAAGAACAAGGAGAGCAAGCGCGTTGTGCCAATCCACCAGAAGCTCATCGACCTTGGCTTCCTCGACTATGTCCGCTCTCGCGCCGGTCAATTCAAGCTGTTCGAGGTGCGGCGCTACGGTAACGCGGGCTATTTCAGCAGCATCCGGCATGAGTTCTGCGCGTGGATGGACGCGGTCAATGTCAGGTCTGAACTGAAAGTGCCTCACAGCTTCCGGCATACGTGGCGCACGGCTGCTTTTCAGGCCATATCTAGGCAAGATTTTGTGAAGATCATGGGCGGGTGGTCGATGGGCAAAGGCGCTGACGTGCAGACCTATCTCCATGCCCACCTTATCGACATGGCCGTGTTGAAGGCGCAGCTGGACAAAGTGCAGTTCGACGTTCTCACCGCTGATCCCGTGCCCGAATGCCAGCATGATGGCCTGATCGCCACCGAGCGCAAGCGCAGGGCAGCGCGTACACCAGCACGCAAGTTAAGGCCGAAGAAGGTTAAGCTGGTGCCGGGCAAAGAGCGCCCGCCGCGTCCCTGAGATCGGGGCCGAGAACCTGCCGGGAATTAGCCTGTCACGTAAGGGCTGGTGAGAAGGCTGCCAAACATACCAGCTTGCTGTCTGTGCCAATTTTGCTGTGTTTCAGCCCAATTTTTGTTGGCATTGATGTTGAATTGGGTGTCATTGGTGTGAACGGCAGTCTGAAACTGCTTGGAAAACTCAGCCTGACGAATGTCTTTTTCGATCACGGCCTTCTGCGTTTCCCTGTCATGCGTGCTTTTGACCTCAATAAGTTTCACATAGGCGCAGACAAGCTCCTTATTTTCAGGGTTTTTGTCAATTTGACCTTCGAGAAACACTCGGCACTTATTAAAGCATTCGTCGTTCATACCAAGCTCTCCTGTTCACGGTGGCTGGGCTGCCTTTGGGATCCGCGTTGACTGACGGTTTCAGGGTTCGGCTTATATAGTATGCAGGCGGCAGCGCCAATAATCTACGGATCTGATTTTCAAAGATAAATCGGGTGTTTTTTGATGGAATGGCCGTTAGCGTTTGACCAGCAGAAGGGAGAACGCAAAATGGCTACCTTGTCCAAACTGAAGCTGACCACCGCCCAGCGTCGTGCCGCCGACGAAACGCCTGAGCAGCGCATGCGGGCGCGCATGGTCGAACACCTGACCGAACAACTGGAAATGGCGAAGGCGCTGGTCGAGAACCGGGCGTTCAAGGCCGTCCGCACCGTGCGCGAGAAGGACGCGACCGGCAACACGGTGACGGTCCAGAAGGACAAGCGCGTGCGGCCGATGTGGTGGGTGACGTTGGAGGGAAAGTTTATGCTGGAACTGCGCTACGCCAACGCCGTCCTGACGCTGGGCAAGGACAGCAACGCCATTGAGGTCGGCGGGCGCGATAAACTGGTGGGCGTAATCGAGACGGTCATTGAGGCGGTCAAGGCCGGTGAGCTTGATGCTGCGATGAACGCGGCGCTGGCTTCGCGCAAGAAGGCCCAGAAGGCCTAAGACGGACTGGCGTGCATGGCGACGTGCACGCCAGTCTTGTGAGCGTCCGGTTGCGCAGCCAACAGCGCCCCGCACACGTCCCCAGCTACCAGACTGCTGGGGCCTCTCCCTCAGAGCAGCAAGCGAAGCCCGCAGGGCTGTTGCGGGCGCATCAAGCGGGGTATGCTGCCAGCGTTGCTTCCCACACCCGCTTCGCCAGCACGGCCAGTATGTCCGCTTCCCTGTGCTGGCAACGCTTCCGCATTTCGTCGGCCTTCCGCTGCAAGCGTCGCATCAGCGTCAGCAATGCGTCTGCGCTGGGCGTAAGGTCGCGTGCTGCCACGCAGGACAGGTAGGTTCTGTTCTTGCCTACCCAGTCAGTGCTGAATTCGAACTGGGTATCGACAAGCTGTAAGTCCCGCAAACCCTCAAAAACCTCTTTTAAAATCAATTCTTTGCCCTCCCCGAAGCGCGCAAATACGCGTACGCCATAAATACTTATGACGCAGCGCAACGAGAGGAGAAGCGGTCATGCACAAAATCACCATCGGCTTTAACAACCAGCCAGCGACCATCGAGGAGGCCGTCGCGGCGGCCATTGCCGGGACATTGGCGGCTAAGAAAAATCAGATGGAAGGCAAAAAAAGTCAGCCCGCAGCCTTCGGGCCGCGCATAAATACAATCAGTACCATAGCGGCGACATCAACCGGGGTCAAAACAGTGGTGGCACTATACACTGGTGGCGCGTAGACACGTAAGCGACCGAAAAAGTATTAGGTCAACCCCATGCCGCGAGAAGGAAAACTCCGCCAACACGCTTGGCGAAACCCGCGCAGAAAGGACGTATCGTCGGCGGTGCCTCGTCGATAATACGAATGTGTGTTCGGCCACGTGCAGGCAGGACACCATTGCTTGCAGGCAAGACCTGCATAACCGCACGAGCTTTGCTCAGAGGGGCGTTCCCTCAGTTAAGGAATTCGGGTGCCGCCTTAACTGGAACGAATTGCACGCCGACGCGACGATCGAGTTGATCGCCATGTTGCCCACTTCTCTCCCTACGTCATGCACCTCCATTGAGGAGGTCGGGCAAGGGGCCGTTCCGCACTCGAAGTGTGGTTCGGTCTTGCTGCATGGCGTGGGGAGGGAGACCTCTGCTCGGATCGAGTACTACATCTCGTTCGCGCTATCGCTCACGTCGATGAGCAGCACCGAACGTTGTTCGGCGCGCTGTAAGATAATGACAATTGGAGAAGGTGCATCAGTGAAAAGCGGCGCTGAACGAAGTTAGGCGCGCTTGAACTGATGCTGCTCAACGCAGTTGAGCGTTGAGACCACTAAGAACGCTTGCGCGTGATGGACAACAACCAATGCCAGGCAGCAATGCCGATCAGCACCCAGGCCAATTGCCGCCAGAACACCACCAAGCCCAGCCAGAACACCCATTGACCTGCGGCCTGCGCTTGCGCGTCTTGCAACGCACTCAGTAGCAACACCCAGGCAATGAAGCCAAGCCAACGCATAGCCACCTCACCAGCCAGTGTAGCTGGTCAGGCGTGGCGTTCGCATCCGGTCGTTAATTCAAATTAACCGCAGTCTCGATCTCGGCGCGGAGGCGCTGGGCTTCTGCGTGGGCCTTCTCTACCTCGGCGCGGAGTTTGGCTTGGTCTAGGCGTTCGCGCTCAAGTTCAAGCTCGGCCTTTTTGACCTCCAGCGCCTCAAGCTCGCGCTTGTGGTCGCGGTAGAGAAGGTGAACGAGAGGCCGACGCAGTTCAGCCTCCCGTTTGCGGTAAGCGTCGTGGAAAATGTGGTCTATCTCAAGCAGTTCTCTTAGGCGCATAACATATTTATGCAGCTACGCCAGCTTCCGGGATTTACGCTTTGTTACGGGGGGCGAATACGCAGCGTTTTCTTGCCCTCCGTCCTCCCAAACGTGGATTTGTCCAGCTTTAAACCATTGACGGGTTCTAACGTGGGATTGGACATAAACCACGCGATAGGCTGGAGGGGTGTCAGGGAGTGGTTCGCAATCTCTTTGATACGCGTCATCCAGTGCTTTAGCGAGAACATTCCCGGCGACTGCACCCAACCTTACGGGGACGGCGTTTCCGACCTGTGCGTACTGTTCGCTGGTTTTCCCGCAGAATTGCCAACTATCAGGAAACTCTTGGATGCGGGCGTATTCTCTCAAAGTCAGGGCGCGCACCTCTGTGGGATGACAAAGTGAGGTGCTGGCATGATTTGGCATCGTAACAAGTGTTGGGCACGGTAGGTCAAAGCTCAGCCTGCGCCACCAACCCGACCGACCACCTTTTGCGTACCAAGCCTTGCCCATGGATTCCTGTTGGAGTTCTACGGGCAAGCAGCGCCAATTACCCCCTGGAGGCACTTGCGAGAGGAACGCCTTCTTTCGGGGGCTAAAATCCATAACTAAAGGATTCTCTTCGCAAAGCGCCTTTAGAGCGTCGCCCAGTGTACGCCAAGGGGATAACTTCTTCCGAGGCGAGAACAGATCAACTGGGTCGCTGTCCAGATCGCCTGATCCGTGCGTCGGGTCCGGGAAGTCGATGGTCATGTTGAAGCGGTTGCCGATAAAAAGAGCTCGCTCTCTAAGCTGCGGCGCCCCGTAGTTAACGGCGTTCACCTCAAATACATCTAGATGATAGCCAGTCTCTATTTTCTGCAAATCGTCGGCAAATTGCCTCACAACGGATCCTGGTAGCTCGTTGTCCGTTAACGGTGCGCCGCCTTTTTCAGGCCTTAAGGCAATAGGGCGGTGCTGAAGCGCCGCCGAAATCAATCCCCTCACATTCTCCATTAGAAACATCTTCGGCTGGAGCACTTCTACAAACCGTAAAAATTGCCAGAGGAGCGTTCCTCGGTGATCTTGGACGCTTGCGCGCTTTCCGGCAGTGCTAAAAGCCTGGCATGGAGGCCCCCCAACGAGGAGATCTAGCTCCCCTGGAGCAAGGCCTAATTCTGAGAGAAGCCTTTCCGGATCAAGGTCACAAATATCTGCTTGGTAGACCTTCAAATCGCTAGGGACGTTTCCAAGGCGGATGTTTTGCCTGATCGTGTCGCAGAATGACGGCACTTTTTCGACGCAAGCAAGTAGCTCGAATCTGCCTGTTTGATGCAGGCCCACGTCCAATCCCATCGCCCCGGAAAAAAGGGAAACGGTTTTGTATTTGCTTGGGGCCATCTGCATTTGCTTCCAGAAAGTGCTTGGCCGCACAATATATAGCACCAGACCGCCTGCGTAAACCGGATGATAGCCTTCCGGAAACGCAAGACCTTCGGTTGCCTGCCTGCCGAACAGGTTGTAGAGTGGGCCTCAACTGTAAATCGATGCGGGTTTTTCCAATGAGCCGAAAAAATGCGGGCGGTGCGAAAGTTTCTTACGACTACTCTGCCTTTGCGGACCCCATAGTCGTTTCTAAGAAGAAGCACTGGTTTGGTTTTGCAGAGGGGCTTGGGGACCGACGAGATGCTCAGAAGCGGATAGCACAGCTTGCGGAGGGCATGGAGCGTCGCCTGGATGCTATCCGTGTAACCGCACCATCTATTGACGGCAAGAGCACCAACCCGTTTGTTCTTGCGGCCTTCTCGAGGGTAAAGCGGTTTAAGGCGGTTGCGGAGCTTGATGCCTTGCTTGCCGCAGCAAAGGAATTTTCGAGCCTGGAAACGGCTCTGGGGAGAGTTGTGGAGGATGTAGTGCCGAAGGTTTACGGCTGGGAAAAAGTCGAAACCCCAAGCCATTCTCCTCTTTCAGAGATTGACAGTGCTAAGGTTGTCGGAAATGCAGTCCGTTTGGTCGCCCTGAAGAGTGGGCCCGCATGTGTTAACGACACGATGGTTGCGAAAATAGGTGAGGCAATTGCCGCTCATTGTTTGACATGGGCTGACCATTGGGGGGTCAAGCACGTAGAGTTCACTGTCGGCATGAATTATTCGACGGCAAAGAACTCAAACAAGAAGGACTGGCACGCTATTCGGCTTGCTGAGCTGAAGCTCACAGAGGCTGGCGCAGATATCAAGACTTCCTGCATTATTCCCCCTCGCGTTGGCCGAACGAGCCCAACTGCCCGGAATCATTTTATCGCGAAAGTGGGAGATGTAGATCTGCGGGTTTTCACTCGGCAGGGCGTGGCTCTTTGGGACTATATAGCATCGCCCGTTGAGGACGCTTATCTAGAGGTCTGTGCGGCCTTAGCGATCACGGCTTCCCGCAATCCGGAGCTTAGCCCTGCTGGTGTGCGCACGACGACTGGCAATCTTGCGGATGTCATTAAGCTGCCTGGTGGGGCCAATGCATGTGGAGGAACCTTCCTTACGCCTGCGCAGCTACAGTGGTTTTTCTTGTTCGCTCGTCACTTCGTGGATGGTGTGTTCGAGTAGGGACCAAATTCGAAGACTTGTCCTAAGAGACAATGATGTGCAGCATATCCTGCAACAGTCGTTACAGGATATGCGCCGAGGCGTGCGATGGAGCGGTTCGTAGCTTATTACCGGGTCAGCACGGAACAGCAGGGTCGGAGCGGCCTCGGCCTGGAAGCGCAGCAGGCAGCGGTGCGCGCCTACGTTGGCGACCGCCCGCTGGTCGCGGAACACACGGACATTGAAAGTGGCAAGTATGCAGAACGCCCGGCGCTGCTTCGGGCACTTGCCGAGGCGCGCAGCGCGAATGCGACACTGGTCATAGCGAAGCTGGACAGGCTGGCACGCAACGTCGCGTTCATCGCCAATTTGATGGAGAGCGGAGTGCGGTTTGTGGCGGTGGACATGCCGGAAGCAAACCGCCTCACACTGCATGTCATGGCCGCAGTTGCCCAGTACGAGCGAGAGGCTATCAGCCAGCGTACCAAGGCCGCGCTTGCAGCAGCGAAAGCGCGCGGGCGCAAGCTGGGCAACCCGAGCCCGGCGGCTTCGTTGGCACGAGGCAAGGAAACGTTGGCCGCTAAGGCGGATGCGTTCGCGGCCAGCATCCGCCCGCTGATCGACCGCCTACAGGCGAACGGCGCACACACCTACCGCGACATTGCACGCGGACTGAATGCGGCCAGCATCAGGACGGCGCGCGGCTGCGAGTGGACGGAAAGCGCGGTAAAGGCCGTTCTCGCCCGCACCTCAAGTGCGTGTTAGACAGCGCGGCGCACGACCTGCTTTGCATTCCACTCACCCACGTTGGCCGTGTTGAACACGTCCTTTGCCTCTGTCGTGGGGATGAAGTAAGCGACCTCTCCGGCTTCCACCTTGGCCATCGTCTCCGATACGACCAATACGACGGAGGCCCCGCCGCTCATTGTCTGCACCTGTTCGATTAGGCGCGGTAGCAAGCCCTTCTGGACTTTGAAGCTGATGGTGCGTTCCGGGCCATCGCTCACCGGCTCGGTCACGACCTCGAAGGTCTTGTCGTCGCTGGACAGCGGAGCAATGGAGAAGCTGCCCGACGACAGGCGTAACGTGTAGATCGGGCTGGACTTCTTCACCTTGCCATCGACCTTCTTGATCTTCCTCAGAAGTTCATCGGTCACCGTTATGCGCGACGAAAGCCAGTTCGGCAGCTTTGTCGTGCTGAGGACCGGCAGCGAGAAGTCCGGATTGGGCAGCGGGATCATGATGCTGTCCTCATCAACGATCCAGCTTTCGCGCTTACCCTCATCGAACTGCTTGGCAACCGTTTCGGTAAGCGGAACTTCGCTGCGCTGGGTGAAGGTGAACACCAGACCTTCTGGCTGAAGGGCTGCGGTAACGCCGCCGAACGTCCCGAGAATGCTCTGCGCTTGTCCAAAAGCTTCGGCGGTGATCACATAATCCCCGTGTGCCACATCTTCGCGCTTGGGCAAGTGGAGTTCGGCGAAAATGCTATTGCGGGTTCCGCGTTTGCCGGTGCGGATGGTCAGGCCGTTGTCGTCCGCGACGATCCGAACCGCATAGTCGCTTCCAGCCACGGCGGAGCACTGCGATAGGCTGCGGAGAAGAGTGGGGAAGTCAAAGGCCTCGGGCTTGGGGAAGCTAACGGCTTTGCTCCTCGTCTTGGTCGGCTGTTTGCTGCCCTTCTTCCTGCCTCGCTCGCCCCTTGGTGCAAACAGTTCATAGAGGCGGGCAAGCAAGTCAGGGTGCTTGGTCAGGTCGATTAGGCTAACGACGCGGGCTTCCACGCCGTCCTTAAGCTGAACAAAAGCGGGCGCCAGAGTGCCGTCTTCAACCAGCAATTCCAGGGCCGCCCGCCCTGCTTCATGCTTCTGCGCTTCTGTCTTGGTGCTGGGGAATGCCTGGGCGTACTGCTCGGTGCGCTTCCAATTTGCCGCGCAAGCGTCCAGTCCCTTCTTCGGCTTGACCCGACCGTATCGGTCGATCACGTCGTATTCGGTCTGGGCGATCTGTGCGACCGTCACCCCTTCGGTTTCGGCTCGATGCAATACCGTCGCGTACTTGTTGGCCGCGACCTTGGCAGTTGCCCCCAGCTTCTTGTCGCTTTTCAGGTCATTCCAGTGTGCCTTGCCGAAGCGCCGCAACCAGATATAGCGCGAGATTGCATTGAACGGATTTTTTGCCACCGTCTCGTCAGCGCCAACATCGGACAGAAGTTCATCGAGGTACTTCTCACCGGCCGCACTGCTCTTGCACGCTTTCAAGAAGGTCAGCGCGTCGTCGAGTACCACGGCTAGAACCTGGCTGCGCTTGGCCTTGCTGTCCCTCAAATCTTCGTTGAGTGCGCCTTCGTGGTCAAGTTGGCCCTTGAACGCATCAATGGCATTGTCGAAGGCTGCTTTGGCGCTTTTGAAATCGGCGGTTGGCATGCGGGCTCCCGGGACGATGGACCAAAAGGGTTATACACCGGGACCGGAAAGGGAGCAAATTGCCGTCAAGGCTCGTGCAGGCGCATGACCCAGGAATAGCACGCCAAGGCCGTTTCCCAATACAGGCGGACGCGGTTGTGTTCCAGCAGGTCGTAGAAGATCACCGTCTGCTGGTCGTCAAGCTCAAGGAATGCGTCGTCCACTGAGGTCAGCAGATGCTTCATGTCGTTGCCATGCCACTGAAGCGTTCCTCGCCCGTTACGATGGATAATGTAAGCGGGATTTTTCGAGGACCGCAAGAGCGTAAGGTTCACCGCGCACTGCGCCCGGCTCCAGCGGTTAACGACTTTGCGGACGCTGGTGAGGTGCAAAGGAATGAGCGGATGACCGCTGAACGCCTGGGTCTGATAGGTGCTGACTTGCGTGCAGAGTTCAAGCCCTATTAGCCTGTTCGTTTCTCCATCAGCCTCGGCGAATGCCTTGGCGTTTCGATCACCGACGATCTGTCGTAGCGTGTCGGTGATCGACAGGGTGTATTCCCCGTCAATCAAGCTGATCCTCTTCCCATCCTCGACAACGGAAAATTCGTCCTTTGCTTCGACATGCAATGCGCACACGGGGCCACTGGCGGCTCCAAGCCCGTCGTTGTCGTCATCCTCATGCTTCGCCGCCAGCCTCGCCTTGATGTAAGCGGCGGCGCGCTCGAAAGCTTCGTACTCGTCGGGCAAATCCGGTTGGCCGTATGTGTTCCAGATTGGATACAGCGGCCGGAAATCGCTGCTGAACAACGTGACCTTGCCATCCGCGCCTGAAATGCGAAGGAAACGATGCGTTTGAGGAGGCAAAAAGCGCAAGGCTTCTCGCATGAGATCAATGAGCGCCATTTGGTCGGTTAATCTGGATTAACGAGGCGGCGACGGTATCGTGTCGGACGCATTAGGTCAATTGCTGCCGCGCGCGAAATAAGAACAATACAGGAACATGCGCGGCCGGAGCTTACATTCTGAGCTTACATTTTGCCATAAATTAGCCATCGCGCATTAATGCGCTAACCCTAGCAAATCTGCCAAAAAAAAGCCCCAGCACGAGGCTGGGGCTCAAGTTTAGGGAGGAAACGTCCAAGAAAGGCAACAAGTGGACCGTCGAAG
>CAYOKN010000010.1:0-28058 GCA_964404545.1 uncultured Rhodospirillaceae bacterium | reverse complement strand
GGAATCGAACCAGCGACACTGCGATTTTCAGTCGCATGCTCTACCAACTGAGCTACCTGGGCACGGTGCCATTTCGTCGGCGAGGACGCAGCTTATAAAAGGTTTCGCGGGGGCTGTCCAGTCCCCTATCGCAAAATTATGCGAGTCCCTATGCCGCCCGCTCCACGGCCTTCAGGATCAACTCGCGCAGGTTCAGGTCCAGGGCGGCGTGTTCGCCGCGGTCGGCGGCCAGGATGTTGTCTTTGACCAGACTGCTCCAGCGGGCACTGAGGCCGTCGGCGTCATCGGGGCCGATGCCCAGGTCTAGGGCCTGGATGAAATCATAGAGGGTGGTGCTGGCCAGGTCGCGGGTCAGCACATAGCCGCCATTGCTGGTGCGGGCGCAGAAGTCGTGGCGCAGCAGACGGTCCATGACGCTCATGAGCGCACGTTCCTCGGCTGCCGTGCGGGCCAGCAGGTCCTTGCGGCGCACCGGCTTGCCGGTCTGGGCGTGCTCGAACAGCATCTCCAGCACCTGTAGCCCCAGGCCCAGGCGGCGGCGGTGCGGGGCGGTGGTGGCCACGTCGCGGCGGCCGGCGCGCCATTCCGGCAGGGCGGCGGTCAGTTCGGCGCCCAGCAGGATCACCAGCCAGGACAGATACATCCACACCAGGAAGATGGGCAGGGTGGAAAGGGCGCCATAGACCGACTGATAGACCTTGGCCGAGGCCACGTAATAGCCGAAGCCCCAGCGCAGCGCCGCGAACATCAGCCCGGCCAGCAGTCCGCCCCACAGGGCGTCGGCCAACCGCACCCGGCGGTTCGGCACGGCGAAATAGAGCAGGGCGAATGTGACCACAAGCAGCAGGTTGGGCAGCCAGCGGGTCACCGTAGCCAGGGCGCCGCGCAGGCCCCATTGCACCGCCCAGCTTTCCACCGCGGTGAAATAGCCCGACAGCGAGAAGGAGGCGCCCAGCAGCAAGGGGCCCAGGGTCAGCGAGGTCCAATAGACCAGCAGGCGCGACACCGGCGCCCGGTCCTTGGCCACCCGGAAGATACGGTTGAGCGCCCCCTCGATGGTGACCAGCAGCATGATGGCGGTGACCGCCAGGCCGACGATGCCGGCAGCGGTCAGCTGGCCGGCCTTTTCCACGAAACGGGCGATGTTGCGCTGGACCACCTCGCCCACCGCCGGCACGAAATTCTGGAAGATCCAGGCCTGCAGGTCGGCGCGGGCCACGTCGAACACCGGAAACGCCGCCAGCATCGCCAAGGCCACCGCAATCAGCGGCACCAGCGACAAAAGCGTGGTATAGGACAGGGCCGAGGCCGTGGTCAGCGCCCCGTCGTGATTGAAACGGCGCGCCACATAGGCCAGGAAACGGGCCAGGCGCAGGGCCTGTCCCTTTACCACCTCGACCCTCTTGTTCAGTCGGACGTCGATCATTCGGCCTTTCCCGCGTGTGGCTTTGCCCCATAAGGTCTTTGGTGTAGGATGCGCCGCCTTGGCTTGCAATTGGGATTAGATCTTTCGGAGTGATGTTATGACCGTGAATAAGGCGCTGATGGCCGGCAAGAAGGGTCTGGTGATGGGCGTGGCCAATGATCGCTCCATCGCCTGGGGCATCGCCAAGGCGTGCGCCGAGCAGGGCGCCGAGATGGCTTTCACCTATCAGGGCGAGGCGCTGGAAAAGCGGGTGCGCCCCCTGGCCGAAAGCATCGGGGCCAGCCTGGTGCTGCCCTGCGACGTCACCGATACCGACAGCATGGATGCGGTGTTCGACACCCTGAAGGCCCAGTGGGGCAAGCTGGACTTCGTGGTCCACGCCATCGGCTACTCCGACAAGGAGGAGCTGAAGGGCAAGTATGTGAACACCACCCTGGACAATTTCCTGAAGACCATGAACATCTCGGTCTTCTCGTTCACCGCCGTGGCCCAGCGCGCCGCCCCCTTGATGACCGAGGGCGGCAGCCTGTTGACCCTGACCTATTACGGCGCCGAGCGCGTCATGCCCCACTACAATGTGATGGGCGTGGCCAAGGCTGCGCTGGAGGCCAGCGTGCGTTACCTGTCCGTTGATCTGGGCGACCAGAACATCCGCGTCAACTCGCTGTCCGCCGGTCCCATCAAGACCCTGGCCGCCAGCGGCATCGGCGACTTCCGCTACATCCTGAAGTGGAACCAGTATAACAGCCCGCTGAAGCGCAACGTCACCCTGGAAGACATCGCCGGATCGGGCCTGTACCTGCTGTCGGACCTGTCCTCGGGCGTGACCGGCGAATGCCATCATGTGGACTGCGGCTATCACGTGGTCGGCATGAAGGCGGTGGACGCTCCCGACATCGCGGTGGTCTGAGGCACAGATGGCCGGCAACAGCTTCGGCTCGCTTTTCCGCTTCACCACCTTCGGCGAATCCCACGGCCCGGCCATCGGTTGCGTGGTGGACGGCGTTCCACCGCGCATCGACCTGGCGGCCGAGGAGATCCAGGTCTGGCTGGACCGCAGGAAGCCCGGCCAGAACCGCTTCACCACCCAGCGGCAGGAACCCGACGAGGTCGAGATCCTGTCGGGGGTGTTCGAGGGCCGCACCACCGGCACGCCCATCGGCCTTTTGATCCGCAACACGGACCAGCGGTCCAAGGATTATGGCGACATCGCCCAGCAATTCCGGCCGGGCCATGCGGACTATACCTATTTCCGCAAATACGGCCTGCGCGACTATCGCGGCGGCGGCCGGTCCTCGGCGCGCGAGACCGCCATGCGGGTGGCGGCGGGTGCCGTGGCGCGCAAGGTTCTGCAGGCCCTGATCGGCCCGCAGGTGCGCATCCGGGGCGCCATGGTGCAGATGGGCCCCCATGCCATCGACCGGTCCCGCTGGGACTGGGAGCAGGTGGAGCAGAACCCGTTCTGGTGCCCCGATCCGGTGGTGGCGGGCAACTGGGTGGGCTATCTGGACGGTATCCGCAAGGCCGGCTCGTCCTGCGGCGGCGTCATCGAGGTGGTGGCCGAGGGCATCCCGGTGGGGCTGGGCGATCCGGTCTATGACAAGCTGGATGCCGACATCGCCAAGGCCATGATGAGCATCAACGCGGTCAAGGGCGTGGAGATCGGCGCCGGCTTCGAGGCCGCTGCCTTCACCGGCGAGGAAAATGCCGACGAGATGTTCATGGAGGAGGGGGACTTCCGCTTCCGCTCCAACCATGCCGGCGGCATCCTGGGCGGCATCTCCACCGGCCAGGAGATCGTGGTGCGCATGGCGGTAAAGCCCACTTCGTCCATCCTCACCCCGCGCGCCTCGGCCGACATCCACGGCAACGAGGTGCAGGTGATGACCAAGGGCCGTCACGACCCTTGCGTGGCCATCCGCGGCGTGCCGGTGGCCGAGGCCATGCTGGCCGTCACCCTGGCCGACCATCTGCTGCGCCATCGGGGTCAGTGCGGCTGATGGCCCGTTAGGGGCCTGGGGCCGTTCCCTTCTTCCTTGCGTCCTGGCCGGAGGTGGGGAGCGGTCAGCCCAAGGCGGCGGCCTGGTCGCCGTCGATCAGGTCGCCCACCACCCGGTCGCGGCCGTTGCGCTTGGCCTGGTACAGGGCATCGTCGGCCCGGGCCAGCAGCGCGTCCAAGTCAGGATCCCCCTGCAATTCCGCCACGCCCAGACTGATGGTGATGGTGAAGGCGCCGGCGTCCTGGGCCGGATCCGAGGCAATGGGGCTGCTGCGCACCCGCTCGCGGATGCGTTCGGCCACCACCAGCGCCTCGGACAGGCTGGTATGGGGCAGCAGGGCGGCGAATTCCTCGCCCCCCAGGCGGGCGCAGACATCCACGTCGCGCAGCACCTCCTGCCAGCGTTCGGCCACGACGCGCAGCGCCTCGTCGCCCACCGCATGGCCCCGGCTGTCGTTCACCTGCTTGAAATGGTCGATGTCGCCCACCAGCACCGACACGGGCGTGCCATAGCGCTGGGCGCGGTGCAATTCGGTGATGCCCCGATCCTCGAAGCCGCGCCGGTTCAGCAGGCCGGTCAGCGGGTCGGTCTCGGCCTGGGCGGTCAGTTCCTGGGTGCGGGCGTCCACCATCTGGATCAGGTCGTCCAGGGTGTCGGTCATTTCGCTGATCTCGTCGCCATAGCCGTCGCGGCCCAGGGTGGGCCGCTGGCCGGCGCGCCAGTCGCGCAGGGCGTCGGTCAGGCGCTGCAGCCGGTCCAGCACCAGCCGGCGCAGGCCAGCATAGATGTTCAGCACCCCCAGCCCGGCGGCCAGCGAACCGGCAGCCAGGGCGATCACCAAGCCACGCCCCAGCTCGCGTGTGCGACTCTGCTGAGCCAGCAGTTCGGCCTCGATCTCGTGGGTGATGCCCATCATCAGGGTGGTCATCTCGGACCCCAGCAACTCCTGGCGTTGCATCAGCCCGGTCCGGCGGGCGTTCAGGGTGGCAAGCCGCTGCGGCTCCGAGCCGTCGGCACGCAGGCGCAAAATTTCCTGCATCAGGGCGTTCAGGCTGCTGGCAGTTTGCAGATAGTCGCCCTGGATGCCGCGCAGCCGGGCGACCCGGTCGGCGGGCAGGCCCAGGGACTCCAGCAGCCGCACATCCTGTTCGATGGCCTCGGCGCGGTCCAGGATGCGGTCGCGCAGGGTGCGCAGCTCGGTGCGGGTCTCGACCGTCAGGGCGCGGGTGGACAGGCCCGACAAGGTGGTGGCGTTGGAATAGAGCCGCACCGCAGTCACCAGCCGGGGCAGTTCCTCGCGGCTCAGTTCGGTCTGGCGCGCCGCCTGCTGGAACAGCGCCGCCGTGGACAGGGCGCTCAGCCCCAGCACGATGGCCAAGACAACGAGTCCCCGCACGACCACCGCTCGGAACACGCTTCCCGGGCGGGGTTTGCCGGTCCCGGGACTATCCTGCTCCTTGCTCACCGTGCGCCGCTCCACTAGCCTTCTGGTTGTCAGGCAAACGAAAGGATGGACCATGCGCCGCGTCATCGCAATCGCCTTGGGTTTGGGACTGCTGATGGGCGAGGCGTCAGCCGCCTTCGCCGACGAGGCGGGCAGCGTGTTGGCGCGGGTGCGGGCCAATGGCTTCGTGCGCTGCGGCATCGACCTGACTCCGGGCTTCAGCGGCGTGGACCCGAACGGCCGGGCCACTGGGTTCGACGTTGATTTCTGCCGCGCCATCGCTGCCGCCGCCTTGGGCGATCCCCAGGCCATTCGCACGGCTCGCGTCAGCACCCGGCACAAGTTCGATGCCGTGCGCGAGGGCGAGATTGACGTGGCCTTCGGCATGACCACCTGGACCTACAGCCGCGACACCGAGATGGGGGTGTCCTTTCCGGTGGTGAATTTCTATGACGGCCAGGGTTTCATGGCCTGGGCCGACAGCATCGTCACCAGCCTGCCCTCGGTGAAGGCCGCCGCCGTCTGCGTCCAGCGCGACACCACCTCGCAGGCCAATCTGCGTGACTTCCTGAAAGGCTCGGCGGCGTCCATGGTCGAGGCCGCGTCCAGTGAAGACAAGTTCAACGCCTTTGCCGAGCGCCGCTGTCCGGTGGTCACCGGCGACCGCAGCGAACTGGCGGCCCAGCGCGCCCGCCGCGCCGGTTCGCCCGATTCCTGGCTGCTGCTGCCCGGCACCATCTCGCGCGAGCCGTTGGGGCCGGTGGTCACCGACGCCGATCCGCTTTGGGCCGACATCGTGCGCTGGAGCATCCTGGTCCCCGTGGTCGCCGAGGCACGCGGCCTGACCCAGCCGGGGCTGGACCGGGCCGCCCCTGCCGACGCCGAACTGGCCCGCCTGCTGGGCCAGGACCCGGCCTTCGGCAAGGCCCTGGGCCTGGACCCGGCCTGGGCGCGGCGCATCCTGGCCGCCGTGGGCAATTACGGGGAAATCTACCAGCGCAATCTGGGCCCCTTGGGCATCGACCGGGGCGAGAACGCCCTGTGGCGCGACGGCGGCCT
The DNA here is from genome assembly GCA_964404545.1 of uncultured Rhodospirillaceae bacterium. GTDB lineage: Bacteria > Pseudomonadota > Alphaproteobacteria > Rhodospirillales > Magnetospirillaceae > CAYOKN01. Next base: position 22,129 of record CAYOKN010000010.1, on the reverse strand, counting down.
GATCTACGCGCCGCCGCTGCGTTAGGGCGGACATCTCGCACCCGCACAAAAATGGTTGACCCCCTGCGCTATATCTGCCGGAATATAGCGAGGATCGGAACAGGGGGTGCCGCCATGAACAGGCTGAAATCCATCATCGTCGGGTCGGCTCTGTTGCTGGCCGGCATGGGGCAGGCGCTGGCGGGGGAGGTGGCGGTGTTCGCGGCCGCGTCCACCACCAATGCCATCGAGGAGATCGGGGCCAAGTTCAAGGCCAGGACCGGCCATGTGATCAAGCCGTCCTTCGCCGCCAGCTCGACCCTGGCCAAGCAGGTGGAGAATGACGCGCCCGGCCAGGTGTTCATTTCGGCGGACCAGAAATGGGCCGATTACCTGGATCAGCGCAAGCTGCTGGAGCCCGGCACCCGCATGGACCTGCTGGGCAACCGGCTGGCGCTGGTGGCTTCGGCCGAGGCCAAGGACACGCTGGTGCCCACCAAGGGCTTTCCCCTGGCCGCTGCCTTGAAGGATGGCCGTCTGGCGGTGGGCGACCCCGCCCATGTGCCCGCCGGCCGCTATGCCGAGGAAGCCCTGAAAGCCCTGGGCGTCTGGACCCAGCTGGAGCCCAAGCTGGCCCGGGCCGATACGGTGCGGGCGGCGCTGGCCTTTGTCGAGCGGGGTGAGGCCCCCTATGGCATCATCTACACCACCGACGCGGCGGTCACGCCCAAGGTCAGGATCGTGGGTCTGTTCCCCGAAGACAGCCACACGCCGATCACCTATCCTGTGGCCCTGATCAAGGGCAAGGCGACCCCGGAGGCCAAGGCGTTCTATGACTATTTGCAGTCCGAGGAAGCCAAGGACGTGTTCCGCAAATTCGGCTTCGCGGTGAAATAGGGCCATGGACGCGCTGGCCCTGACCCCGCTCGAGATCGAGGCCTTGCGGCTGTCGCTGCTGGTCTCGGGCTGGGCGGTGGCGGGCAGTCTGCCCCTGGGCATCCTGGCCGCGTGGATGCTGGCCCGTCTCGACTTTCCCGGCAAGTCGGTGGTGGATGGGCTGATCCATCTGCCGTTGGTGCTGCCGCCGGTGGTGGTGGGCTATCTGCTGCTGGTGGCCTTCGGCAAGCGCGGCTTCATCGGCGCCTGGCTGTGGGAGACCTTCGGCTTCACCTTCGCCTTCACCTGGAAGGGCGCCGCTCTGGCCTCGGCGGTGGTGGCCTTTCCGCTGATGGTGCGGGCGCTGCGCCTGTCCATCGAGGCGGTGGATCAAGGGCTGGAGCAGGCGGCACGCACCCTGGGGGCCGGGCCGCTGCGGGTGTTCTTCACCGTCACCCTGCCGCTGATCGTGCCGGGCGTGCTGGCCGGCACCATCCTGGCCTTTGCCCGCTCGCTGTCGGAATTCGGCGCCACCATCACCTTTGTCTCGAACATCCCGGGCGAGACCCGCACCCTGCCCATCGCCCTTTATAACCTGACCCAGGTGCCCGGGGGCGAGGAGGGGGCCATGCGGCTGACGGTGATCTCGGTGATCGTGGCCATGGGCGCCCTGATGGCCTCGGAATTTCTGGCCCGACGCGCGCAGAAGCGGCTGAGGGGCTAGGCGGCCATGCTGGAGATCACCCTGAAGAAGCGCCAGGGCGCCTTTGACGTGGATGTGGATATCCGCACCGGCTCGGGCGTCACCGCCCTGTTCGGCCGCTCTGGGGCCGGCAAGACCTCGGTGGTGGCCATGGTGGCGGGGCTGCGGCACCCCGACTCGGGGCGCATCGTGGCCGGCGGCCGGGTGCTTTATGACAGCGCCACCCGGCTGGACCTGCCGCCCGAGCGCCGCCGGGTGGGCTATGTATTCCAGGACAGCCGGCTGTTCCCCCATCTGTCCGTGCTGGGCAACCTGACCTATGGCCAGAAGCTGGTGCCGGCGGCGGAGCGTTATGTGGACCTGGAGCAGGTGGTGGATCTGCTGGGCATCGCGTCCTTGCTCGACCGCCGGCCGGCGTCGCTGTCGGGGGGCGAGAAGCAGCGGGTGGCCATCGGCCGCGCCCTGCTGACCAGCCCGTCGCTGCTGCTGATGGACGAGCCGCTGGCCTCGCTGGATGGCGCCCGCAAGGCCGAGGTGCTGCCCTTCATCGCCCGGCTGCCGCGGGAGCTGTCGGTGCCCATCCTGTATGTGAGCCACAGTCTGGACGAGGTGTTGAAGCTGGCCGACCATCTGGTGCTGCTGGATGCCGGCCGGGTGGCTGCCTCCGGCTCGGTGGAGGCGGTGATGAGCGAAGCCGATCTCGGCCTGCTGACCGGCCAGGACGAGCGCGGCGCGGTGATTTCGGCCACCGTGCGTGGCCAGGAGCCGGAATCCGGCTCGACCCTGCTGGACAGCCCCGCCGGCCCTATCCGCGTGCGCGCTTTGGCGGCCGGGCCGGGAACTCCGGTGCGCGTGCGCGTCACCGCGCGTGAAGTGGCCCTGGCCCTGGAGATGCCCCAGGGCCTCAGCGTGCAGAACCGCTTTACCGGCGTGGTGCGGGAAATCCATCCGGTGGATGCCTATGCGGTGGATGTGCGGCTGGATGTGGGCTGCACCCTGTGGGCCCGCATTACTGCCCATGCCCTGGCCGACCTGGACCTGCGCCCGGGGCAGACTGTGGTGGCGCTGCTGAAGAGCCTGTCCATCCCCCGCGGCGGGGTGGCCGAGCATGGACCTGGCTACTAGTCTGACATTTTTGTAATCCTGCTATGCAATGTCGTCAGATGTGATAGCATGTGACCAAGGATGGGCCGCGGGAACGGCTCTGAAGAGGTGGCTTTGGTCACGATCGCGTCGCTCGAGGGGACATCATGACGGCCGCCTGGCGTCCCAACCGTCAGGACGAACGTCTTGCCCTGGTCCACGCCAAGCTGCGCGGGCCGGTCACCGAGCTGTATCAGCAGATGGTCCCCGGCCTGGGCGGGGTGCCGCGCGATCGGGCCTTTGACATGGTCATGGGCAGCCCGCAGCTGCTGGACGGCTGCTTCAAGCTGTTCCGCGCCCGCCGCGACCGCTTTGGCCCCCTGCTGCTGGACCAGCGCGGGCAGGTCACCGCCGCCGACGATGTGCCGCTGGCCTGCGGCAAGACGGTGGACGAGATCATCACCCTGGTGGTGCGGGCCGCCGCCCGCCGCTATTTCCGCGCCCATGTGCCCGACCGAGCGGCGCCCCTGGCGGTGACCCGTCCGGTGCGGCGCAGCGGCGCGGTGGAATGGCTGAACCAGCTTCTGGGCCGTGCGCCGACCCATGCCGTGACCCGGCGCAAGAGCCGGGCCGAGCGCCTGTATGCGGCCCTGAAGCAGTTCCTGCGCTATGAATGGCAGGCCCTCTTGATCCCCCATTATGCCCGCCTGACCGCCAAGACCGCCCGCGCCTTGGGCGCCCGCCTGCTGGAGCTGCGCGATCCTGACAGCCTGGATCGCGCGGTGGCCGACCTGACCGGCGGCCGGTCACCTGTGCCGGCGGTATTGCCGCCCTCGGTGGCGGCCCCCCTGGCCCAAGCGATCCTGGCCGAGGCGGCGGCGGCTCCGCCCCTGCCGCCCTCCGCCGCCGAAGCGCCCGTGCCGGCCGTGGCCTCGTCCGGAGGGCGCCCGGCGGTGCTGCAGGGCGAGTGGCTGTGGCAGACCATGCAGCAGCAACAGATCGGTCCGTTGCTGGGGGTCGAGGACGAGGCGCGCCAACGTCTGCTGGTGGCCTATGCCAGTTCGGTGGGCAAGGCCAGCGTGGATTGTTTTTTCGAGAATATGGTCGAGATCCCCACCATCGTGGCCATGCTCTGCGCCCTGGTGGACGGGCTGGGGCCGCGCCGGTTCGGCATCTTGATGGGCGAGCCGGGTGACGCCGCCGCCCTCAAGCTTCTGGGCGCCACCCTGGCGCAATTGCCGCTGGGCCAGGGTCCCGGGCGCATCAAGGCCGCCGTGGCCGCCGCCCGCACCATGGCCCGAACCCTGGATGAGATGCCCGAGACCCGAGGGCGCTGACCCCCAAACCCTTTGTTGATCGTTGGCCCGTCCCGTGTGACGATCGCACCCAAGGTCCGAATGAAGACCGGCAAGGGACGAAGGGCGATGCGTCGGAGCGGGTTATCTGCTGTCCAAAGGGTCTGGGGCCTCGTGCTGCTGACGCTCCTGGCCTGCGCCGCGCCGGTGCAGGCGATGCCGGCCGAGGCGGCCGACCGCCTGGTGCCCGTGACCCTGCAGCTGAAATGGCGCCACCAGTTCCAGTTCGCCGGCTATTACGCCGCCGTGCAGCAGGGCTTCTACCGCGACGCCGGGCTTGAGGTGATCATCCGCGAGGCCGCCGAGGGCCAAGACCCGGTGCAGCCGGTGCTGGACGGTGCGGCCCAGTTCGGCGTGGGCGGTTCGGATCTGATCCTGCATTACGCCGCCGGCAAGCCGGTGGTGGCCGTGGCCGCCATTTTCCAGCATTCGCCCCTGGTGCTGGCGGTGCCCAAGCGGGCCGGGCTGGAAAGCCTGCATGACCTGGCGGGCCGGCCCATCGCGTTGGAGCCGCATAGCGCCGAGCTGGAGGCCTATCTCCGGGCCGAGGGGGTGCCGCCCGACCGGATCGTGACCGTGCCTTACGCGTTCGATCCGCAGGCACTGGCCGAGGGGCGGCTGGCGGCCTTGTCCGCCTATTCCACCGACGAACCCTTCGTGCTGCACAAGGCGGGCATCGAGGTGTCGCTGTTCACCCCGCGCGCCGCCGGAATCGATTTCTATGGCGATGTCCTGTTCACCAGCCGGGCCCTGGCGGAGAACAATCCCCGTTTGGTCCAGGCCTTCCTGGAAGCCACGCGGCGGGGCTGGCAGCATGCCTTGGCCAATCCCGAGGACACCGCCGACCTGATCCTGAGCCGCTACAGCCGCCGACACAGCCGCGAGCATCTGCTGTACGAGGCCGAGCAGATGCATCGCCTGATCCTGCCTGACCTGGTGGAGATCGGTTACATGACCCTCGGGCGCTGGCAGCATGTGGCCAAGATCTATGGCGAGTTGGGCCTGGTGCCGATGGACCTGCCTCTGGGCCCGCTGCTGTTCGATCCGGACCCGGGCCGCTCCGAGGCGCGGCGGGCCTATCGCTTCACCATTCTGACCGCGCTCTTGGCGCTGGCGGCGGCGGGGCTGGCGGCCTATCTGGTGCGGCTGAACCGGCGTCTGCGCCGCGAAGTGCGCGAGCGCGGCCTGGCCGAGGACCGCAGCCGCCTGTTGCTGGAGACGGCGCCCTTACCGGTGATGATCGCCCGCCTGGCCGACGGCCAGTTGATGTTCGTGAACCGCGAGGCGGCGGGCATCCTGGCCATCCCTGCCGACCGGCTGACCGGCGTGGTGCTGTCCGAGCGGTTCCTGGAGGCGCGCCAAGCCGAGCAGTTGCTGCATTCCCTGCGCCAGCAGCGCCCGGTGCGCGACGAGGAAGCCCGGCTGCAGGCCCCAGGCGCTCCGCCCTTCTGGGCCCAGTTGGTGGCCACTCCCATCACCTACCGTGACAGCCCCGCCGCCTTCCTGGCCTTTGCCGACGTCACCGCGCGCCGTGCCGCGCAAGAGGCGTTGCGCGAGCGCGAGGATTTGTATCGGCAGATGTTCGAGCGCAACAATGCGGTCAAGCTGTTGATCGACCCCGCCAGCGGCGCGATCGTGGACGCCAACAAGGCCGCCGAGGAGTATTACGGCTTCAGCCGCGGCGAGCTTCTGTCCCTGAAGATCGACCAGATCAACATTCTGGATCATCGGCAGATCGCCGCCGAGATGGTGGCGGCAGAGCGCGAGCAGCGCACCTATTTCACCTTCCCGCACCGGCTGAAATCCGGCGCGGTGCGCGATGTGGAGGTCTATTCCGGCCCGGTGGTCTGGGGCGGGCGCCGGCTGCTGCACTCCATCATCCATGACGTGACCGAACGCAACCGCGCCCTGGCCGAGTTGGAGCTGAAGTCGGCGGCGCTGCAGCGGTCCAATGCCGAGCTGCAGCAGTTCGCCTATGTGGCCTCCCATGACCTGCAGGAGCCCTTGCGCATGGTCACTTCGTACCTGCAGTTGATCGAACGGCGCCTGGGCACCGCCATGGACCCCGAGATCAAGGAGTTCATGGGCTTTGCCACCGATGGCGCCCGGCGCATGTCGCAGCTGATCAAGGATTTGCTGGCCTTCACCCGGATCGACGCCCGTCCGGCGGAGTTGCAGCCCGTGGATCTGGCCGAGGTGATGCGCTCGGTGCGGGCCAATCTGGCGGCGTCCCTGAACGAAGCAGGGGCCGAGCTGGCGGTCGAGGCCATGCCGCGGGTGATGGGCGATCCGCAGCAATTGCTCAGCCTGATGCAGAACCTGGTGGGCAATGCGGTGAAATACCGCCATCCCGACCGGGCCTCGCAGGTGCGGGTCAGCGCCGTGCCCGAGGGCGCCTGGTGGCATGTGACCGTGGCGGACAACGGCATCGGCATCGAGCCGCAATATTTCGACAAGATCTTCCTGATCTTCCAGCGCCTGCATCCCAGCAGCCGCTATCAGGGCACCGGCATCGGCCTGGCCCTGTGCAAGAAGGTGGTCGAAACCCTGGGCGGGCGAATCTGGGTGGACTCGGACCCCGGGCAGGGCAGCCGTTTCCACGTCACCCTGCCGGCGGCGGCGGGCGCGGTCCCGCAGGCGGCGCAGTAGCCGCCGCGCCGCTATTCGGCGGCGGCGGCGCCCAGCAACTGATCACGCACCTGGGTGATGGTGTCCAGATCGTCGGTCTCCAGCGCCTGCTGGCAACGTTCGACGAAGCCGATGGTGCCGTCCAGGCTGTCCAGCATGGACGCAAAGATGTTGTGAATCCGCTCGGCGGGATGTTGGAACTGGCTCATCCGATGGTCTCCCCTTTTGGCCCGTATGGGCCGTCTCGACATTGGGCTGGCCGGGTGGTGGTCCACCTCTGTTGGATGGTCATGGGATGCTCTGTGGTCCGAAGGCGTGCCATCCGGCCAAGAGTCCATGCTCTCATTCCTTGGAACGTTAATGATGCCGAATGGCGGAAGTTGCTATATTTCAGATGTGAATTTTTTCAGACTCGTGGGAGAGGGGCATGTCCAGCAGCGATGAGGTGCGGTTGGGTTTCTTGAAGGGAATCGTGCAGATCTCCATGGAGACGAACGAGGCCCTCGCCTCGATCGCCGAGCTCAACCGGGACATCCAGGACGTCAGCCACCGCAGCCAGGGGATCGCCGCGGCCGCCGAGGAAATGGTGGCATCGGTCAGCGCCATCGCCGGGAATAGTGAAACTGCCAGCCAGGACTCGCGCTTGGCCCAGGAGGTGGTCGCCGGCGGCATGCAGTCGGCGGGCCGCGCCGTCGAGGTGATGGACCGCATCACCCGTGCGGTCGAGGACGCGGCCGGCAAGGTGGACGCCCTGGCCGAGGCCTCGAACCAGATCGGCTCCATCGTCGGCCAGATCGAAGCCATCGCCAAGCAGACCAACCTTCTGGCCCTGAACGCCACCATCGAGGCGGCGCGGGCCGGCGAGGCGGGCAAGGGCTTTGCCGTGGTGGCGGGCGAGGTAAAGACCCTGGCCAACCAGACCGCCAAGGCGACCCAGGATATCCGCGCCCGCATCGAGGGTCTGCGCCACGAGATGGCGGGCATCGTGCAGTCCATGCATGACAGCGCCCAGGTGGTTGAGACCGGCAGCGGCGTCATCGCCGAAACCGGCGAGCAGATGAGCAAGGCGGAAGCGCTGGTCACCAGCGTCTCGGCCAAGATGACCGAGATCGCCGGCATCCTGACCCAGCAGCAAAGCGCCTCGGCCGAGGTGGCCGAGGGCATCGCCGCCATCGCCGCTATGGCCACCCGCAATGCCGAGAATGTGGGCCAGGTGATGCGGGCCATGGACCGATCCGACAAGGTGGTCCAGGAAGAGCTGAAGAAGCTGTCGGACCTGACCGACCGCGAAGCCATCTGTACGGTGACCAAGTCGGACCATATCACCTTCAAGAAGCGGGTGATCGAGGCGGTGTGCGGCAAGTTCCACCTGTCTGCCGAGGAACTGCCCGACCACCATGCCTGCCGCCTGGGCAAGTGGTACGACAGCTGCCAGGACCCGGCGATCACCAGCCATCCCCAGTTCACCGCCCTGGTGGACCCGCACAAGGCGGTGCACGACCATGGCAAGGACGCCCTGCGGCATCTGGCCCGGGGCGACATGACCGCAGCGCTGGAGTCGGTGCGCCGCCTGGACGAGGCCTCGCACCGGGTGATTGAAGTTCTGAACCAACTGGGCCGTCCCTAAGGGGCTATTGGGCCTCGCCCTGTTCCATCCAGGTGATGATGTGCGGCCACAGGGTCTTGTGCGCCGCCCGTCCCACCAAGGGCCCCACATGGCGCAGGGCGACCCCGGTTTCCGCCGTATAGGCCAGCCGGTTCTTGCGCCGGCCTTGGGCGCGGTCCACGAAATCCAGCAGTTGGCGCGGGCTCAGCACCTCGCACTCGGGCGCGGTGACCGCCAGGACATCCAGGGCGGGCTCGGGTGAAACCGGCCCGCCGTCCAGCCGCAGGGTACCCTGCATCAGGGCATCGCTGCGCATCAGGTCCAGCACCTCGTCATAGAGGCGGGCCGGCATGGCCATCTCGTCCAGGGACCAGCGCATCACCTTCATATGCAGGCGGGAGGCGGCGGGGTCGCGCAGGCTGTCCGCCAAATCCGCCAGCCACCAGGTGACATATTCCTCGGGAGCGGCGCTGACGGCGGCCAGGTTCAGCGCGCTGCCCGGCATGGTGGGCAGGGCGTGGCCGCGTTCACGGGCATGGCCGTTGACCGAGCCATGGACCGCCTGGGTCAGGGCTCCCTCGCCGCGCGGGAAGGCTAGGGGGCCTTCCACCAGCACCAGCCCGGCCAGGGCGTCGGGATGCCGCGCGCCGTGCAGGCCCGCCAAGGTGGCGCCCAGCGAATGGCCCAGCAGATAGGGCCGCTGTCCGGTGTCGCCACGGATCACCTGGACGCATTCGCCGATGGCGCGGCCGGCATAATGGTTCAAGCCCAGATCGCTTATGTCCCCCAGACCGCCCCTCTCATCCTCGGGCGGCTGCCATTCCAGCAGATAGACCTGGGCATGCCGTGACAGCAGCCGCCGCACCACGCTGACCTGCGGCTCCATGTCCCAGACATAAGCCTTCTTGATGGGGGCGGGGATCAGCAGCGCCGCCGGAGCACCGGGACGCCCGCCGTCATAGCCCAGCAGCCGGAAGGCGCGCCCGCGCAGCTTCAGGTGGCAGGGCGTGCGGGCCGGACCGAAGCCCAGCCCGTCCAACACCCGGCCCTGCCAGCGGCGCAGGGCATCCACCTGTTCCAGCGCCAACCAGGCGGCCGTGGGATTGGGCAGGAAGGATGTCGGCATCAAAGCCCTCGCTCTCTGAGGCTGTCATGTGCAAACCCCAGGCGACAGACGATGGTTCTCCGAAAGTCTAGGACCGTCCCAATGATCCGGGGCGGGGCCCCATCACGCGCTGCAGGGCGTCACCTCGGACGCCAGCATGCGCAGGAAGGCCAGGTCGGCCCGCAGCTTGGCCGATTCATGAGCCTGCCAGGCCAGGCCATAGCAGCCCCGGCCACAGCGCCAGCCCTGGGCCTCCAGGTCCGAGACGGTGATTTCCAGGTCCTGGATCATGGTCTCCAGAACCTCCAGCCGATCGCCGGGCGGCAGCAGGTCCAGGAAGGCCAGCTTGACCCGCCGGCCGATGCCCACCACGCCGTCGCCGGCCGGCTGCGCCACCAGCCGGATCAGGGTTTCGCAGCCGGCGCGGGTGGTTTGCAGGGTCAGGGTGGCGTCATCCACCAGCCGCACATGGCCCCCGGCAAGCATTTCCTCGACACAGGAGGAGATCACCTCGCTGGTGGGCTGGAAGGACTGCCCCGTCAGCATGGCCAGGCTGCGCGGCAGGTCGTGCAGGTCCACCGACCGCCGGGCCGCCAGACCTAGTACGGCCAGCCAGATCAGGTCCCGGCTTTCCAGCGGAAGACGTGAGGCGTCCAGGGGGCGGACCATGGACAGGCGGTGGGGGATGGCATTCATGGCGGCTTGGCTCTGCAATTGCGAATTATTCTCAATATCTATCATGGGGTGAACGGGATGGCAAGAGCTGGCCGCAGCGCAGCAAACAGGCAGGTGAGTGGGACGAAGGGGGATCGGGTGCTGGCACCGGTTCAGGTTCGAAAAACAACGCCTTGATTTAACTGGCGTTAACCTTTCCATGGCATTGCTGCATCATCGCCGTACTGGAAGCGACGGATTTGCCATGGCCGAGACCACCCTGAACCGCCCCGAGACCGATGCGCCCGCCGAGGGGGTGGCAATGCCGCCGATCCCCACCCTGCCCGAGCCGATTCACTTGGCCGAGCCGGTGCGACCGGTGCCCCTGCAGGAACCCCTGGCGGTCCGGGCCATGCATGCCCTGGCGGTGGTGGCCTCGGTGGCCTGGATGGGCTTCACGGGCTCCTACATCAACAACACCGTGGGCTGGGGCAACCTGTTCGACCTGCAGCTGCACGAATTCTCGGGCTTTGCCGGCACCGCCGTGCTGCCCTTGGCGCTGTTGTGGCTGTTCATCGCCTTCTTTGACCGCGGCAATCAGCTGCGCCGGGAATCGGCTGCGCTGAAGGCCTATCTGGATCGCCTGGCCTATCCGGCCGAGGGCGCCGAGCGGCGGGTGGCGGCCATCACCCAGTCGCTGCAGGCCCAGACCCAGCACCTCAACGCCGCCTCGGCCGAGGCGGCCCAGCGCGCCGCCGAGATGCGCGAGACCCTGGCCGCCCAGACCGGCGCCTTGCAGACCCTGTGCGGCACCATCAAGGGTGAAGCCGCTGATACGGTGCGCCAGCTGAAAGCCGAAGTGGAAGGGCTGGGGCGCCTGACCGAGCAGGCCGCAGCTCAGGCGCGCGAAATGCGCCAGCAGACCGAGCAGTTGCAGGGCGCCATGGACAATGCGGTGGCCCGTTCCAAGGACTTCGGCGGCATGATGGCCGCCCAGACCCGTGAACTGGACGAAGTGGGCAGCCGCCTGTCCGAGCGCGCCGACGTGGCTGCCGGCCAGATGCAGCGCCAGGCCGACCACCTGACCACCACCATGGGCACCGTGCAGACCCAGGCGGTGCATCTGGGCGATGTGTTCAGCCAGCACTCCGCCTCCCTGTCCAAGGCGGTGGAGCAGGCGGCGTTGCGCGCAGACGAGGTGTCGGGCACCCTGTCGCGCCGCATGGACGACCTGTCCGCGCTCTATGCCCGCCAGAATACCGAACTGGTGCTGGCCGCCGAGCGCATGGCCGCCCAGAGCCAGCATGTGAACGAAACCCTGGACGCCCAGGCGGCCAGCCTGGACCAGGTGACCGACCGCGTGATGCAGCGGGTCAAGATCGTGGAAGAAAGTCTGGCCATGCAGACCCGCGAGCTGTCCAACGCCTCTGACTCGGCCATGACCCGCTTCCGCCAGATCGAGGAAGAGATGGCGCGCGAGTCCGAGAATCTGCGCGTGGCCGCGGACGATGCCGCAACCCAGCTGGGCGCCGTGGGCGAGGTGTTCATCCAGCGCCGCGAAGATCTGGAGAGCGCCGGCGAGCGCGCCGTGGGCAAGGTGCGCGAGGCCGGCGAGGCGTTCCAGGGTCAGACCCGCTCGCTGTCCGCCGCAGCCGACCAGATGACCGTCCGCGCCCGCGAAGTCACCGACGCCGTGCGCCAGCATGTGGAAGAGCTGCAGAAGGGCGCCGACCGTGCCAGCGCCCAGGCCGAGGCCATCCGTACCGGCCTGAAGAAGCAGGCCGAGGAACTGGCCGACACGGCCAATATCGTGGCCACCCAGACCAAGCTCTCCGACGCGTCGCTGGGCCAGCAGACCCGCCATCTGACCCAGACCGCCGACGCGGTGCTGGGCAAGGTGAAGTCGGTCACCGAGACCCTGCGCCAGAACGTCACCGAACTGACCGCCACCGCCTCACGCGTGACCCTGGAGCTGGAGACCGTGGGCGAGACCCTGCGCTTGCGCGGCCAGGACGTGTCCGAGGTCACCGCCCGCGCCGTGGCAAATGCCGATGCGGTGGGCGACATGCTGACCAACCGCTCGGACGCCCTGGCCAACACCAGCACCGAGGCGGTCGCCATGCTGCGCGGCGTGGGCGAGGAATTGCGGCGCCAGCAGCAGGCGGTGATCGGCTCGGCCGACTCCTGCCATGCCAGCATCAAGGGCGTGGGCGACGAACTGCGCGGCCATACCGAGACCTTGGGCCGAGTGGCCGAGGCCTCCACCGCCGTCATGCGCAATTTCGGCACCGCGGTGCGCCAGCATGCCACCGAGCTGTCCGAGACCGCCCAGGCGGCCCAGACCCAGGCCCGCGCCGCCGGCGATGCCCTGCGTCAGATGAGCCGCGAATTCGAGGAGGCGTCGGGCCGCACCGCAGCCCATGTGACCGCCGCAGCAGACCTTCTGCGCCAGAGCATCCGCGAGCTGACCGCCAGCTCGGACCGCATCAGCGCCCAGGTGCGCGGGGCCGGCGAATCCCTGCGCCGCCAGTCGCAGGAACTGTCCGAGACCACCGAACGGGCCGGCGCGCAGATGGAAACCCTGTTCGAGACCCTGCGCCTGAAGTCCAACGACCTGGGCATCACCTCGGACCGCGTCGCCCAGGCGGCTCAGACCCTGGCCACGGTGTTCACCCATCAGTCCGAGCGTCTGGTGGATGCCTCGCGCAAGGCCGAGGAAGCCGCCGAGGCGCTGGAGAAGCAGCGCACCGAGGTTAATGTCGAGAAATACCTGACCGTGGCCGCCACCATCGTCGAGCGGCTGCAGTCCCTGTCGGTGGACATCAGCCGCATTTTCCAGTCGGGCGTGGATGAAAAGGCCTGGCGTGAATTCCATGCCGGCGATGCCACCGTGTTCCTGCGCAAGATTTTGAAGAACCTGGACAAGAGCCAGATGGCGGCGATCCGCCAGCGATACGAGGAAGACAGCCAGTTCCGCGACTATGTGAACCGCTATCTGGCCGATTTCGAAGCGCTGCTGCACAACGCCCGCACCAGCGACTTCGCCGACGTGCTGACCGCCACCTTCACCAGCGCCGAGGTGGGCAAGCTCTATCTGGTCCTGGCCCGCTCGCTGGGCCGCATCGAGTAGGTTCCGGCTTCGCCCCTCGCCCGCATGCGGGCGAGGGCATTCCTTCCCCCCGCCCCTTGTCGCCTCACGGCCATGCCGCTACCTTGCTGGGGAGCCCAAACCAGCAAGGACAGCCGCCATGCCCCGCTATGACTACGACCTCTTCACCATCGGCGCTGGTTCGGGCGGCGTGCGGGCCAGCCGAATCGCGGCGGGCTACGGCGCCCGGGTGGCGGTGGCCGAGGAAAGCCGGGTCGGCGGCACCTGTGTGATCCGGGGCTGCGTGCCCAAGAAGCTGCTGGTGATCGGCAGCCATTTCGCCGAGGACCTGGAAGACGCGGCGGGCTATGGCTGGACCATCGACGGAGCCCGCCATGACTGGGCCCGCCTGATCGCCGCCAAGGACAAGGAAATCGACCGTCTGAACGGCATCTATCTGCGCCTGCTGCGGGATCGCGGGGTCGAACTGCATGAAAGCCGGGCGCGGCTGGTGGATGCCCATACGGTGGAGGTCGGCGGCAAGACCGTGACCGCCGAGACCATTCTGGTGGCGGTGGGCGGTTGGCCCGCGCTGCCGTCCATCCCGGGCATCGAGCATGCCATCACCTCCAACGAAGCCCTGGACCTGAAGGCCTGCCCCAAGCGCATCGCCATCGTCGGCGGCGGCTACATCGCCGTCGAATTCGCCGGCCTGTTCAATGCCCTGGGCGCCCAGGTCACCCAGATCGTGCGCGGCGACACGATCCTGCGCGGCTTCGACCAGGATGTGCGCGCCGCCCTGACCACCGAGATCCGCGCCAAGGGCATCACCCTGCTGTGCGAGACCCAGGTGCGCTCCATCGAGAAATGCGACGATGGCAGCCTGTCCCTGCGCCTGAACGTGGACGAGGATTTGCGGGTGGACCAGGTGATGTACGCCACCGGCCGCAAGCCCAAGACCGCCGGATTGGGCCTGGCCGAGGCCGGGGTCGAGATGACCGCCGCCGGTGCCGTGGTGGTGGACGAATGGTCGCGCACCAGCGTCCCCAACATCTATGCCGTGGGCGACGTCACCGACCGCATCAATCTGACCCCCGTGGCCACCATGGAGGGGCATTGCTTCGCCGACACCCTCTATGGCAACCGGCCGCGCATGCCCGACCACGATACCGTGCCCTCGGCGGTGTTCAGCCAGCCGCCGGTGGGCACCGTGGGCTTGTCCGAGCACGAGGCTCGGGCCCGCTTCGGCGCCGTGGACATCTATGTCAGCCGCTTCCGCCCCATGAAGCATACCCTGACCGGGCGCGAGGAGCGCACCATGATGAAGCTGGTGGTCAAGCGCGACGACCAGCGGGTGGTGGGCTTGCATATGGTGGGCAGCGACGCGCCCGAAATCGTGCAGGGCTTCGCCGTGGCGCTGAAATGCGGCGCCACCAAGCAGCAGTTCGACGCCACCATTGGCATCCATCCCACGGCGGCCGAGGAATTCGTCACCCTGCGCGACCCGGTGCCCGAACCCACGCCCGAGACCCAGGACTAAGGGCCTGGCAGGGGGGAGGGGGCTGGAATTGCGAATGGGTCTCGCGTATATTCAATCCTATGTACGCTGACAATACCCTCACCCCGAAGGAAGCCCTGCGCCTGTGCGCGCTGGGTCTCGCCGCTCCCCAGCCCCTGCGCTATTCCGCGTTGGCTGGCGGCGTGCGGCATTTCATCTCACGGGTGGCCGGGCCGTCCCTGGACCTGTTGGGATTGTCGGTGGAGTTGCTGAAATATGAGGGGCTGGTGGCTCCGGTCGAGGGCAGCGGGATCGAGGATGACGCCCTGGTGGCCATCACCGAGGCCGGCCGGCGCGAGCTGAACACCCTGCTGACCGCCCGCCTGCGGCCCGGCACCGACCTGTCCAAACTGATCATCGCCCTGAAATTCCGCTTCCTGCATCTGCTGGAGCCGGTCGAGCGGGCCGCCCAGATCGACATGCTGCTGGATGCGGTGGAAACCGAGATCGGCCGCCTGCTGGACCTGCGCCAGCATCACGAGGGCGAAGCCGGCCATCTGGTGCCCTGGCTGGACCACGACATCCGCCTTCTGGAAGAGCGTCTGGCCTGGCTCGAGGACTTCCGCAAGTCCGTCTGATGCCCATGCCGGGGGAGGGCCCGTGACCGCCCGGCTGACGCAATCCCTTCTCGTCCTGCTGGTCATGTCCTTTGTCATCTATGCCCTGATCGGGCTGATGCCGGGCGATCCCGTGGATGTGATGATCGCCGCCACCCCCGGCCTGACGCCCGAGGATGCGGCCCGCCTGCGCGCCTATTGGGGCGCCGACCAGCCGTTGCTGGTGCGCTATGGCCGCTGGCTGGGGGCGCTGCTGTCGGGCGATTTGGGCCATTCCCGCCTGTTCGCCCAGCCCGTGGTCGAGGTAATCGGGCCCCGCCTGCTGAATACCGTGCTGCTCATGGCCGGCGCCCTGCTGCTGGCTCTGGCGGTGGGGCTGCCCTTGGGCATTCTGGCCGCCTTGCGCCCCGGTTCCTGGCTGGACCGGCTGGCCGGGTTGAGCTCCTTTGCCGCCATCTCCATGCCCGTGTTCTGGCTGGGCCTGATGCTGATCGTGGTCTTTGCCGTCAGCCTGCGCTGGCTGCCCGCCGGCGGCGCCCTGCCGGTCGGCGGATCGGGCGGCGTGGGCGAGCGGTTGACCCATCTGGTGCTGCCGGTGGTGACCCTGGCCGTGCCGGCATCGGGGCAGTATCTGCGCTATATGCGCGCCGCCATGATCGAGGCCCTGCGCCAGGACTGGGTCCGCACCGCCCGGGCCAAGGGGGCTGGGCGCGCCCGGGTGGTGCTGCGCCATGCCCTGCGCGGCGCCTTGGTGCCGGTGGTCACGATCCTGGCGCTGGACCTGGGGGCGCTGTTCTCGGGCACGCTGGTGACCGAGACGCTGTTTGCCTATCCCGGCATGGGCAAGCTGATCTACGAGGCGGTCATGGGCAATGACTTCAACCTGGCCCTGGCCGCCCTGCTGCTGGCCACCGCCATGGTGCTGGCCGGCACCCTGCTGGCCGACCTTGCCTATGGCTGGCTCGATCCGCGGACGCGGGCATGACCGGACGGCTGCTGCGCTCTCCTGGCGGGCTGCTGGGCGCCGTGCTGCTGGCCCTTCTGGCCGCCATGGCGCTGCTGGCGCAACCGGTGACCGGCTGGCTGGGCCTGGACCCCCAGGCGGTGGACCTGTTCGCCCGCTATGGCCCGCCCGGTCCCGGCCATCCCCTGGGCACCGACGAGGTGGGCCGCGACCTGCTGGCCCGGCTGCTGCTGGGGGGGCAAGTGTCGCTGGCGGTGGCGATGGCCACCGCCTTGCTGGCGGCGCTGCTGGGCACCGCCATCGGGCTGGCTGCCGGCGTGCTGGGCGGGCGCGCCGATGCCTGGCTGATGCGCCTGACCGACGGCGTGATCGCCCTGCCGCTGCTGCCGCTGCTGTTGGTGCTGGCAGCCCTGGACCCGGCCAAGCTGGGTCTGCCCGCCGACCTGTTCCAGGACCAATGGGCCGGCGCCGCCCGGCTGGTGGTGATCATCGCCCTGGTGGGCTGGACCACCAGCGCCCGGCTGGTGCGGGCCAGCGCCCTGACCGTGCGGCGGCAGGATTTCGTGCGCGCCGCCCAGGCCCTGGGGGCGGGGCCGGTTCGGGTGATGCTGCGCCATGTGCTGCCCAACAGCCTGGGGCCGCTGATCGTGGCCACCACTTTGTCCATGGGCAATATCCTGCTGCTGGAATCCGCCCTGTCCTTTCTGGGACTGGGCGTGCCGGCGCCGCTGCCCAGCTGGGGCAACATGCTGTCCACGGCGCTGGAGGCGGTGTGGGAGGCGCCGGCCCAGGCGGTGTGGCCGGGTCTGATGATCTTCCTGGCGGTGCTGGCCTTCAACCTGCTGGGCGATGCCTTGCGTGACGCCCTGGACCCCCGCTCGGGGCTGTCCGGCAAGTAAACAATTGCCGTTTACTTGCATAAAATTGACAACAAAATGAAATTGTTGCGGATCACATCCCGCAGATGTCAGAATTGACACAGTGAGGGAAATATAAACCCCGCCCGTCTCGATCGAGCGAGGTAAATAAAATGCGATACATTATTGAAGAATCTATCGACCCGAAAGACGTGAACCGGACCATCTTTGCAGACAAGGTCAGTCCGCGTATCGGCGAGATCATCTTCCTGAAGGACGGACGGACCTTCAAGGTGGTGGATGTGGAATTCCACGAAACGCCGCTGCGCGGCGTGGTGGTGAACGGGGTGCTGCACCGGCTCAGCTGACGGCGGGGCTTGTCGCCCCGCCCGGGGCCGCGGCGCCCCTTACGAGGAGCGGCCGTAGCGGATGAAGTCGGTCCAGACCCGCTCCAGCTTCAGCATCATGCCGTTGGCTTGGGCCAGGCCGTCGGTGACGTCCTTGTCGGATTCCATCTTGCCGGCGATGTGGTTCTGCAGGTCCCGGATGGCGGTGCACAGGCGCATGCCGCTGTCGGTCAGCTTCAGGCGCACCGAGCGGCGGTCATGGGCGCAGCGTTCCTGGGTCAGGTAGCCGAATTCGGTCAGCTTCTTGATGTTATAGGACACGTTCGAGCCGTGGTAATAGCCGCGGTCCTTCAGGTCGCGGATCACCACCTCGTCCTCGCCGATATTGTACAGGAGCAGGGCCTGCACGGCGTTGATGTCCTCGATCCCCAGGCGGCGCAGCTCGCTGCGCAGCACGTCCAGGAAATGCCGATGCAGGCGCTCGACCAGACGGACGATAGAGAAATAGGCTTCGCTCACGGTTCGGGTCCTGTCCCTTATGGGCGTGCCTTGGACGGGCCGCCCGTGGTTGATTGGGGGAAGGTCGAAGCGAAGGCGGCCGGTCAGCCGGACAGGGGCCGGTTTACATCCTGGAAATGGCCCTTCAGGTCGGTCCCGATCTCGGCCAGCACCGCCATCACGGCAATGGCGATCCCGGCGATCACGACGGCGTACTCCACCGCTGTGGCGCCATGCCGGTCCCCCCACAGGCGGGCCAGCGCCAAATGAACCCGGGTCCAGACCTGAGCCACAGTCGTCTCGCTCTATTCCCCAGACGCGTTGGAAGTCTATCCCAAATGGCAGGGAACAAACAGTATTTTCACTGCGGTTGCGCTACCATATGCAGGCCATCCGCAGCATGACGAGTTCCCATGATCGAAGTCACCGGACTTGCCAAGACTTTCCGTAACGTGGAGGCGTTGCGGGGCGTGGATTTCATTGCCCCGGACGGCTGCATCACCGGCCTGATCGGCCCCAACGGCGCCGGCAAGACCACGGTCTTGCGCATTCTCTACACGGTCCTGCGCGCCGATTCCGGCAGCGTGCGCATCGACGGGCAGGACCTGGCCTCCGACCGCGTGGCGGCGCAGCGGCGGATCGGCGTGCTGCCCGACGCCCGGGGCCTCTATCCGCGCCTGACCGCGCGCGAGCAGGTGGCCTATTACGGGCAGCTGCACGGGCTGGGGGGGCGGGCTCTGGACCGGCGCATCCAGGAGCTGGCCGAGCAGCTGCAGATGACCGACATCATCGACCGCCGCACCCAGGGATTTTCGCGCGGGCAGGCGCTGAAGGTGGCCCTGGCCCGCGCCCTGGTGCACGACCCCCACAACATCCTGCTGGACGAGCCCACCAACGGCCTGGACTTGGCCTCGAGCCGCGCCATGCGCAGCCTGATCGGCAGCATGCGCGACCGGGGGCGATGCGTCCTGTTCTGCAGTCACATCATGTCCGAGGTGGCCGCCTTGTGCGACCGGCTGGTGGTGTTGGCCCAGGGCCGGGTGGCCGCCCAGGGCACGCTGGCCGAGCTGCAGGAGCGTGCCGGCAGCCGCGACCTGGAAGAGGTCTTCCTGCGCCTGACCCAGCCCGCCCTGGAGGAAGCATGAGCCACCCCGTCTCCGTGGTGTTCGCCAAGGAGGTCCGCGACAATATCCGCGACCGCCGCAGCCTGCTCACCGCCCTGGTCTATCCCCTGCTGGGGCCCTTGCTGTTCTCGGTGATGCTGGCGCTGGTGGCCGGCTCGCTCAGCGCCGGCAAGGTCACCGCCAGCATGAAGCCGCTGCCGGTGGTCAATGCGGCCGACGCGCCCGAGCTGGTCCGCTTCCTGACCGAGAAGGGCATGCGCCTGGCACCGGCGCCGGCCGATCCGGACAAGGCGGTGCGCCAGGCCAAGGCCGAGGCGGTGCTCAGCCTGCCGCCGGGCTTCGAGGCGGACCTGAAGGCCGGCCGCCGCCCGGCGGTGACGGTGATCAGCGACGCCTCGCGCCTGTCGGGCGAGGTCTATGTCAGCCGAGTGGCCGACCTGCTGGCCGACTATGGGCGCAGCGTGGCCGCTCGCCAGCTGGCCGAGCGCGGCCTGTCCGGCGAGTTGCTGGAACCTCTGCTGATCAACAATGTGGTGGTGCAGAAGCGCGGCAAGGTGGCCGACCTGTTCCTGTTCATGGTGCCGCCCTTCCTGATGTTCACCCTGTTCATCGGCGGCGTCTATCTGGCCATCGACAGCACCTCGGGCGAGCGCGAGCGCGGCTCGCTCGAACCCCTTCTGGCCAATCCGGTGCCGCGTTGGCAATTCATGCTGGGCAAATTCCTGGCCGCCTGCTTGTTCACCCTGGTGGCGCTGCTGTTGCAGATGGGCGGCTTCTTCGCGGCCTTCGGCTCGGTTGACCCCGAGCTGTTCAGCCCGCAGGCCCGCTTTGGGCTGGAGCGCGCGGTGCTGCTGGCCCTGGTGGCGCTGCCGCTGCTGTTCCTGGCGGTGTCGCTGCAGATCATCATCGCCGCCCTGACCCGCAGCTTCAAGGAGGCCCAGACCTGGCTGGGCCTGCTGCCGCTGCTGCCCGCGCTGCCGGGCATGGCCATGGTGTTCATGCCGGTCAGCGTGCAGGGCTGGATGATGCTGCTGCCGGTGTTCTCTCAGACCGTGGTCATGGGCTCGGTGGTGCGGGGCGAGGCGGTGGAGCCGTTCTATCTGCTGCTGTCCGTGGTGGTGACGTTTGGCGTCACCGCCTTGCTGCTGCGTCATGCCGCGCGCCTTTTCGAGCGTGAGGAAATGGTGTTCGGCGCCTCGTGACGGTGCGGTGACCGTTTTATAAACATGTAACCGCCCGGTTCTTTCGCCCCATGTTAAGAGTCCGCGCTTGTCGGAGGACGGAGCGGATGCATGACCCAAGCCGGTGATCTGGTACTCGAAGAGAGCGGGCAGGCGCCTGCTCCGGCGGTCGAGCCGGCTCGCGGCTTTGGATTGCGCCATGCCCTGATGGTGGCGGTGGTGGCGGGGCTGATCGCGCCCGCCCTGGTGGGCGCCTGGGCCACCCTGCAGCAGCAGCGCATGGCCCTGATGCATGATCTGCACGCCGATCATGTGGCCATGACCGAATTCCTGGCCCTGGGCATCGAAGAGTCGCTGTGGGCCTTGTCCCCCGACCATGCCCAGGTGGCGGCGCTGATGAGCGACCCCCGGGTGGTGCGGGTCGAGGTTTCGGCCGACCAGCTCCGTGTGTCGGTGGTCGAGGAGCGGCCGGAACGCCGCCAGGGCCAGCAGTTCGTCATGACCCGCCCGGTGATCCACGGCAAGGCGCGCATCGGCGAAGTCGCCATCGAAATGGATTCCTCCAGCCTGGATGATGACCTGGCGGGACGGCTGCGTGCCCAGTTGGCCATCACCGGCGGCCAATTGGTGCTCAGTGTGGTGCTGATCATGCTGTTGCTGCAGGGCCGCCTGCTGCGCCCGCTGGCGGTGCTGATGGAGCAGGCCGGCCGGCTGGCGCGGCGCGAGTTGGGCCAAAGCTATCGCTGGGACCGGGGAGACGAATTGGGCCTGCTGGGCCGGCAGCTGGAACAGACCCGCGCCGCCCTGGCCCATCTGTTCGACCGTCTGGAGGGGGCCAACCGCACCCTGCAGTCGGACATCGCCAAGCGCGAGGAGGTGGAGGCCGCCCTGCGCGCCAGCGAGGAGCGGCACCAACTGGCCATCCGCGCCACCTCGGACGGGCTGTGGGACTGGGATCTGGCCACCGATTCGGTGTGGTTCTCGCCCCGCCTGCACGAGATCCTGGGGCTGCCCGACGGCGGGCTGGGCCGGTCCCAGGCCAGCTGGATCGCCCGGGTCTATGCCGCCGACAAGAAGCATTACCTGGAAAACTGGTATCGCGTGCTGGAAAGCGATGCCGAAAGCTTCAGCTTCGAATATCGGGTGCATCATGCCTCGGGCCGGGTGGTCTGGGTGCTGTCGCGCGGCGTGTTGGTGCGCGGCGCGGACGGCAGCGTTCAACGGGTGGTGGGCGCCACCGCCGATATCAATGAGCGCAAGCAGTACGAGCAGCAGCTGATCCAGGAAGCCCTGCACGACCAGCTGACCGGCCTGCCCAACCGCTCGATGCTGATCGACCGGCTGGTCCATGCCATCCGCCGGCACGGGCCGGAGAATCAGGTGGCGTTGCTGTTCCTGGACCTGGACGGCTTCAAGGTGGTGAACGACACCCTGGGCCATTCCGTGGGCGACCGGCTGCTGGCCATGGTGGCCGAGCGCCTGCAGTCGGCCCTGGAGCAGAACGAGGTGATTGCCCGGCTGGGCGGCGACGAGTTCATCATCCTGGTGGAGGATTTCAGCGACCGCGACGCCGCCCTGCGCACAGCCGAGCGTATCCAGGCCGAACTGCGCCGTCCTTTCTCGGTGGGGGGCACCGAGATGTATGCCACCGCCTCCATGGGCATTGCCTATGCCGAGGCCAATACCTCCGGACCCGATGCCCTGCTGCGTGCCGCGGACATTGCCCTCTACCGGGCCAAGGCGCGGGGCAAGTCGCGTTATGAGGTGTTCGACCACTCCATGGCCGCGGGCCTGGCCACCCGCCTGGCGCTGGAGACCGACCTGCGCAAGGCGGTGGACAAGCGGCAGATCTTCCTGGCCTACCAGCCGGTGGTGGACCTTGCGGACGGCCGCATCTGCGGCTTCGAGGCCTTGCTGCGCTGGCAGCATCCCGACAAGGGGCTGATCAGCCCGGTGCAGTTCATCC
>CAYOKN010000009.1:11656-29084 GCA_964404545.1 uncultured Rhodospirillaceae bacterium | reverse complement strand
GGCCGCCCTGGGACTGGTGGGCGGTGCCATGGCCCTGGCGGGCGGCGGGCAGGGGCCGGCGGCGCTGGCCGCCTTCGCCCTGCTGGCCACCTCGCCCGCGCCCAATATCTGGGCGCACAGCCGGCCCGAGGTGGTGGGCGAGCAATGCTGGGTGCTGCTGTTTGCCATCTTGTTGCTTCCGGTCCTGGCCGTGGCCGCCCTGGTGGGAGGGCTGGCATGAGCAGTGAGGATCTGGGCCTGTCCCTGGCCCGCGAGCAGTTGCAGGCTGGGGCGGCGGCCATGGCGCAACGCATGGTGGCCGGCACCCTGGCGCTGGAGCCCGGCAATGCCGCCGCCTGGGACCTGCTGATGGACTGCGCCATGGCCCAGGGCGACACCGCTACCGCCCTTGAGGCCCTGGGGAGTCTGACCCGCCTGGATCCCGCCCTGGCCGGCGCCGCGTTGGCCCGGCATGGGGTGGTGCTGACCCAGATCGGGCGGCATCTGGATGGCGCCGAGCGGTTCGACGACCTGGCCTTCCTGTCCGGCCTGATGCTGGCCGCCGATCCCCATCACCTCGATGCCCTGTATCTGGCCGCCACCGCCGCCCGCCGCTGCGGTCGATGGGACGAGGCCGTGAGTTTTTATGGCCGCGCGCTGGAGCGGGCGCGGGAGAATCCGCTGCTGACCGATCTGCGGCTGGGACTGGCGGTGGTGTTGCTGGAGCGGGGGGAACTGGCGGCGGGGCTGGACATGGCCGATTTGGCGGTGACCGGCGCGCCCTTCTACAATCCCATGGCGCACCGGGTCTATGCCGAGGCGCTGCGCCTGAACGGCCGCGCCGAGGCGGCGCGCAGGGCTGCCGACTGGGCCGACCGGCATGAGGCGTTTCTGACCCTGGTCAGCCGCGACCTGGCCTGGGTGCCCGACAGCCGGCCCGAACCGTTGCCGCCCCATCGCCGTCCGGCCTCGCCGGCCCTCTGGGGCCGGCTGGTGCGGCCCGGCACGCTGTTGCGGCTGGCGCTGTTCGGCGGCAGTCTGGCCTTGTTGATCGAGGCCGCCCGGGGCTAGCTAGCTCTGGAAATCCACACCGGAATAATGGCACTTGTCGCAGACCGCCATGGTGGGGCGCCCGCCGCCGGCATGGCTGCGCCGCCAGGCCTGGTAATTGGCGCCGTTCCAGATGGCCGACAAGTCCTCGTCGGCCACCTTGCCCATCACCGTGGGCGCCGCATGGGTGGCGAACTCGCAGCAGGGCAGTGCGTTGCCGTCCCAGCTGAAGGCCATCACGTTCCACAGCCAGTCGCAGGGCGTGGCCTTGGGGTCGTAATGATCCTCGTAGCCGTGCGGCGTCTCGATGCCGTCCTGGAAGCGGGTGCGGCCCGCGCGCACGGTCATCGCCAGCCCGGTTTCGCGGCAGAATTGGCGCAACCGGGGCAGTTCGTGGAGGTTGTGCTCGAAGGTGATGTAGTCCAGAACCACCCGCATGGGCACGCCCTTGGCCTTGCGCATCTCGTTGAAGCGCTTCAGGTTGTCCAGCACCGTGCCGATCTCGCTGCCGCGATGATAGATCTTGTGCACGTCCTGAGACCAGCCACTGACCGCCACCTTCAGATAGTCCAGGTCGGCGTCGATCAGCCGCTGCGACGCCTTCTCGGTCAGCAGCATGCCGTTGGTGGACAGCAGCGTGCCCAGCTTCCGCTGGCTGGCATAGGCCACCATGTCATAGATGTTCTTGTTCATCAGCGGCTCGCCCGACACATAGAGCACCGCCAGGGTCATGTGCCGGTGCACCTGGTCCACCACCCGCTGGAAATGTTCGGGCGTCATGTTGCCCTGGGGGATGGTCACCTCGGTCTGGCCGGTGACGTCGATGATGTCCAGGGTGGTGCGGCGGCAGGCCACGCAATAGATGTTGCAGCGGTTCGAGGTATCGAACACCGACACCGTGGGATAGCGGCCGGATATCTTGGCCCCCGACCGGTAGGCGCGCTTGTTCCGCGATGCGTTCAGCAGCTTGGTGGGGGTCAGCTTGCCTTTTCGCAGCAGCACCCATGCAAAGGCCGCGCGCTGGGAGATGTGGTCCAGCCGGTCGGCGAGCGAGCGCTTGAGCATCGGTGTCTCCGGGGTGCCGGGAAAGGGGTGGGGCGGATGGCCCCACTTCCTTTTACGCCGGTTTGGTTACCAAATGGTTTTCGAGCACCAGGGTGTCGATGTGGCTGTAGAGGAACGTCTTGATGGCGTCCGCCGGCCCGTTGACGATGGGCTCGCCGCGCAGGTTGAACGAGGTGTTCAGCAGCGCCGGTACCCCGGTGCGTTTGAAGAAGGCGCTGATCAGGGCATGGAAGCGGGGATTGACCTCGGCATCCACGAAATGCACGCGGGCGGTGCCGTCCACATGGGTTACCGCCGGGATGCGGGCCTGCCATTCCGGCCGCACCCGGGCGATGGACAGCATGAAATGCTCGGGCGCGAACAGGGACTCGGTGGGCGCCACCTCGAACATCAAGTCCGCATGTTCCTTCAGCACCGAGGGGGCGAAGGGACGGAAGGGCTCGCGGAACTTGATCTTCTCGTTGACGATGCGCTGCATGTCCGGGCCGATGGGCGAGGCCAGGATGCTGCGACAGCCCAGGGCGCGCGGCCCCCATTCGGCGCGGCCGTGCAGCCAGCCTACCACGCCGTTGGCGGTCAGGCGCTCCACCAGCCGGTCCAGCAATTGCGGCATGTCGGCGATCTCTTCCCAATCCAGGCCGTTGTCGGTCAGGGCCTCCTCGATGGCGTCCTTGCCGAAGCTCTTGCCCAGATAGGCCGAACGCAGCGGCTGCGGCCGCCCCTTGCCGGCCACGCAGGCCTGCCAATATTGCGCGGCGCCCAGGGCGCCGCCGGCATCGCCCGCCGCCGGCTGCACATAGAGCCGGCAGCCCAGTTCGCGCTGGATGCGGCCATTGGCCAGGGTGTTCAGGGCCACGCCGCCGGCCAGGCAGACGGTGCGAAGGCCGGTGCGCTCCACCGCCTTGCCCACCACATGCAGGATCACCTCCTCGGCGCAGCGCTGGATGCTGGCGGCCACGTCGGCATAGTGCTTGGCGCGGGCGTCGGAGCGCGGGTCGAACACGTCGCTGGGCGCGCGCGGCGGTCCCAGCCAGTCGGTCAGGGCTGGCAGATAGGGCGGTGCGTCCGAGCGGTCGAACACGAAGAAATCCTGGTTCAGGCCGAAGCTGCCATCGGGGCGCAGGTCGAAGCAGGCCAGCAGGCGGTCGGCATGCACCGGCTCGCCGAAGCCGGCCATGCCCATGACCTTGTATTCGCCCTCGTTGATCTCGAAGCCCAGATAGGCGGTAAAGCCGCTGTAGAACAGACCCAGGCTGTCGGGGAAGCTGACCGAGGCCAGTTGCTCGATACGCTCGCCCCGGCCCACCGAGATGGTGGCGGTCTCGTGCTCGCCCACGCCGTCCAGGGTTACGATGGTGGCCTCGTCGAAGGGCGAGGAGAAGAAGGCCGAGGCGGCATGGGTCTGGTGATGGCCCACATGGCTGATGCGGGCCGGGTCCACGCCGGTGGCCTCGGCGATGCGGGTGCTCACCTCCAGCCGGCGTTCCACCAGCCAGCGCGCCAACACCTGATGGAACCGGTCGGTGCCCTCGCCGGCCTCGGTTGAGGCGCGGATGCGGTCCAGCTTCAATAGCGGGTCCTCGTAGAAGACCACCTGGTCCAGCTCGGCGGCGGTCAGGCCCGCCTGTTCCAGGCAGAAGGCGATGGCCTGGGCGGGCAGGCGCGGGTCCTGCTTGCGGCGGCTGAAGCGTTCTTCCTGGGCGGCGGCCACGCAGGCGCCGTCCACCAGCAGGGCGGCGGCGGAATCGTGATAGTCGAAGCTGAGGCCAAGGATCTTCATGGGCTTAGTCCACCGGATAGAAGAAGCGGGTGGCGCGGCTGCGCTCGGCTTCGCGCTCGGCCGCGCGGGCCGCCTGCTCGGGCACTTCGGCCATGGCCTGGCGCAGGGCCTGGGCCAGGGCGGGCAGGGTCGGCTCGGCCTGGTCGGCGGCCTGGGCCAGCACGGCCCGGAAGCGGTCTGCGTCGGTCATTCAGGTGGTCTCCCGCAATTTGGCCGACAGTTGCTGCAGCAACGGCGGCACATAGGCGTCGGCGGCGGCCCGGTTGCCGCACGCGGTCAGATGCACATGGTCCAGGAACACTTCCTGGTCCGGCCCCAGCGCCGCCACGGCGGCGGCCGGGTCGGCCAGCCGGATCAGCGGATGCCGGTCGGGGGCCAGGGCGCCTTCCAGTTGGTGGCGGGCGAATTGGTTGACGAAGGGCAGCTTCATCACCCGTTCGGCCACCGCGTTGGCCTGGCGGCTGTCCAGGAACGCGTTCACCGCCTCGGTCTCGGCCGGGCCCAGGGGCTTGTCGGTGGACAGCGGCTGCAGCCCGAAGACGAAGGGGATGCCGGCACCCGCCACCAAGCCCGCGAACTGCATAACCCGCGCCACGAAGGCATTGGCCACCAGATGGGGCGGATTGAAGCGATCGAAACGCACCTCGTCGGGGCCGAAGTCATTGATGAAGTGGTCGATATTGTAGATGAAGTCGTGGGCCTTGAGCAGCCCCGGGTCCGTCATCATGCCCGCCAGCAGATCGTTATGACCGGTATGGTCCACCACCGCGTCCAGCCGCAGCCGGTGACAGAACAGCAGGTAATGGTTCATCTCCTGCAGGATGGTGGCGGCCGAGACGCCGAAATTCAGCACCGTGACCGGGCGGCCCAATTCCTCCTGCAGCCGCTTTTCCAACTGGCGCGGGATGGTGTCGTCGTGGAAGCACCAGACCCCCTCCACCGCCGAGCCGCCGAACATGGCCACCAGCAGGTGGTTGGCCGGGCGGTTTGCCAGCGTGTGGAAATCGGGTTGCAGGCGGAAGCCGAAGCCGTCCACCGGGCCATAGCCGTTGCTGCGGACATGGCCGAACACGTTCAGATACTTGTACAGCACGCCGCCCCGGTTCAGCACGCTGCGGGAAAAGGGCTGGCCGCGCGCCGCGTCATAGATGGGGTCGTCGCCATGCAGGCGCGGCACAAGCTGGCCGTCGGCCACCGACCAGGCCACCGGCACCAGCGTGTCCTCACGGTAGAAATAGCTGGGCACTCGCAAGGCCAGCGTCATGACGGCCTGGCCGAAGGCGTCCAGGTCGATGGTGAAGCTGCTGGTCTGGGTGGAATGGAACAGCAGCAACGCGACCTGATCCAGGTTCACGGCGTCGATGGTGGCCAGGCGACATTCCCGCCCGGCATAGGGGGCGTGGCGCTCCAGCAGGGCCGGGTCGGCCAGAGCCAGCACCAGCTCGCCACGAAAGCGCAGCCGGTCGCGGGCCAGGGCGGCCATGGCCTGGACCATCAGGCGCGGGCCGTCGCCTGACAACAGCATCAGTACCAAGCCGCGCTTGGGGGCGAAGCCCTCCACCAGGGCGGTCAGGCAGTCGCGCAGGGGATCGGGCAGGGTCCAGGCCACCGCCTCGGCGGCGGCCAGCAGTTCGGCGTCCTTGGGCAGGCGGCCGGGCAGGCTGGCCACCAGCCGGCCGTTCTCGGCGGCGAAGCCGAAGGGCTGCGCCGGATCGACGGCGCGCCAGACCACCGGCCCGTCCAGGGCGGGCAGGCCCTGGATCACTGCGTCGGGCAGGGTTCCCTCGATCATGCCGCCCCCCGCTTGGCCAGCACCGCCACCAGCTGATAGCCCCAGACCGGCAGCGACAGTCGGAACGCCGCATAGGCGGCCTGGGCCACCAGCCGCTGGGTCGGGCCATAGGGCTTGTCGGACATGAAGTTCTCGGACATGCGTTCGGGCGACAGGTTGATGGCGTGCTTGTACAGATTGAAAAAAGGCCAACCCCAGCGCACGATCCGCACCTCCTCGAGCCCGGCGGCGGGCAGGGCGGCGCGCAGGTCTTCGGGGCTGAAATGGCGGGTATGCCCCACCATCCGGTCGATGGGGAACAAGGGGCCGCAGGGCACGGTAACGATCAGATGGCGCTGGGCCATGGTCGCCAGATTGCATAAGGCGGCCTGGAAGTCGGTGCAATGCTCCAGCACCTCCATGGCCACTACCGTATGGAAGCGGTCGCGCAGGCTGCCGGCATCCAGGTCCAGCACATGAAAGCCGATTTCGGGCAGTCGCTGGGCATTGGCGGCGATCACCGCCGGCGACACGTCGGCACCGGCCAGCCGCACGCACCCGCCCAGGGCGGTGCGCGTCTCCTGCAGAAAGGCGCCGTTGCCGCAGCCCACATCCAGCAGGCTGTCCGGGCGCAAGGCCCGCAGCCGGTTCAGCACCATGCGGCGGCGGATGCGCGGCGCCGGCGACAGGCGGATCATGTCGTTCCAGTCCTGCCAGGCCTGGTCGTAGAACTGCTCCTTCACGCCGGTCGGCATTGGCGGCTCCAATTCATGAATTGCAGGATGCTCAGCAGCACCATGCCGGCGTCGATGCGGGCCTGGCGGTGGGCCAGCCACAGGGCCTCCACCGCCGCCCAGTCCAGCCAGCCCAGATTGGGCCGGGCCCAGGCCAGCAGGTCCCCGAACGCTGTTCGCATGGCGGCGTCATGGCGGAACCAGGCATCCACCGGCGGCAGGAAGCCGGCCTTGGGCAGGGCCAGGGCCCGGGGCGGGATCACCGGGGCCACCGCTTCTCGCAGGATGCGCTTGCCCCGCTTGCCCTGGCGCTTGGCGTCGTCGGCCAGGCCGGCGGCAAAGCCGACCACGTCCTCGTCCAGCAGCGGCACGCGCACCTCCAGCCCATGGGCCATGCTCATGCGGTCCACCTTGGCCAACAGCGCCGGCAGATGGAACTGGATATCGGCCTGTTGCCGCGCCCCCAGCTCGCTGGCCCCCGCCGCCTTGGCCCGGCGGGCGAAGCCGGCATAGTCCTCGACGGGGTCGGCATCGCGCAGCAGCGCCTTGAAGTCGGGGTGATAGAGGGCTTGCTTGTGGTGGGGCTGGAAGATGCGGCGGAAGCTGGCATGGTCGCGCGGCGCCGGTTCCGCCGAGGCCAACAGCAGCCGCTCCAGCACCATGCGCGGCGCATAGCGGCCGGTGCGCGGCAGCAGGGCCGCCGCCCGTAGGCCCAACTGGCGCAATTGCGGCGGCAGATGGTGCAGCCGGGCCGACAGCGGTCCCACCCGGTAGGTGTCGTAGCCGGCCAGCAGTTCGTCGCCGCCATCGCCGGACAGAACCACCGTGGCGGTGCGCCGGGCGGCGCGGCACAGCTGGTGCAGCGGAAAGCAGGAGGGGTCGGCCAGCAATTCGCGCATGTCCGCCAGGGTGGCCTGCAACTGGTCCTGGTCCCAGGCAAAGCCCACCTGGGTGCCCGGCAGGCCCAGGGCGGCGGCATAGGCCTCGGCGATGGGGCTTTCGTCGAAGACCGGATCGGAAAAGGCCAGGGTGTAGCTGCCCACCAGGGCCGAGGGCCGGCCCGCCGAGGCCGCAACCAGGAACGAGTCCAGCCCGCCCGACAGGAACACTCCCACGGGCACGTCCGACACCATCTGGCGGGTCACCGCCTGGGCCGTCAGGGCGCGGAACTCCTCGGCCAGGCCGGGGCTCCAGGGCCGTTCGGGCCGCAGCGCCGGCTGCCAGTAGCAGTCCTCGCGCAGGCCCTGGGCATCCACGGTCAGCCGGCAGCCGGGCGGCAACTGGCGCACGCCTTTCAGGCCGGTGCGGGGGGCGGCGAGGTAATTGAAGGTGAAGAAGGCATCCAGGTCCAGGGGGTCGGCCTCGGGCAGCGGCAGGGCGGGGCCGAACATGGCTTGCGGTTCCGAAGCAAAGGTCAGCCGGCAACCATCGCTGAACCAGAACAGGGGCTTGATGCCCAGCCGGTCGCGCACCAGATGCAGCCGGCGCTCGGTCCGGTCGAACAGGGCAAACGCGAACATGCCGCGCAGCCGCTCGACGCAGGCCGGGCCCCATTGGCGCCAGGCGGCCAGCAGCACCTCGGTGTCGCCCTGCGATCGAAAGCCATGACCCAGTGCTTCCAGCTCGCGGCGCAGTTCGCGGAAATTATAGATCTCGCCATTGAAGCTGAGCAGCAGCCGGCCGTCCGAACTGGCCATGGGCTGGGCGGAGGCCTCGGTCACGTCCAGCACCGCCAGCCGCACATGGCCCAGGAACAGACCCGGCTCGATCACCCGCCCCCGCCCGTCCGGCCCGCGATGGGCCAGTCGGTCCAGCATGGCCTCGGCCTGGGCCTCGGACAGGGGCAGCGCATCCCCTGCATGGTGGAACAGGCCGATGATGCCGCACATGGGTTCCGCCTAGCCCCGGTAATAGGCGGCGCACATCTGGAACAACGGCCATTCCACCAGGAAGGCGGAAAAGCCATGCCGCAGGCGGAGCTTGGCCAGGGGCGCGTACAGCACCGCCGCCAGCCGGGCGATGCGGTACTTGAAGGTCTTGCCGGTGGCCACCTTGCGGATCTTGTCGTCCACGAAATAGGAAACCACCTGCATCATCTGGATGGTGCGGGCGATCTCGTCGCTGTACCACGGCGGCCGGTACGAGCCCTCGGCCTCCACATCCACCCAGTCCTTCAGCCGGGTCGGCTTCTGGTAGCCGTGCTGCAGCGCCAGGGCGAACAGCTCGGTGCCGGGCAGGGGGCGGAATTTGTTGGGAATGAACAGGATGGCGTTGGGATTGTCCTCGATCAGCCGCATCATCAGCCGCTGGCTGGCGCGCAGGTCCTCGATGGTCTCGGTGGGCAGGCCGACGATCCAGTTGTAGGCGGTCTTGATCTCGGGGTGGCGCGCCATCTTGCGGTTCACCTCGATGATGTCGTCCACCGTGCAGTCCTTGCGGATCAGGTCCAGAATCTTCTGCGACCCCGACTCGGCGCCGATATGCATGATGTCGGTGCCGGCCTGGGCCAGCTTGGTCAGGAATTCGTCGGACATGCGCTTGATCTCGTTGACCCGCGCGCCCCGGAAGCCCAGCCCCACCTTGATGCCGCGCCGGTTGATCTCGTCGATGATGTCCTCGACATGCTTCAGTTTGGCAAAGGAGTCATCGTCGATGAAATAGATGTATTCGGCCTTATAGCGCGTGACCACATGCTGGATGTGGTCGGCCACGTCAGTGGCGGTCAGCGGCTGATACTTCTTCTTGATCTTGGAATACTGCGCTGGCGACGAGCAGAACGAGCATTTGTAGGGACAGCCCATGACGCTGTACATGCTGAAAATGCGCTTGCCGCTGTCCAGCTGACCATAGCGGTCAAGGTCCGCCTCGATCAGGTGATAGGGAATGTCGCGCCAGTCGATGAACTCGAAGGCGTCCACCGTGGGCACGGCCACGGCCTGGCCGTCCGGGCCGCGATAGACCAGCCCGTTGATGTCCGCCAGCGCCGGGGCGTCCGCATCGCCGCGCAAGGCCCGGCACAACAGGGCGAAAGGCTCGGAGCCGTAGCCGGCGATGCCGAAGTCCACATTCGCATCCTGCAGGCATTCGGTCTCGTTGAAGGTGACGTGCGGCCCGCCCCAGACCACAGTCAGGCGCGGGTGGTGCTGCTTGACCCAGGCGCTGACCTCCTGGGCATAGGCGATGGGGGTGCCGGTCATCACGCTGATGCCCACCACCATCGTCTTGTCGGTGATCAGCGCCGCCATCTCGGCCTGCCAGTCGCGCTTCAGGCGCATGTCCAGCACGTCCACCTCGAAGCCGGCCTTCATGGCATCCACCACGCCATAAAGCACGGACAGCGGCATGTGGTTGACGAAGCTGCCCGACATGCCTTGCCGGGGATAGACCATCAGCAGGCGGCGGGCTTCCATCACTTTGACTCCGCGTGGCGGTGCAGAGTGGCGGTGTACATGGTGGTCTCGGGCATGGTGGTGAAGGCCATCATGGCCAGCACGAAGCAGCCGATGGCTACGCCATGGGTCACCAGCGCCACCGCCGCCGAGGCGCCCACCAGCCACAGCCCCAGCCCCAGCATCAGGTTGGTCGCCACCATCATTGCCATGACCAGGAGGGTCAGGCGGTAGATCTTGAACAGGTTGGCGATCAGCAGGACATAGGTCAGGGTGCGGAAGGCATCGCGCAGATAGCGCACCTTCGAGCTGCCGATGCGCTTGGCGTAGGTGATCTTCAGGAACTGCACATTGCGCAGGGTGATCAGGTACAACAGCGTCATGGTGGTGGTGAACGAGAAGGTGGGGCAGAGCAGACCCCAGAACCGCTCGATGTCCGACTTCCAGAACACCCGCAGGCCGCTGTTGTAGTCCGGAGCCTTGGCCGAGGTCAGATAGAGGATCAGCCAATAGAGCATGCGGCGGAACAGCAGGGCCATGGCCGTGGTATTCTCGTCCTTCCACTGGCGTTCGCCGATCACAAGGTCGCAAGTGGTGGCCCGCTCGACCATGGCCGGGACCATGGTGGGTGGATAGGTGCCGTCGGCGTCCAGCATGGCGATCAGCGGGTGCCGGGCATGTTTGATGCCGTCCATGATCGAGCTGCCATAGCCCAGATTGCGCTCATGCACCAAAACATGGGCGCCCGCGTCCACCGCCTCGGCCAGCGACTGGTCGGTGGAACCGTCATCCACCACGATGATCTCATAGTCATAGTCCACGTCGTGCAGCACCTCGTGCAGCTCGCGGACGGTCTGACCGACGGCCCCTTCCTCATTCTTGCACGGGATGATCACGGAAACGCCGCTTATGCCGCGGCGCGGCACATGGCTGCCTGCGATGGTGGTGTTGGTCATTGGGCCCTGGTCCTTCGAAACCAAAATCGCGAGGCGCGCCCGTCACGGGCTTCCCGCCGTGTACTAGCTCACACGCGAAAGGTAAAAATTTGGTTTCATCCAGGGGCGCCGCGGCCGTCAGGCGTGTCCCGCGTCCTGCGACAGGGTGCCGAAATCGATGCCCAGCCGGTGGATGGCCTTTTCCCATTTGGCGGGCAGGTCGCGGCTGAACAGCAATTCCTCGTCCGCCGGGATCGACAGCCAGGCATTGTCGAGCATTTCGCTGTCCAACTGCCCGGCAGACCAGCCGGCATAGCCCAAGGCCAGCAGGCTTTGGCGCGGGCCGCGCCCTTCGGCCATGGCCTTCAGCACGTCCACCGTGGCGGTCAGGGCCACTCCGTCATCCACCATCAAGGTGGTGTCCTGCATGTAATCGGCGGAATGCAGCACGAAGCCGCGCCCGGATTCCACCGGACCGCCGAAATGCACATTGATCCCCTGGCAGGCCGGGGTGGGGTCGATGCCCAACTGCTCCAGCAGGTCCGGAAAGGACAGCTGGTCCAGCAGCCGGTTCACCATCAGGCCCATGGCCCCCTCGGCCGTATGCGCGCAGATATAGATCACGCTGCGCTGGAACCGGGGGTCCTGCATCTGCGGCATGGCCACCAGAAGCTGACCGGCGAGATAGGGTGTGGTCTTGATCTGAGGTGTCATGTGGAATCACATATGCCGGGCCGAGGGGTGGCGCAAGCCGAATTGATGGTCCATGAACAACTCCATCTTGGACGGTCTCCGCGTTCGCGTGGTTGACTTGAATCCGTGGACGCCGATGCTATACCCCGATTGCGATGGAAAGGTTCCGCTGACCATGCCGAAGACCTGGCGCGCCGCCCCATTGGCGGTGGCCCTTGCCCTGCTGGCACTGGCCGCCCCCGCGGCTGTGGCCGCACCCAGCGCCATGACCGACCAGGGCGAGGTGCGCCTGCTGGCCGCCCGCACCGCCACCGGCGGCCAGGTTGAACAGACCCTGGGCCTGAAATTCACCCTGAAGCCCGGCTGGAAGGTCTATTGGCGCCATGCGGGCGATGCCGGCTATCCGCCCAGCATCGACTGGGGCGGGTCGCAGAATCTCCAGGGCGCCGAGTTCCGCTGGCCGCTGCCGCACCGCTTCGAGGTGCTGGGGCTGCAAAGCCTGGGCTACAAGGACGAGGTGGTGCTGCCCCTGAAGGCGCGGCTGGCCGATCCGGCGCAGCCGGCGCAGTTGCGGGCCAAGGTGGATTACCTGGTCTGTGCCGAAATCTGCGTGCCGCAGACCGTGGATCTGTCGCTGGTGCTGCCCGACGGCCCCGGCGAGCCCGGCGCCGACGCTCATGAGATCGGCCGCTGGGAGGCCCGGGTGCCCGGGGACGGCGCCGCCCATGGCCTGCGCCTGGAGCGGGTCGAGGCGGTGGAAATGGACGGCGCGCCGGCCCTGCGTGCAACCGTGCGCGCCGAACCGCCGCTGTCGGCCGCCCCTGACCTGTTCGTCGAGGCCGAGGGGCGGTTCTTCGGCCCACCGGCGGTGCGCCTGTCCGAGGGCGGCCAGCTGGCCAGCCTGACCGTGCCGCAGACCCAGGGCGAGGGCGGGCTGGCTGGCGTGCCGGTGACCGTGACCCTGGCCGATGGCGGCTTGCGCGGGCTCGAGGCCCAGGCCACCCCGGTGCCGGGTACGGCCGAGCAGGGCACCACCGATTGGGGTGGCCTGGCGGCTATGCTGGGCATCGCCCTCCTGGGTGGGCTGATCCTGAACCTGATGCCTTGCGTGCTGCCGGTGCTGTCCCTGAAGGTGCTGGGGCTGGTGGGCCATGGCGGCGCCGAGCGGGCCGCCATCCGTCGGGGCTTCGTGGCCTCGGCCGCCGGCATCCTGGTGTCCTTCCTGCTGCTGGCAGGCGCCGCCCTGGCGGTCAAGACGGCGGGGCTGGCGGTGGGCTGGGGTATTCAGTTCCAGCAGCCCCTGTTCCTGGTGGCCATGACCGGCCTGCTGACCCTGTTCGCCGCCAATCTGTGGGGTTGGCTGGAAATTCCGCTGCCAGCCTGGCTGGGCGGGGTGGGGGCGGGCCATGGCGCGCCACATGGGCTGGCCGGCCATTTTGCCACCGGCGCCCTGGCCACCCTGTTGGCCACGCCTTGTTCGGCGCCGTTCCTGGGCACCGCCGTGGGCTTTGCCCTGGCGCGCGGGCCGGTGGAGATCCTGGCCATCTTCGCCGCCCTGGGGCTGGGCATGGGCCTGCCCTATCTGCTGGTGGCGGCTTTTCCGGGCCTGGCCCGGCGTCTGCCCCGCCCCGGCCCCTGGATGATCACTTTGCGCCGGGTGCTGGGCCTGGCTCTGGGCGGCACCGCCGTCTGGCTGCTGACCGTGCTGGCGGCCCAGGCAGGCCTTGGCGCCGCCGGTGGCGTGGCCGGGTTGATGGTGCTGCTGCTGGCGCTGCTGGGATGCAAGGGGCGGCTGCCGCGCCCGGCGGTGCTTGGCGGCATCGTGGCCGTGCTGGCCCTGTCCCTGGCCGTGCCCGTGCTGGCGGGCCGGCAGGAGCCGGCGGCCAAGCCGGGCGCGGCACTGGGCTGGGAGCCATTCGACCCGGCGGCCATCCCCCGCCATGTGGCCCAGGGCAAGCTTGTATTCGTGGATGTAACCGCCGACTGGTGCATCACCTGCCAAGTCAACAAGAAGCTGGTTCTCGATCGTGGTGAAGTCGCCGATTTCCTTTCAACTCCGGGTACCGTTGCGATGCGAGGTGATTGGACTTCTCCTGATGCGGGAATTGCGAACTATTTGTCTTTTTTTGGCAGATATGGCATTCCTTTCAATGCCATTTATGGTCCGGGCGCCCCGGAGGGAATCGCGCTGCCGGAGGTTCTGACGGAGGCTGCTGTTCTGGAGGCCATCCGCGGGGCCCGCTAATGGGGGGTGGCATGGCTTCGGTCAGCGAATTGGTCAAGGAGTACCGGGAAACCGGCTCACGGGCCTCTGCGGCCGGCCTTCACACCCTGCGCCTGGAAATCGCCGAGCTTGTGCGCCAGATGGCGGCCGAGGATTTCCTGCAGTTCGCCAACCAGGCCTTGCTGCCGCTTCTGAACGCCATCCGCATCAGCGGCATTCGCGGGGAGCCCCTTGCGGGAATTGACTCCCTGATGGCCGATGCCCTAAGCCAGGCCTGTGACGCCGATCCGCTGATCCAGGCCAAGGGCCTGATTACGGCTGCCGTGCTGGACAGCCCCGAGGGGTTTCCCGCGCCCACCTGGAAAGGGCTGCCGCCTGTCTTGGTGAATGCCTGCTTCGCCGAATTGACCGCCCCGCCGCCCATGTTCTGTAAGGTGGGTCAGGCATCCCGTTATACCGATCAAGTGCGTCGGGTGGTTCGCAGCCTGCTGGAGGCCTGCCGATCCGGTGCGGTCAATAGCAGCCATCTTGATGTCGGCGCCGTTGCGGTCCATTGCCGGGGGCTGTGGTTCGACGACAGCAATCTGTTGGAGTTGCGGCGGGATATGGCAGCCCTGGCTGGCGTGATCCTGCGTTCCAACGGGGTGCAAGTGGACCATGACTTCGGGCCGCGGCGGCCTGGGCCGATCCGGTTGGGGGTGCTGAAGAATCACTGGCATCCCGGCACCGAAACCTCGGCCATGCTGGCCCATCTGGAAGGGCTCGACCGTCAGCGTTTCGAGGTGACGGCGGTGCTGCCGGACGGCTATTCCCCGCAGACGCAGGCCTTTTGTGCGGAACATGGAGTGGCGATCGATGCCTTGCCGGAAAATATCGGCTTGGCGCTGGAGCGCCTGCGCGCCCTCGACCTCGATATTTTTTTGGTGGGGTGCAACACGGTTTGGGGGCTGGACCTGCCCGGTGTCTTGACGCATTGCCGTGTGGCCCGGCGGCAGGTCCTGACCACCATGTGCCCGACCACCTCGGGCAGTCCCTATATGGACGCCTTCCTGACCGGTCGGCTGAATGAACGAGCCGACGCCCAGGCCGACTATAGCGAAGCTTTGCTCTGTATCCCTGGCTCCATCAACCGCTATCGTCTGGATGGCGCGCGGCCTGCTGCCGCGCCGCGCCAGCCCGATGGCCGGCTGCGGCTGGTCTCGGGGGCCAATCTGCACAAGCTGGTGCCTGAATTGCTGGAGCTTTGGCTGGACCTGCTGCGAGCGCTGCCGCAGGCCACCCTGACCCTGTTTCCGTTCAATCCCAACTGGGCAGGCACTTACGAGGTGACCGGTTTCCTGGTCCATCTCAGGATGATGGCCGAGCGGGCGGGGGTCGGCATTGATCGTCTGGAGGTCCTGCCGCCGGTGGACGGTCGGGGGGGGGTGCTGGACCGGCTGGCCCAGTGCGATCTCTATCTGGACAGCTTTCCCTATTCAGGCGGGGTATCCATCGCCGACCCGCTGGAAGCTGCATTGCCCGCGGTGGTGATGCGCTGTCGGCAGGCGCGCGGGCGGCAGTCTGCTGCCTTGTTCGAGGAATTGGGGCTGGACGAATTGATCGCCGATGGAATCGCTGATTACCGGCGCATTGTCGCCGAGATGGCCTTTGACCCGGCCAAGCGAACCCGGCTGGGCATCGAGGCGCGCCAGCGCTGGCTGGCGCTGGACCAGACCTTGGATATCGGTCCGGCGCTGGAGTCGCTGCTGGAACCGATCGACGCCGGGTGAGCCGAGCGTGACATGGGACGCGCCGGGTAAAAGGGCGTTGTGGTCTAGGCGTTGGTGTCCATGATGGCGCCCAGCACCCCGCGCGAGGCGGTGCGGGGGAACAGCAGGGCCAGGTTCTCGCGGGTGGCGTCCATGGCGTCCAGGCTGGCCGAGATGGCGTCGAACTCCATGCGGGCCTGGTCCTCCAGTTGCATGGTGGCCAGGGCTTTTTCCGCATAGACGGTATTGGTGTCGTCCCGCAGCACTTCCATCTGGGCGTCGGCGCGCAGCATGATGGTCTTGACCGAGCTTTGATAGCCGGTCAGCTGGGCCGAGGCTGCCACCGTCGTGTTCATGGCGGTGTCCAGGTCCGTGCGGATCTGGTCGAACACCGCTGGATCGGACCAATCATAGAACCACGAGCCCATGATCTTCAGTCCGCCTTTTTCCAGGGTACCGGTGGCGGCCACCGGATCGGTCTGGTAGTTGGCGGTGAAGTCGATGGAGTCCGCGCCGTCCGGGCCGCTATCACGGCGCAGGCCGGTGCGCAGGCTGGTGGTCAGTTTTTCCGAGCCGGTGTTGCTGTTGGCCTGGCGGGTCAGGGTTTCGGTGGTCTGGTCGGCGATCCACAAATCGCCATCGGCTTCGGTGATCGAAAAGTTGGTGCCCAGATAGATGCCGGTGAAGCGGAGCACGTTCTCGCCCAGGCCGGTCTTGACCTCAAGGGTGTTGGCCGAGAAGTCGGTGTTCGAACGCGGCGCGATCAGGCTCATGGACTGCGGAACTTTGCCCACCTCCTCGTTCAGCTTCTTCAACGTGTCGTCGAATCGCTTCAGGTTGTAGGTGTCGTCGTCCTTGTTCTCGATGTCATGGACGATCGAGCGCAGTTGTAGCAGATAGTCGCGGACCTTCTCGGTGGTCTGCAGGTTCTTGTCGATATTTCCCGAGACCATCTTGGCCTCGACCTTGACCCGGGCCCAGCGTTCCGACTGCTGGTTGATGGTGTCCAGGCGCGGCTGGTACTGGCCCTCGAGCGCCGCCTGCTTGGCCTGCATGTCTTCATACAGGCGCAGGGTCAAGCGATCCCGCAATTGGCTGGATTGCGTGGTCTTGGGCAGAAGGCTGCCGGACACTGTGAGCGGGTTCAGAACCATGGCCTCGTCCTCGGGTCGTTTCTCGCCGGGAGCAGGATCAAAAAAAGCCGAGAAAGCCGCGCCTTTCTGGCGCTGATACTTCTCTTGACCTGGAAGGTTACCACATCAGGGTGGCGGAGTCCACGTGTCGGCAAGGGCGGCCAGGCGGCAGGCCAAGCGGGCGCCTAGGCCGGCCCAGGGTTCGCCGGGCTGGCGGCGGATCAGCCGCAGGCTGTCATACCAGGGGGTGGTCTCGCGGCCCAGGCCCCAGCGGAAGTCCGACGGCCAGCCCAGCAGGCCCCAGGCGGGCAGGCCAAGGGCGCCGGCCAGATGCAGCACGGCGGTGTCGCAGGATACCAACAGGTCCAGTCCCGCCAGCCGGCATGCCGTATCGGCCAGGTCGCACAGGCCGATGGTGCCGTCCTCGAGGCCGGGCACGGCGCGGGCTTCCTCGGCGGCCGGCCCCATCTGCAGACTGACCGCGCGCAGGCCGGGCAACTCCATGGCCGGGCGCAGCGCCTCCAGCGGCAGGTTGCGCCAGGCATTGCCGCCATAGACGGGCGAGCCCTGCCAGACGAAGCCCACGGCCAGCCGGCCATCCCGCCGGGGCTCTGCCGTCTCGCCGGGCGGCAGGCGCAGATAGGGGGCGCCCTGGATGCCGCCCTGGTTCAGGCCCATCACATGGGGCAGGGACAGCAGCGGCAGGTGCAGGTCGCAGGGCGGCGGCGGCTGGTCCACCGGCACCACGCGCTCCAGGCCGGGCAGGCCGGCCAGCAGGCGCGGCAGGCCCGGCTGGCAGTGCAGCAGCACCCGCCCCACCCGCGCCGCCGCCCAGGGGATGAAACGGCAGAACTGCAGGCTGTCGCCCAGCCCTTGTTCCGCCGTCAGCAGCAGGGTGGCGCCGGGGGCCGGCCGGCCGTCCCAGCG
>CAYOKN010000009.1:0-11523 GCA_964404545.1 uncultured Rhodospirillaceae bacterium | reverse complement strand
AGATTGAAGGCGGCCACCGGATCGCTGGGCGTCGCCGCCAGCGCCGCGTCATAGGCCTGCCGGGCCGCCGCCAGGTCGCCCCGGCAGTGCTCGGCGAAGGCCAGGTTGGTCAGGGCTTCGCTCCAGCCGGGCCGCAGGGCGCAGGCGCGGCGTAGGGCCTCGGCGGCGCCCTCGGCCCGGCCCAGGGCCAGCCGTTCCAGGCCCAGCCCCGACCAGGCCTCGGCCTGGGTCGGCAGGGCCTCGGCGATGACGGCAAAGGCGGTTTCGGCCTCGGTATGGCGGCCCAGGCTGCCCAGGGTGTTGGCGCGGTTCAGTGCCGCCGACAGGAAGCCCGGGTCCAGTGCCAGCGCCTGTTCATAGGCTTCCAGCGCCTCGGCGTGGCGCGCCTGCCGGCGCAGCGCCACCCCCAGATTGCACCAGGCGGACGCATGGCCCCGGTCCAGGGCCAATGCAGCGCGCAGGGCCGCTTCGGCTTGGTCGTCCAAGCCCTGGGACAGCAACAGTCGGCCTTGCTCGGCCAGGTTGGCGGCGTCGGGGGGCGGCTGGGTTTCATCCGGGTTCATGCGCCCATATTGCCCGCGACGGCCCGGAATGGTAAGGGGAGTCCATGACCGACCCGCATTCCTTCGTGGCCCAGGGGATGGCCGATCGCGCCCTCGAGGCCTATCGGGGCGGGCGGTTTGACCGGTGCCTGGATCTGGCGGCACTGGGGCTGCAACTGGCACCGGAGGCGCCGGGCCTGCTCTATCTGCGCGGCCTGGCTCTGTTCGCCGTGGGCCGCGCCCCCGAGGCGGTGGACGATCTGCGTGCCGCCGTGGCCGGCGATCCGTCCCGGCCCGAATATTTCCGCGACCTGGGGCTGGTGCTGGCGGAACTGGGCGAGCCCTTCGGCGCCCAGGCCGCGCTGGCCGTGGCCAGCCAGGGCCTGCCCGACGATGCCGGGGTGCTGACCGCCCTGGCGGTGCAGGACCTGGCCCTGGGCCACACCGCCGAGGGCGAGCGGCGGCTGGTGCAGTCGCTGGCCCTGGACCCCGACCGGGTCGAGACCCTGTTCCATCTGGGTGTGCTGCGCTTCCACTTGGACCGGCCCGACGAGGCCCTGGCCCTGCTGGGCCGCGCCGCCGAACTGGCCCCGGACCGGGCCTCGGTCTGGACCAATCTGGGGGTGGTGTGGAAACGGCTGGGCCGGCTGGACCGCGCGCTGGAATGCCAAAGCCGGGCCCTGGACTGCTCCCCCGACCATGCCGAAAGCCATTACAACCTGGCCCATGCCCTGCTCATGGCCGGGCATTGGGCCGAGGGCTTCGCCGAATATGAATGGCGGCTGCGGCGGCCGGGCCACCGCCTGGTCCAGGCCGGGCCGGCCTGGGACGGCTCGGACCTGGGCGGCGGCACCCTGCTGCTGACCGCCGAGCAAGGCATCGGCGACCTGGTGCAGTTCGCCCGCTATGTGCCGCTGGCGGCGCGCCGGGGCTGTCGAGTGGTGGTGGAATGCCATCCGGGGCTGGAAGGGCTGTTGTCGCTGCTGCCGGGGGTGGACGCCTGTCTGACGGTGGGGGCGCCGCTGCCCGCCTGCGATGCCTGGGCGCCGCTGGTCAGCCTGCCCCATCTGCTGGGCGGCTTGCCGCCGCCGCCGCCGCCTTATCTGCCCCGTCCGCTGCCGATGCAGCCGCTGCCGCCGGCCCCGAAGGGCGCCCTCAAGGTGGGCCTGGTGTGGAGCTGCAACACCGCCAATCTGGAACTGGCCGGGCGCTCGGCGCCGCTCGCCGCCCTGGCGGAGCCGCTGCTGGCGGCTCCCGCCGTGGCGCTTTATTCCCTGCAAAAGGGCGAGGCGTCGGCCGAGCTTGCCGCCTATGCGGGCCGGATCACCGACCTGGGGCCTTGCATCCACAGCTTTCTGGACACCGCCGCCTTCCTGGTGCAGCTGGATCTGGTGATCAGCGTGGACACCTCGGTGGCCCATGTGGCTGCGGCCATGGGGGTGCCGGTTTGGGTGCTGCTGTCGGGCAGCCAGCACGATTACCGCTGGGGCCAGGGCGACGGCTCGCCCTGGTATCCCGAAGTCCGGCTGCTGCGCGCCCGCCAGGGCTGGGAGGCGCTGGGCGCCGCCCTGCCCGGGTTGCTGGCCGCGGCGCCGCCCCCGCGCGGCGGTTGAGGCTTGGTTAACGCTTATGGCTTAGCATGGCGGGGAAGGCAGGGGGTCCGTTCATGCGCTTTCTTCAGGTCCATAGTTTCTACGACCTTTACCTGACACAGCTTTACCTGGCCAATCCCTGGCTGAAAGGGCTGCCGTTCAAGGAACAGATCGACGCCATCCTGTCGGACGGTTTCGCTTCGGGCCATTTGATGCCGCCGCATCTGGACCGCCGGCGCTACCCGCAGGCGCAGCTGATCATTGCCAACGCCTGGCCGGCCCAGCAGCAGTGGATGATCGAGAACGGCCTGGGCGGCGCCACCATGGATGGGCGCGAGTTGGTGTTGCGCCAGATCGCCGCCTTTGATCCCGACGTGCTGTACCTGACCGATCCGGTCACCTTCGATTCGCGCTTCCTGGCCCGGTTGCCCAAACGGCCCCGGCTGGTGCTGGGCTGGCGCCATGCTCCCACGCCGGCAGGTACCGATCTTTCGGCCTTCGACTGCATCCTGACCGGCGAAGAAAATGGGGTTCGCATGGCCCGTGACTTGGGCGCGCGGCGCACCGAGCTTTTCGGGCCGGGCTTTCCGGCCTCCATCGCGCGCCTGACGGCGGACCAGCCCAAGCAATGGGACGTGGTGTTCTGTGGCCATGTGGGCGCGCTGCATGTGGAGCGCACCCGGGTGCTGGAGCAAGTGGCCTCGGCCCTCAGTGCCGCGGGCCTTAAGCTGGGCTATTTCATCCCGCCCGATGGCGCCATGCCGCCCGCCATCGCCGCCGTGAACCAGGGGGCGCGCTGGGGCATGGACATGTTCCGCGTCCTGGCCTCGGCCCGCATCGTGCTCAATGTCATGGTGGACATGGGCGCGGGCAAGGCCGGCAACATGCGCTATTACGAGGCCACCGGGGTGGGAGCCTTCCTGCTGAACGGCCATTCCGACGAGATGGCCGATTACTTTGCGCCGGGCCGCGAGGTGGAGAGCTTTGACACCCTGTCCGAGCTCTACAGCAAGGTGGCCTATTACCTGGAGCACGAGGACGAGCGCGAAGCCATTGCCGCCGCCGGCCAGCGGCGATGCCTTGCCGACTATTCCATGGATGTGCGCGCCCGTCAGTTCGAGGCCATCCTCGACGGCCTGCTGGCGCCCGTGTAGTCTCTTTTTGCAATTCGAGCCCCGAGGAACGGCCCTTGAACAGCAGTCCTGACTCCCCCCTGGTCCAGCGCCCGGATGCGGTCCCCGAGGGCGACTATGTGGCGCCCGGCCTGCAGATGATCATGCCCGATCTCTGCTTC
This sequence comes from uncultured Rhodospirillaceae bacterium, assembly GCA_964404545.1. Taxonomy (GTDB): domain Bacteria; phylum Pseudomonadota; class Alphaproteobacteria; order Rhodospirillales; family Magnetospirillaceae; genus CAYOKN01. Next base: position 8,095 of record CAYOKN010000009.1, on the reverse strand, counting down.
CCCAACATGATCCAGGGCGACCGCGCCGCTTCGCCTTGGCCCTGGCTGCGCCGCACGGTGCAGCACAACTGGTATGTGGACCGCCGCGCCCCCATCGTGGGTTTCCTCAGCCGCGACGAGGCCCACATCCTCTATAACTCCGCTTTGATGTTCGCCGGCAAGCCGGCGCTCGAGATCGGCTGCTTCATGGGCTGGTCCACCTGCCACCTGGCGCTGGCCGGAGTGAACCTGGATGTGATCGACCCGCAACTGGGCGATCCCGGGCTGCGCGAGTCCGTGCGCCTGTCCTTGGGCATGGCCGGGGTGCTGGACCGGGTGAACCTGATGCCCGGCACCAGCCCCACCAAGGTGGAGATGCTGGCCGAGGCGCTGGGCAAGCGATGGAACCTGATCTTCATCGACGGCGACCACGAGGCGCCGGGCCCCCGCCTCGATGCCGAGGTCTGCGCCAGATATGCCGCCGATGACGCCATGGTGCTGTTCCATGATCTGGCCGCCCCGGCGGTGGCCGATGGCATGGACTATTTCCGCGATGCCGGATGGAACGTGAAGATTTACAACACCATGCAGGTGATGGGCGTGGCTTGGCGCGGCAATGTCACCCCGGTGCGGCACAAGCCGGACCCGGCTATCCGCTGGGACAAGCCCATGTGGGTGCGGGGCTATCCTTCGGACCTGGACGACTGACCGCCATGACCATGCCCGCCGACGATCAGGCCTTCGAGCGCATCCGCTCGCTGTGCGCTCCCGCCACGATGACCTCGTCCGAGCGCATCTATGCCCTGTGGCGCATGGTGCGGCATCTGGTGGAGCGCGGGGTCGAGGGCGACTTCGTGGAATGCGGCGTCTGGCGCGGCGGGTCGGTCATGGTGATGGCCGAGACCCTGGCCGATGCCGGCGTCACCGACCGCACCCTCTGGCTCTATGACACATTCGAGGGCATGCCGCCGCCCTCGGCCGAGGACCGCGACCTGTCTGGCAATGGCGCCGACAACCTGCTGGCGGCCGAGGCCCGCACCGAGGAGTCGGCGATCTGGGCCTATGCGCCGCGTACCGTGGTCGAGGATAATCTGCGCCGCACCCGCTATCCCTATGACCGCTTCCGGCTGGTGCAGGGTAAGGTCGAGGACACGATCCCCGCCGCCATCCCCGAGCAAATCGCCCTGCTGCGCTTGGACACCGACTGGTATTCCAGCACCAAATGGGAGCTGGAGCATCTCTATCCCCGGCTGGCCGTGGGCGGGGTGCTGATCCTGGATGATTACGGCCATTGGCAGGGTGCCCGCCAGGCGGTGGACGAATATTTCGCCGCCCTGGGTCATGCGGTGCAACTGCATACCATCGACTATACCGGCCGCTTGGTGGTCAAGACCCAGGCCTGACGGTCTCAGGACCGGCTGCGCGCCAGCATCTCTTCGAAGATGGCCCGGTAGCGGGCTGCCTGCACCATTGGCGCGAATTCGCGCTCGGCAAAGGCGCGGGACTGCAGGCGCCAGCGCGCCAGGCGGTCGCGGTCGGACAGGGCCTCGGCCAAGGCGGCACGCAGGGCCTCGGCATCACCCAGCGGGAACAGCAGCCCGGTTGTGCCGGGGATGACCGCATCGGGCACGCCGCCCACGTCGCTGCCGATCATCGGCGTGCCGCAGGCCAGGCTTTCCAGCATCACATTGGGCAGGTTGTCATGCTGCGTCGGCAGCACCGTCAGGTCCGCTGCCGCATAGAGTTCGGCCAGCGCATGGGGGTCGGACACCGCCCCCACATTCATGCAAGGGAAGGGCTCGGGCGGGGTATTGGCCGGATGATGGCCGGCGGTGACCAGCAGGACATTGTCCAGCCCAAGGCCGGCCATGGCCTGGCGCAGCAGCGGGAACCCCTTGCGCGGGTCGGACTTGTTGTCGGCCACGAACAGCAGCACCGTCGCCTTTTCGGGAATGGCAAACCGTTGCCGCCCGACCTGGGCAGGGACGGGGCGGAAGGTTTCGATGTCCACGCAGTTCGGCACCGCGCTGACCGGCAGGTCCTTGAACAGGCGGCTGCGCCGGGCCTCGTCGGCCAGCCAACGGCTGGGGGTGACCACATGCAGCCGGTCGCGCCAACGGGCCAGCAGCCGTTCCTTGGTGGCCAGCACTTCCTCGGTGGGGGGCTCGGCCACCTGCGGCATGAAACTGCACGGGCGGCAATTGTTCCGGAAGCCCTCGCAGCCGAAACTGTAATGGCAGCCGCCGGTGAAGGGCGCCATGTCATGCAGCGTCCACACCATGGGCGGCAGATGGTCCTGGCCGAAAAAGCTTTCCCAATCGACGAATTGGGAAACCCAGTGCAGGTTGACCACGTCGGCGTTGCGCACCAGCGGATCGGCGTGCAGGCCCGGCAGGCCCGAGGCATGGGTAAAGACGGTGCGGCCGCCGGTGATCTTCTCCAGATGCTTCTGGCGGTCGATGGCCTCCGCCAGAGCCATGGCGCCATCCGCCAGGATCTGGGCCTCCGGTGCGTGGGCAAAGGGTTCGGCGAGGCGTCGCTCGCGCACCAGCAGCCGGGCATCGAGGCCGCTGCCGCGCAGGGCGGCGCACAGCCGTCCGGCGGCCAGGGCGGCTCCGCCGGCGCCATGCAGGGTGTTCAGCAGCACCACGCGCAGTCCGGTTGCCTCCGGGTCGAAGGCGTGGGGCAACTCCTTGGGCGGCGGCGGGGGCGGGGCGCCGTCCGAGGGCACGGCGCTCTGCAGCGTGGTGGAAACGATGTCCGCCAAGGCCTGCGAGGGCATCAGTACCAGGGCGCGGCGCAGGTGCGGAAGCGCCTCCTCCACCCGGCCCAGTGACAGCAGCAGCAGTCCCAGGTCCCGGTGCGCCTCGCCGTTGGTCTCGCACAGGTCGATGGCCAGGCGATAGCGCAGCCGCGCCTGAACCTCGTCGCCCTGGCGGGCGGCCAGGCTGGCCAGGCGCATCTGATGGTCGGTGCTGGTGGGATCGCAGGTGGCGGCTTCCCGCGCCGAGGCTTCCGCCTCGGCCAGCAGGCCGCACCGTTCCTGCAGCAGCGCCAGGGCGCCCAGGATGCGGCTGCGATCGTGCGCCGGCCGGATCAGCGTCAGGCTATCCTGCAGCAGGCCCAGCGCGTCCAGGGGCTGGCGGCGGGCGAGCGCAAGCTGGGCTCGCCCCAGGACCGCGTCGCAATGGTCCGCAGGCAGGGGGGCCAGCAAGGCCTCGGCATCCTCCAGCCGCCCTTCTGCCAAGGCGGCATGGGCGGCTGGGATCGACGATATGTCCGCCATGGGCGGCTCCGGCCCGGCAGGAACGGAATTACTTGCCGCTGACCAGGTATTCGATCAGCTTGTTGGCGGTCTCGCTGGGCTCGGCACCCAGGCGGTTGCGCAGCGCGGCCTTGGCGTCGGCTTCGTCGACCGGGTACTTCTTCAGCATGGCGGCCAGCACGCCTTCCATGGCCAGCACATTGGCGGCCATGTCGTCCAGGGCGCCCAGGATCTTGTCCGTGTTGTCCGTATGCGCGTTGCCGATTTCCTGCAGTTCGGCGGAAATCTTGGTGACCAGGTTGCGCAGATGGTCGAGCATAAGGTCGGACATGGAGTTCTCCTCGTCGAAAGCGGAACGGGCGGGTGATAACCAGATCCCGGCGGCCTTCGCCGAGCCTTCCCCCCTATCACAAGCGACCTTGCACAGAATTTGTTAATTTTTCCTTTTTAGAACTTGGGTCCATGGCGTCGCATTCTTCATCCGGCCGTTCATCGCTGTTCCTGGGCAAGGCCCGGGTGATGGCGGCATCAGGCCTGGATGGCGAGGCCGCCGATCTCTGCCGCATGGTGCTGGATCTGGAGCCGGGCTGCGCCGACGCCGCCCGCCTGGCGGCTGCCTGCCTGCAGCGGCAGGGCGAGGCCGAGGCGGCCATGGATCTGTTGCGCGGCGCGTTGGCCGATAATCCCGGCGATAGCAGGCTTTTGACCGACCTGGGGCGGGCCTTGTGCATGGCCGGTGATCATGACGCGGCGGCCGAGACCCTGGACCGGGCGGTGGCCGAGGGCTGCCGCGATCCCTTGTGCCTCAGCGCGCTGGGGGTTGCCCTCTGGCATCGGGGCGAATTCGAGCAGGCGCTGTGTCGGCACCAGGAAGCCGCCGCCCTGGCGCCGCGAGACAGCGAGGTGATCATCAATCTGTCCACCGCCCTCATGTCTCTCGGCCGCTTCCAGGAGGCGGCCGAGGCGCTGGAGCAGGTGGTGGACCCCGGCACCGGCGAAGTGCTGACCAATCTGGGCATCGCCTATAAGGCCCTGGGGCGGCTCGAGGACGCCAAGTCGGTGCAGCGCGCCGCCCTGGCCCGGGACCCGGACAATCAGGCCTTTCATTGGAACCTGGGCGTGACCCTGTTGTTGGCGGGAGACCATGGGCCGGGCTGGGCCGCCTTCGACCGGCGCTGGAGCCATCCCGCGCCCGAGCGCCTGGCGCAGCATCCGCCGCTGTGGGATGGCGCGCCGCTGGACGGCCGCAGCCTGATGCTGATGCAGGAACAGGGCCTGGGCGACGCCATCCAATTCGCCCGCTGGGCGCCCCGCCTGAAGGCCGAGGGGGCGCGGCTGGTGCTGCAATGCGGCCGGCCGCTGCATCGGCTGATGGCCTGGACCGGGTTGTTCGAGCAGGTGGTGGATCTGGATCAGGACGGCGGAACGGACCTGCGCCTGTCGGTGCTCAGTCTGCCGCGCCTGCTGGGCGGCGCCCCTGCCGATCTGCCGCCTGCCCGCTGGCTGGACGTGCCCGCCGAGGAGGTGGCGCGCTGGGCCGAGCGGCTGCCGCCGGCCGGCTTGCGGGTCGGCCTGGTCTGGGCCGGCAATCCGCGCCATCGCGGCGACCGCTTCCGCTCGCTGGCCCTGGCCGAGCTGCTGCCCGTGCTGAAGGTTCCCGGGGTGTCCTTCGTCAGCCTGCAGGTGGGTGTGCCGGCAGCACAGATCGAGGCCCTGCCGGCTTCCCTGCGGCCTCTGTCCCTGGCGGACAGCCTGGAGGACCTGGCGGACACCGCCGCCCTGCTGGGCAGTCTGGATCTTCTGATCACTTGCGATTCCGCCCCGGCTCATCTGGCCGGCTCGCTGGGCCGGCCCTGCTGGGTGCTGCTGCCGGCGGTGCCCGATTGGCGTTGGCAGTTGGACCGCGAGGACACGCCGTGGTATCCGGGCATGCGCCTGTTCCGGCAGCAGAGCCTGGGCGATTGGGCGGCGGTGGCGGACCGGGTGGCCGGCGCGCTGGCGGAACTGGCGGCCGGAACGGCGGGGAGGGGGGCATGATGGCGCGCATCGGTATCGGCTGGCAGATCGGCGGCCCCAGCGGTTGGGGCATGTTCGGGCTCAATCTGGTGGAGCAGCTGGCGCTGAAGGGCCGGGTGCCGGTGCCGCTGATGGTGTCGGGCGGGATGTCCACGCCGCCCTTGAAACGCGGTTTGATGCAGCGCCCGATGCAGGAATTCGGGCGCTGGTCGGCCATGGCGGCGCTGCACGGCGACCAGATGCAATTGCCCTTTCCGGTCCTGCATGGGCTGGACAGTACTTTGGGCCGCCCCGCCCTGGCGGAGGGGCTGACGGGCCTGCCCGACATCGGTGTGGTGTTCTTCGAGCGCACCCATTTTCCGTCCGAGAACCTGGCCTGGGCCGCCTCGGTGCCGCTGATGATCGCCGGCTCTAGCTGGAATGCCGAGGTGCTGCGCGCCCGGGGCCTGGACAATGTCGTCAATTGTCCCCAGGGCATCGACCCTAGCTTGTTCCATCCCGCCCCCCGGGCGGGGCTTTTCCCCGACCGCTTCGTGGTGTTTTCCGGCGGCAAGATCGAATATCGCAAGGGCCAGGACCTGGTGATGCTGGCCTTCCGGGAATTCCACCGGCGCCACCCGGACGCCCTGTTGCTGACCGCCTGGCACAATCCGTGGCCCGCCTCGGTGCGCACCCTGGCGGCTTCGCCCCATGTGCAGGGGGCGCCCGAGGTGGTGGACGGGCAGGTGCGGGTGGCTGAATGGCTGGCGGCCCATGGCCTGCCCGAAGGCTCGTTCATCGATCTGGGCTGCCTGGGCCATGGCGAGACCCCGGCCATCCTGCGCGAGGCCGACGTGGCGCTGTTCCCCAATCGCTGCGAGGGCGGCACCAATCTGGTGGCCATGGAATGCATGGCCTGTGGCCTGCCGGTGATCCTGTCGCGCAATACCGGCCATCTGGACCTTCTGGCCGACCCCGAGGGACCCATGTCTCTGGACCTGCAGCTGCCGTTGGACAGCCTGGCCGATGATCCGGCCATGGAGGGCTGGGGGGAAAGCGTCCTGGACGAAATCCTGGCGCGGCTGGAGGAGGCCTATGCCGACCGCGCCGCCCTGCGGGCGCGGGGTGAGTCCTGTGCGCGCTTCATGGCCGATTGGAGCTGGAGCCGGCAGGTGGACCGCATCCTGGCCGAACTGGACCGGGTGCTGGGATGAGCCGGCCGCTCAAGGCCCATGTGGTGATGCCGGCGTTCAACGCCGCCGGCACCATCATGGCCAGCCTGGCCAGCCTGGAACGGGCCCTGGCCGCCGCCCAGGCAACTTTGGGCCTGCCGGGGGAACGGCTGGCCGTTACGGTGGTGGATGACTGCTCTGGCGACGGCACCGCCGACCTGGTGGCCTCGGTGCAGTCGGACCGTCCCTGGCTGCATCTGCTGCGCCGTGACCGCAATGGCGGCGCCGCCGCCGCCCGCAACCAAGGCGCCGCCGCAAGGCCGGCCGAGGTGCTGTTCTTCCTGGATGCCGACGACCAGTTCCTGCCCGACCATCTGCCGGTCTGCCTGGGGCTGTTGGACAGCCTGCCGGGGGCCGCCTGGGTCAAGACCGGGGTGCAGCTGCCCGGCCCGGTGCATCCCACCTGGCGTCGGCCCATCGAGAATTCCCTGCCCATCAATCTGGCGGTGCGGGCCGAGGCCCATGCCCTGCTGGGCGGCTATCCGGAAGGCGACCATTTCCGGGCACGCGAGGACGCCTTCTACAACGACGGTCTGCGGCAGCTGTTTACCGGCTTTCGTACCGATTTGGTGACGGTGGCGCACAGCCGGCGGCCGGGCAATGCCTTCGACAGCCAGGCCTCCCGCTTTCAGGAGCCCTTCGGCTCGCCCGCGGCCCGGGCCCCCGATGCCGCCGAGGCCCAGGGCCATCTGCGCCGTCAGACCGATTGGGAGCCAGTGGTGGCGGCGGCCGCGCGCCGGCTGGCCGAGGCCCCCGGCAGTTGGCTGTTGCCGCCCCGGGTGATCGAGGTGGAGGCGGGTTCATTGCCCACCTTGGGGCAGCTCGCATGACCGGCCTGGCAGACGGCTGGCTTGACCTGGCCGAGATGGCCAGGGCCCGTGAGCTGCTGGAACCGGCGGCTCAGGCCCTGGCCCAGCTGTTGGCCGCCGATCCCGATCCCGACCCGGTGCGGGATGCCCGCATCGGCCATCTGCTGGCCTGGATGGGGCGTGACCCGGCGGCCCTGGAGTTCTATGGCCGCGCCCTCGAGGCCGATCCCTCGCAGGCCGATTTGTGGCTCGAGGGCGGGGTCTGCCTGGGCCGCTTGGGCCGCATGGCCGAGGCTGTGGAACCCTTCCGCCGGGCCGTGGCGCTGCGCCCCGACTGGGCCCTGGCCCATGCCAATCTGGGTATGGCGCTGTTGCAGGCCGGGCAGTGGACCGAGGGCTGGGCGGAATATGAATGGCGCCGCAGCCTGTGGCCCACCGATGCCTTCGAGGCCGAGCCCTGCCCGCCCTGGCGGGGCGAGGACCTGGCCGGCGGCAGTTTGCTGGTGTCGGTGGAGCAGGGCTTCGGTGACGCATTGCAGTTCGCCCGCTTCCTGCCCCTGCTGGCCCGGCATGCCGGGCATCTGGTGGTGGCGGTGCGGCGTCCGCTGTGGCGGTTGTTTCAGGAGAATTTCGGGAACCTGGCCCAGGTGGTTGGCGAGGGCGAGGGGCTGCCGCCCGTGGACCGGCACATGCCGCTGATGAGTGCCCCCCATCTTCTGGGGCTGGCCGGGCCGCTGGCCGACTGCGTGCCCTATCTGCGCCCCGATCCCGCCCGGGCGGCTCGCTGGGCCGCGCGCCTGGCCGGGCTGCCGGGG
>CAYOKN010000008.1:0-30928 GCA_964404545.1 uncultured Rhodospirillaceae bacterium | reverse complement strand
GGCCCTCGTCCAGGTCGGTGGTGACATAGTGGGCGGTGGCGCCGATGATCTTGACACCCCGGGCATGGGCCTGGTGATAAGGCTTGGCGCCCTTGAAGCTGGGCAGGAAGGAATGGTGGATGTTGATGCACTTCCAGGACAGCGCCTTGCACATCTCGGGGCTCAAGACCTGCATGTAGCGCGCCAGCACCACCAGGTCGATCTTCAGCCGGTCCACCATTTCCAGGATCTTGGCTTCCTGCTCGGCCTTGTTGGACTTGTCCTTTTCCACCGGCAGATGGTGGTAGGGAATGCCGTGCCATTCCACCATGCGCTCAAGGTCCGGATGGTTCGACACCACCGCCGGAATATCCACCAGCAGCTGGCCGGTGCGGTAGCGATAGAGGAGGTCGTTCAGGCAATGGTCGAACTTGGAGACCAGCACGAGAACCCGCGCCTTGCGGTCCGCATCATGCAGTTGCCAGATCATCTGGAAACGCTGGGCGATGAGCGAAAACTTCTTCTCAAGCTCGGCCTTGGGCGGCATCAGGGCGCCGGCCACGAACACCAGGCGCATGAAGAAGCGCTTGGAGATGGGGTCGCCATATTGCGCCGCCTCGGTGATGAAGGCATCGTGCTCGGTCAGAAAGCCCGAAACCGCGGCAACGATCCCGACGGTGTCGGGACAGGTGATGGTCAGGACATATTCGCGTTTTTCGGACATGGATCGGCTCGGACGCAAGGCATGGGGGCAGGCCTGAATAACGCAAGAGATGGGGCCGGCCAACCGATTTCGTAGCTTTGTCACCCGCGCGGGCTTGCCTTTTTGACTATTTCAAGGGATCGTCGGACAGGGCGATCCGCCCCCTCCCCCCATCAGGAGCACTTCATGAAGACCGTCTACTTCAAGTCCGGCGAGGCCCACTGGAAGTACGAACTCGAGGACGAAGAGTACGACAACATCATCCGGAACATCCAGGAAGACAAGCCGGACGTGGAGGAGATGCTGTCGGACAGCCTGGAAATCCTGCGCGACATCTCGGCCATGGACGAAGACGAGATGGACGAGGACGACCAGATCGACCAGACCATCTCGGTGGCCTATATCTGGTATTATTTCAACCATATCGCCGAGGGCGAAGCCCACATCACCGGCGACGTGGCCTTGATCGAGGACGACGATGGCGAGGGCGTGACCGTCCTGGCCGCTGCGGACGTGGTCGAGGAATAAGGTCGGCCCTATATTAAGGGCCATGACCGACAGTCTGCTCGCCAACGAGCCGGTTCTCCGGCTCACCGCCTTCCTGGGCATCCTGCTGGTGCTGGCCGTCGCCGAACAGGCGCGCCCGCGCCGCAGGACCGCCGCCCTGCGCAAGACCCGCTGGCCCGGCAATCTGGGCATCGTGGTGGTGGACACCCTTGTGGTCCGCATCTTTGCCCCTGCCCTGCCGGTAGCCTTCGCCATCCTGGCCGAGGAGCGCGGATGGGGCCTGCTGAATGCCGTGGCCCTGCCGGCCTGGGCTGACCTGCTGGCCGGCCTGCTGCTCCTGGACCTGATGATCTATCTGCAGCATGTGACGGTGCACAAGGTGCCGCTGCTGTGGCGGCTGCACCGCATGCACCATGCCGACACCCACATCGACGTCAGCACCGCCCTGCGGTTCCACCCCCTGGAAATCCTGGGATCGGTGCTGATCAAGCTGGCGGCGGTGGCCGCCTTGGGCCCGTCGGCAGCGGCCGTGCTGCTGTTCGAGGTGATCCTGAACGGCATGGCCATGTTCAACCACGCCAATCTGGGCCTGCCGCAGCCGGTGGACCGGCTGCTGCGCCGGGTGCTGGTGACGCCGGACATGCACCGGGTCCACCATTCCGTCCATCCCGACGAGACGGACAGCAATTATGGCTTCAACCTCTCCCTCTGGGATCGGCTGTTCGGCACCTACCGGGCCCAACCGAGGGACGGCCATGCGGCGATGCAGATCGGCCTGGCGGAGTTCCGCGAGCCAGGGGAAAATCGGCTGGACCGTTTGCTGACCCAGCCGTTCCGCGCCCCGGCGCCGCTCAGGCAGCCTGTTCCAGGGCCTTGAAGCGCTCCGCCAGGGCGGCATCCTCCTCGTCCCCCAGGAACATGGAAATGGCCGACAGCAGGCCCATTTCCTCCTTCTGGATGTGGAAGATCTCACGCTCCACCAACTCCAGCCCCAGGGCCCGGAACTCGGCCCAGCCATTGGCGTCGAAGCGGCCAGCGGCCAAGGCGCCCAAGGCCAGTTCCGCCACCCGTTGGCCGATGGGCAGGATCTCACGGTGCTCGCCGGTCAGCATCATGACGATGCCCATTTCGCCTTTCTTTTCAAAGAGCGGGAACAGCTCGTTCTCTTCAAACCCGAAATGACGATCCACCTCGGACGCGATGGTGGAGGCCACCCGCGCCAGCAGGTTGCGCGCCTTCTCCACATCGGGGGCGGTGCGGCCCGCCTTGACCAGGAACTGCTCCAGAGCCTGCAGCATCTCGATGGTGGCCATGTGATCGGAATGGAGCAGCGCCCCGGTCTTGCTGTTGGTCATTTATCCATGTTCCTCTTAGCGTTGCGTATTGTTTTTCATGTGGTGTCGGAAGGTCAGACCAAGGCGCACACCAAAGCCCAGCAGGCATAGCGCCGAGGCCAGGCCGAGCATCGCCCCCGCCTGGACCGCCAGCGGTTCGGACAGCAGGATCCCACCGGACAGCAGCAGCAGGGCCGCCGGATGCAGCCAGCAGATGACGCGCAGCGGCAGCTCCCAGCTCAGGGTCGAGACCAGGATGGACTTGCCATTGGGCCGCACCGAATTCATCGAGGCCAAAAAGGGCATGATCCGCTGCAGCACCCCGATCAGGAAGGTGAGCAGCCAGCCGAACACCAGCAACAGGCCGAACAGCGGCCCAGTCAGGTCGGGGCGCACGCCCAGCGCCAGCAGCAGCCCGGCCAGCAGGCTTGCCGGCAGCAGGCTCCAGGCCAGCCGGACCATGATGAAGGAGGTGCCCAGGGACCTTTTCATGCGAGCCCGCATCACCAGTTGCATGCCCCGCAGATGGGCCGCTGCCGCCGCCAGGCCGGTCACGGCTCCCACCGCCGCCAGCCAGCCCAGACCCAGCGCAGCGCCCCCTGCCCCGGCACTCAAGCCCAGGGCGGCCAGCCCGGCCGAAAGCTTGGCCCCGCCGGCGGGAGCAGGCGGCGACAGCCCGAACATGGGCACCAGCACATGGGAAAAGCCCAATACAAACATGCCCATGAAGCCATAGCCGGCCAGCACCGCATGGGCGGCGGCGATACCCAGATGATTGCCCAGCAGCCCCAGCCGCCAGTCCAGGATCAGCAGCAGCCCCAGCACCGCCAGGCCGGCCAGGCTGGCCACCGCCAGCCACAGATGCCAGATCACCGCCGGCAGGTCGCGGGTCTGGCGGATGTTCTCGGCCAGCAGGCCCCAGAAGATGCCCAGTGCAAGCACCGTCAGGGTGCCGCCCGCCTCCATGGCCCATTGCTGGCCCGAGCCCAGGCCGTGGGCCAACAGCGGAACGCCCAGGGCCATGGGCCAGAAGCTGAACCCGGCCAGGCGGTTGGACCACAAGGCCTTGCGGGTGGCAACCGGCAGGATCTGGTAGGCAGCGCCCATGGCGGTGGCCGCCAACACGCCCAGCGTCACCAGATGCAGGGCCGCCAGGACCGGCCCCGGACCGCCCAGGAAGCCGGGTAGCGCGTGGGCGCCGGCCAACAGGAAGCTCCAGGCCGCCACATGCAGCAGCAGCGCCAGGCCGAAGAAGCGGTAGGGAATGGAAATCGGCAGCAGGCGGCTCTTGGCGCCCAGCATGAAATCGGGAGCGAACATCAACCGTCCTCCCGGCTCAGGCGCACCTGTAAATGGTCGCCATCCCGATCGATCACCGCCGCCTGCCAGCCGATCTCGGCCAGTTCGGGATAGAGATAGACCGGTTCGCGGTCCAGATGCGCCACCACGGCAGAACCAGGACCCGAGACCAGCAGCCGCAGGATGATCACCATGGGCAGCGGAGGGGTCAGGCCGCGCAGGTCGAGATGCAGGCTGCCGTCCGCATCGCTCCATTGCGGCGTGGCCGGGCATTGGGGCAGGTCAGGGTCTTCCGGCGCCGCCACAGCCCCGCTCTCCCGGCGGAACGCGGCGCGCACCCCGGCCGCACCGGGCGACACCTGGGCGATGAACCCGCGATGGGCCAGGATTTGGCGCAGGGGCACCGGGTCAAAGGGCGCCTCGACCACCAATTCGCCGCCAGGCGGCAGCATCTCGGCCTGACGCAGCACCTCGCCCAAGGGGTCCTGCCCCTTGGCCAGCATGGCGGTGGCGTCGATATGGACGGTTTTGCTCATCAAGGCCTCTCCCCGGTGTAACTGCCACTCTTTCAGGCAATCGGGGAGACATCCTTGATTTTGGGCAATCAGTCGCCGGAAACCATCCGGCGCAAGCCGGCCAGATCGGCGATGACCACTTCACGCCCCTCGGTGCTGACACCCAGGCCGCGCAGGCGGCCCAGGGCGCGGGACAGGCTTTCCGGGGTGATGCCGATACGGCTGGCCAGGTCGGCCTTGGACAGGGGCAGGCGCACCCGAGCCGCCCCGCTCTCCCCGCCGGCCAGGCCCAGCAGGAAGCCGGCCAGGCGCTGGTCCGGGCTCTTGCTCTTCAGATCGGCGATTTCACCCATCAGGTGGCGCTGCCAGCGCGCCAGCGAAGCCAGCATGGTCAGGCCCAGGCGGGGATCATCGGCCAGCCGCTTCAGGAACGGCCCCGCCGGGATCTGCAACAGCCGAGTACCGGCCATACAGTCGGCGTTCAAGGGAAACCGGGCCGAGGCGAAGATGGCCGCTTCGGCAAAGGTCAGGCCGGCCTCGAACACCTCGATGATGGACTGGTCGCCATTCTCGGTCAGCGCATAGAGATGCACCCGCCCGTCCAGCACCAGGAAGAAGCGGTCAGCCGGGTCATTGAGGGCGAATAGCGGCCCGCCATCGGGGAATTCTGCCAGGGTGGCGCCCTTGACCAGGGTGGCCAGGTCGGCTTCGACCAAATCCCGGAACAGCGGCGTCTCAGCCAGGATGGCAGCGTCGCGGGGGGTCAGGGTCGGCATGGGCTCAGGACTCCTCGGCACAGAAAGCGCGCAAGGCGTCCAGGTCCTGGATCGCCACCACATTGTCGGGCAAGCCCTTGACCCCGACCGGCCCCAGGCGCGACAGGGCGCGGGACAGGCTTTCGGGCGTCATCCCCAGGCTGGCCGCCGCCAGTCGCTTGTCGAAGGGAAAACGCACCGTCGCGGCTCCTTCGGCCCCCGGCTCGGCCAGGGCCAGCAGGAAGCCGCCCAGGCGCTGGGCCGTGGTCTTCAGCTTCAATTCGGCGATCTGGCGCACCAGCATGCGCAGCCGCATGGACAGGCTGCCCAGCATTTTCAGGACCAGATCGAAGCGCGGCTGCAGCGCCGCAAGGAAGGGCTCGGCCGGAATGGCCACCAGCCGGCAGGGCCCCAGCGCGCGGGCGCCCATGGGATGGGTCTGGTCGAACAACGCCGCCTCACCCAGCACCGCCGGGCCGCGCACCACCTCGACCACGGCGGCGCGCCCGGGTTCCGAGACGGTCAGTTCCACCAGGCCCGACAGCAGGATGAACAGGGTGTCAGCGGGCGAGCCCGGCGTGATCAGCACGGTGCCCTGCTCCGCCTCGGCCAGGGTGGCCCCGGCCAGGAGCGCACGCACCTCGGGCTCGGGCAGGCCCGAGAAGAATTCGGTCATCTGGATGGCGAAAAGGACGTCGCGTCCCAGGGAAGCGGCAGGATCGATCATGCCCTATCCCACCACACGCCCCAGGGATACGCCAAGTTCCGATTGACTCTAATGCCTTGAGGGCCGTTCTTATAGCCGGCTGCGCTCAGGCGGAAGGCAGATGCTGGCAGAAGTAACCTTGACCATCGAAGCCCGGCGGGAGCGGGAAATCCGCATCCTGGACGTGGAACTGGGGCAGGATTTCTTCGGCGCCTGGGTGGTTTCGATCCGCCAGGGCCGCGCTGGCAGCCGCGGCCGGCGGACCGTGCGTTCGGCCCCCTGCCTGGACACAGCCTGGCGGCTGGTGCTGGCCCGCATGAAGCGTCTGAAATCCAGCTCCCATGTCCTGCATGTGGCCGCCGTTCCCGACATCTCGCTGCCCGCCTGGGCCAATGCGCCGCTGCTGCCCTGGCGCGATCTGGCGGGATAGGCTATCACCCTATCTGACCTACATGTTCGATCCCGAGGAATTTTGACATGCCGTCGTTCGACATCGTCTCCAAAACCGAGATGGCCGAGGTGGACAACGCCGTGGCCGGCGTCCAGCGCGAAGTGGATACCCGCTTCGACTTCAAGGACAGCAAGTGCACCATCGAACGCAAGGACGACACCGTGGCGGTGCAGGCCGACGACGAGATGCGCCTGCGGCAGATGCAGGAACTAATCCGCGTGCATTTCACCCGCCGGGGCGTGGATGTGGGCTTCTTGGAGTTCAAGGACCCCGAGAAGGCCGGCGGCAACAGCCTGCGCCAAACCGTGCTGGTCAAGCAGGGCGTGGACAAGGACCTGGCCAAGCGCCTGGTCAAGGAGATCAAGGACTCCAAGCTGAAGGTCCAGGCCTCGATCCAGGGCGACGAGGTGCGCGTCACCGGCAAGAAGCGCGACGACCTGCAGGACGCCATCGCCATGATCAAGTCGCTGAAGATCACCCAGCCATTGCAGTTCGTGAACTTCCGCGACTAAGGGCTTGAAAAACAAGGGCAAGGGCCACGTCGGCCCTGCCCCCTCATTTTCGGCTCTTGCCCACCGTATCGGCCACATGGGCGCCGCGCCGGCCCAGCGGTTCGGATTGCCCGGCCGTGGTGTCGGCCCGGGTCTGGTGCTCCATCTCGGCGTTCAGCTCGGCCCCCAGCAGCACCACATAGGCGCTGAGCAACAGCCATAGCAGCAAGACCACCACGGCGCCCAACGAGCCATAGGTCTCGTTGTAGTTCCCGAAGCTGGACACATACCACGAAAACAGCACCGATCCGGCGACCCAGAGTACCGCAGCGGCTACCGCGCCCCAGCTGACCCAGCGGAATTTTGGCTGGTCCCGGGATGGGCCATAGCGGTAAAGCAGGTCCAGCCCCAGCACCGCCAAGGCGAACAGGATGGGCCAGCGCACCAGGCTGACCAGGCCGCGGGCCAGCGAACCCAGGCCCAGATTGCCCAAAAGCGGGGGCAGCACCGCCAGCAATGTCAGCGCGAACACCACGAACAGCACGGCCCCTAGGGTCAGCGTGAAAACCGCCAGAGTGCGGCGGAAATAGCCGCGCCGTTCCTCCTCGTCATAGACCACGTTCAGAGCCACCACCAAGGAGTCGATGCCGCGCATGGAGGCCCAGAGGGCCACCAGCACGGAGAAAACCAGGGTCCAACCCAAGGTGCCGCCGCCCGCCGAGGCGACGGAATGCAGCTGGGTGCGCAGGATTTCCTGGGCCTGGGCCGGCAGCATGCCGGTCAGCCCGGCGATTTGCTGCTCCACCTCGCCCGGGCTGACCATCAGGCCGTAGATGGATACCACCGCGGCCAGCGCCGGGAACAAAGCCAACATGGCGTGGAACGCCACGCCTGCGGCAATGATGGACAGATTGTCCTCGGACACCTCATCCTTGACCCGGAAGGCGATATCCTTCCAGCCCGCCCAGGGAATGTGCGAGGGGCGCCCGGCCGTGCGGCCGCGCGCCTCTCCGTCGGTGCGACCCTCGGCCATCAGTGCATGCTGGTCGAAGAGGTGCCCGAGGCACCGCCGGGGCTGGTGGCGCCGCTGCCGGCCTCACCGCCGGTCTGCCGGTTAACCTCGGCCTTGGCCGCGTCCTTGGTCTTGCGCACGGCCTCGGCGGCCTGTTCCCGCGCCACCTCAGCGGTATGGCCGGCGGCTTCCTTGGTCCGCTCCCACATTTCCTCGCCGGTCTCGCGCAGGTGCATCTCGCGTGCCATGCGGCGCTCGGTGCGGCTGGCCGGCAGCATGGCGCCCAGAGCGGCGCCGATGGCCAGGGCCATCATGCCGCCGGCCAGGGGATGCTGGCGATACATGCCGCCCGACTGGCTGGCCATGCGGCTGGCGCGGTCGCGCATCCGCCGGGTCATGCCCGACATGCGCTCGCCTACCCGGCGGGTGCCCTCGCGGGCCTGCTCGCCGTAATCGCTCATGGTCTCGCGCGCCCGGCTGGCATAATCGCGGCTGGTGGACTGCATGCGGCCGCCCCCGTCTCCACCATAGCCGGCGCGGCCCCGGGCACTGGCATAGCCCTCATAGCCCGACGCTTCCGACGTATAGGCCCCAGCGCCATAGCCGGCGGTTTCTTCGGTATAGACGGAGCCATAGGCGCCTTCGGTGGCCGCCGCCGACTGCAGCTCATAGTCGGTTTCGCCATAGTCGTGACCGTAATCCTCCATCTGCGAGGAGGACTGCGAGCCGCGTAGCGAGTTGATGACCAGCCAGCCCAGTCCCAGGCCGACCATGGCCATGGGGAACGGGTTTTCCTTGACCAGGTCGGCCATCCGGCCGGCGGACATGTTCGAGGTGCGCATCGTATCCATGGCATTGTCCATCAATGTCTTGGGGGAAAGTTTGCGCTCGATGGCCTGGATGGTGTCGGTCATCTCGGCCCGGGTGCGCTGGATATCGTTTTCGATCTGCTCCGGGTTTTCGGCAGGGCTCATCTGATCTGCTCCTTGGCCCAGTCACGATCCTGTTTGATGGATTCGATGGTCCGTTCCGGCAGCAGTTTGCGGGCACGAAGATTGCCCGTGCCCATCTTCAGGACCGCAAAGCCGATCAGCAGCACCGCGATGCCCACCACCACCGCCGACAGCCACAGTTCGACCACATAGGCCAGGCCGATGACGGCGGCGGCGATCAGGCACTGGAGGCCGATGAAGGCGACGGCGCCGCCCACGGCAATCTCGGCAATGCCCGAGCCGGCCTGCGACAGCTTCTGGCCCACTTCCGTGCGGGCCAGCTGGATCTCCTTGCGGAACAGGGCCGAGGTTTCGCGGGCCAACTCGCCCAGCAAGCCGCCCAGGGACATCTCATCCTTGTTGTTCATCGTCCCACCTCCGGCGTGCCGCCATAGGCCGCCCCGGTTCCGGCATAGCCGCCGGTGGTGCCCGTGGTGGATCCGGTCGCTCCGGTGGCCCCGGCGCCCGACACCATCGGCTGCCCGCCATAGGTGGTGCCGGTACTGGCGCCATAGCCGGTGTCCGTGCCATAGCCGCGGCTGGCGCTGTAGTCATCCTGGGCGGCGGCGCCGCGCACGGCACGGGCGATCAGGAAGCCGGCCAGCATGGCCCCGCCCATGAACAGCCCCGGATTGCGGCGCGCAAAGCCCTCGGCGTCGGCGATCAGGCCGTCCCACTCGCGGGTTCGCAGGGTGCGCGACAGCCTCTCCACCTGATCGGCCGCAAGGTCGGCATAGCGCGCCGGGAAGTCCTGTTCTTCCTTCTTCAGATTGCGGGCCGCGGCGTGCAGGGCACCGGCGAAATCATCCAGGGTGCGGCAAGCCTTGTCCTTCTGGCTGTCCGCCATGTCGCGCACCATGTTGCGGGCCTCGTCCATGGCCTCGCTGGTGCCGGCCTTCACCATGGATTTGGCCTTGCCGGTCTGCGTCTGGGCGCCGCCGGTCTTCAGTTCCTCAGCCATTCATTCCTCCTGTTGCAGCGCTCTAACCCCATCGTTTCTCGCGGTGTAAACAGGGCCCAGGGACGGTTGTTCCTGCCGCCCGAAAAAGAGGGCGGCAGGAAGCCGTGAAGGGACCATCAGCGCCGATAGGTGCCGGTGGTGGTACTGGTGGTGGTGGCCGGCTGCGCCGCCCAGCCGAAATAGGCGGCAACCACCGCGGTGATGGCGTGCAGCCAGATGTCGTGGCCATAAAGGGGAATGAGCCCGAAGGTGGTCCACAGAACCGGGATCAGGCCCATGATGGTCAGCACGCCGAAGATAACGGCCAGGCTCTTGGAATAGACCCGGGCGCTGCCGAAGCTGCGCCAGGCCATGACACCCCACAGCCCCAGCAGGAAATGCACCACGTTATGCAGCACATTCACCGGGAACAGGCCGAACAGAAGGCCGAATCCGGTCTCCACCGCCATGGGGGGCGCTTCCACGGGCGTGGTCAGCAGGCCGGGCACGAAGCCCAGAATGCCGACGATCAGATAGACGAATCCGAAGATCAGGGCGAAATATCTGGTCTTCATGACAACCTCTCTGGTGGTGGTCGCTCTTGCTGGTGAACGAAGCCCGGCCGGGAAAGGTCCAGCGGCCCGACCGGAAGCGGGCGGGACTCACCCACCGGCTTCCATCAGCACCGCGCAGGCAATGCGGTCGCCGGACGCACCCGCCGGGTTGGTGGTGTAATCGTCGGGCTGGGCATGCACCACCAGCGAGGCCCCGTCGCCATCGCGCAAGGTGAGCGGCGCCCCCTGCCCCGTCCCCTGGGTCGCGCCGGATGCCGAGGCCTGGGTCAGGCTGCCGATCCGCACAGCGGGCAGGAACAACTCCACCATGGCCAGGCCGTTGGGGCCCACATGCAGGTTGGGCAGGTCACCGGCATGGGGCCCCTTCTGGTCCATATAGCCATGCTGGACACCGCTCGGGTTCCAATGCCCGCCAGCGGATTCAAAGGGCGGCTCGCACACGCCCCGTTCGTGGATATGCAGGCCATGCACCCCCGCCGGCAGTCCGTTGGCGCTGAGCACCAGCAAGGTGCCGTTGGGAGTCTCACGCAGGGTCACCGAGCCGATGCTGTCATTGCGCAGGGTGTAAAGTCTTGCCGTCACCAGGGCGCGGCCATCCACCCGGGACACAGGGGCGGCATCGAACTGGGCCGGCACCCCGGCCTGTTCCTCGGCAGAGCCGGCCGGAGTCTCCTGCGCCGCCGCCGGGCCCGCCAGCACCAGGATGGCCAGGCCCAGGCACCAAAGGGAGCGTGGGGGGATCATGGCGGCCTCCGTCACTGGACCGTCTTCAGATAGGCGATGACGTTCTGCCGCTCGGTCTCGTCCTTCAGACCGGCAAAGGCCATCTTGTTCTTGGGGATGAATGTCTTGGGATCGGCCAGATACTTGTGCAGGTTCTCGTCGGTCCAGGTGATGCCTGCCCCCTTCATGGCCTCGGAATAGTTGAAGCCCTGCACCTCGCCGGCCTTGCGCCCGGCCACGCCCGCCAGGCTTGGCCCCACCATGTTCTTGCCGGCCTCGACCGAATGACAGGCGCGGCACTTGTTGAACACCTTCTTGCCCGCTTCGGCGTCACCGGCACCGGCGACCGCGGTCTGGGGCTCGGCGGCGGCGCCGGCGCCGGGACTTTGAGCCGGTTGGGCGGCGGGCGACTGCTGGGCAGCCAGGGGGGGCGCGGCCAGCAGGGCCAGGCCGGTGACGGCGCCAAGGATAGGGCCAAGAATTCGGGTGCTCATGGACATCTCCACTTCTGGGTCTCGTCGTCGCTGGTTAGAACAGCGCCACCCTCCATCGGTTCGCGCTTGCATTTGGTCGCCAGCCGGAGATGATGCCGGCCACCATGCCCCATCCCGATCCCTCGCTGCCCATCGGCGTCTTCGATTCCGGCGTCGGCGGCCTGACCGTCCTGGCCGCGCTGCGCCGCCGGCTTCCGGCGGAATCCCTGATCTATCTCGGCGACACCGCGCGCCTGCCCTATGGCACCAAGAGCCCCGACACCGTGCGCCGATATGCGGTGCAGGCTGCCGGGCTGCTGGTGGCACGGGGAATCAAGGCACTGGTGGTGGCCTGCAACACCGCAACCGCCCATGCCCTGCCCCATTTGCAGCAGGCCTTTGCCGGGATTCCGGTGATCGGCGTGCTCGAACCCGGCGCCGCGGCGGCCGTGGCGGCGTCTGGTTCAGGCCGGATCGTGGTGATCGCCACCGAAAGCACGGTGCAGGCCGGCGCCTATGAACAAGCCATCCTGCGCCTGCGGCCCGAAGCGCGGGTGATCCAGAAGGCCTGTCCGTTGTTCGTGGCCCTGGCCGAGGAAGGCCTGGTGGACGGCGAGATCGCCCGCTCGGTGGCCCGCCATTATCTGGAACCGCTGTTCGGCGCCGAGGGCAGCCCCGACACCCTGGTGCTGGGTTGCACCCATTTCCCGGCCCTGTCCCAAACCATTGCCGGGCTGCTGCCGGGCGTCGCCCTGATCGATTCGGCCCACACCACGGCGGCGGCCGTGGCCGAGGGCCTGTACCAGGCCGGACTGGCCCGCGCGGGTGCCGCCGGCACCGTGCGCTATCTGGCCACCGACGCGCCGGAACGCTTTGGCCGGGTGGCGGAAACCTTCTTGAAGGAGCCGATCGCACCCGAGACGATCGAATTGGTGGATCTGTCCTGATAGTCCTTCGATAAATTCGCTGCTCCCGCCTCTTACCAAAGACGGGGGCAGTGCCTACCTCCAATGATGATGCGCATGCATCGCAATCGTGGAGGGTATCCCATGCCTCAAACCTTGACCGCTCATGCTGCTCCCGTCGCGCGGACGCGCAGCATCACCATGGAGCAACCATGGCAATGGCTGAACAAGGGGTGGCGGGACATGATGCGCAACCCGGTGGCAAGCCTGGGTTATGGCGCCCTGTTCGCCGCCATCGGCTTCGCCCTTGTCTTTGGGCTCCATTCCATCGGCCTGCCCTATCTGATCCTGCCGCTGGCGCTGGGCTTCGCCATCGTCGGGCCGGCGGTCGCGGTGGGCCTCTACCACATCAGCGCCCGGGCCGAGCAGAACCAGGACACATCCCTGATGGACGCCCTGACTGCCTGGCGCCTGAATCCCGGCCAGATCGCCCTGATGGGCATGATCCTGCTGCTGTGCTTCATCGCCTGGGTGCGCTTCGCCTCGCTGCTGTTCATGCTGTTTCATGGCAGCGCCCCGCCCAGCATCGACGGCCTGTTGAACAATGTGGTGACCGCCGAAAGCGCCGGCCTGTTCCTGGCTGTCAGCTTCGGCTCGGGTGCGGTGATTGCCTTTGCCGTGTTCGCCATCTCGGCCATTTCGGTGCCCATGCTGATCGACAAGAAGGTCGATGCCATGACCGCGGTGGTGACCAGCATCGACGCGGTGCGGCATAACATGAAGGCCATGCTTCTGTGGGCCTGGCTGATCGCCCTGTTCACCTGGGCCGGCATCATGTTCTTCTTCATCGGGCTGATAATCACCCTGCCGTTGATCGGCCATGCCAGCTGGCATGCCTATCGCGACCTGGTGGACCGCTGACCGATCGGGGGCCGCCTCCGCGCAAGCGTGGGGCGGCTCCCCCTTTCCTGCTCCTGCGCCCCCACATCAGCCGAAAGCTGAAAGGGACGAGGATGGGATACAGGACCTCCCTCGCCGTCGCGCTTCTGGCCGGCGGCATTTTCTTGCCAATGCTGGCCGGCGCGCAGGCACCCGCCCCCTTGGGCCCGTCCCTGCCCCAGGCCAATCATCCGGGGCTGCAGCCCGATGGCGTGGTGCGCGACCAGCTGCGCATTCTGCAGCAGGAACTGGCGGCCCGGGGCTATGAGGTGGGGGCCATCGACGGCGTCCTGGGTGAACGCACCCGCGCGGCGATCCGGGCCTATCAGCGGGACAAGGGCCTGCCGGTTACCGGCAAGGCCACCCGGGCCCTGGTGGCGCAGTTGCAAACCGCCCCCCAGGCCGAGAGGCGACCGCCGGCCGGCGCTCTCTATCCACAGGAAGAGCAACTGGCCGACCTGGGCCTGCTGCCCGCCTATGTGCAAGGCGTGCAGGAGGAACTGCAGCGCAAGGGCTATTACAAAGGCGATGTGGACGGCGTGCTAGGCACCGGCACCCGGTCGGCGGTCAAAGCCTATCAGCGCCAGGCCGGATTACCGCCGACGGGCGAGGTATCGCAGTTGCTTTTGGACCATCTGCGCTTTGCCCGTCCACAGCAAGCAGCCAATCCATAGGGTGACATCGCGCCCGACGACCCCATGTTCAAAGGGAAGTGCTGACAGGACAGAACCAAATCCCCGTGCCGCCCCCCGGTCCAGCCGCCGCCCCAGGCAGGCTGGCGCAGCCGGGCCGCAATTGCTGGCGTCTGGCCAGGGCCGACCGCGCCGCCTTCCTGGTGGACGGCGATGCCTATTTCCGCGCCGTGAAGGCTGCCATGGCCCAGGCCCGCCGGTCGGTTCTGCTGGTGGGGTGGGACATTCACAGCGGCCTGACGCTGGACCGGGGCGGGGCCGCGTCCGAGCCCAACCGGCTGGCCCCGTTGCTGGACCACCTGGTGTGCCGGCGGCGCGACCTTCGGGTGCATGTGCTGGTGTGGGAAAGCGCCCTGCTCTATTCCCTGGACCGGGAATTCTGGCCGGCCTGGAATTTCAACTGGCGGACCCCGCGGCGGCTGCGCTTCCACATGGACGACGCCCACCCCCTGGGCGCATCACAGCACCAGAAGATCGTGGTGATCGACGACAAGCTGGCCTTCGTGGGCGGGCTGGACCTGACCGCCCAGCGCTGGGACACCCCCGAGCACCGCATGAACGACCCGCGCCGTTCGGACGCAGGCGGCTATCCGCCCTTTCATGACGTGATGGCCATGGTGGCGGGTCCGGTGGCCCGCGACCTGGGCGACCTGGCGCGGCTGCGCTGGCGCCGGGCAACCGGCCAGGTTATCCCGCCGCCCCCGTCCGAGCCGGGCGATCCCTGGCCGGACTTCATCACCCCGGACGTCACCGGCTGCTCGGTCGCCATCAGCCGCACCATGCCCGCCTGGGAGGACCAACCCGAGGTGCGCGAGGTGGAGCAGCTCTACCTGGATATGATCGGCCGGGCCGAACGGTTCCTTTATGTAGAGAACCAGTATTTCGCCTCGCGCCGGATCGGTCAGTGCCTGCTGTCCCGACTCAGCGACCGCCAGGCCTGTCCCGAAGTGGCGGTGGTGACGCCGCGCTCCACCCTGGGACTGATCGAGCGCACCACCATGGGCTGGTCCCGGGACCGGCTGATCGGCCGGCTGGCCGCCGCCCCCATGGGGAAACGGCGGTTTGGCGTGTTCTATCCCGCCGTGCCTGGGGGCGATGTCAAGGTCCATAGCAAGATGATGATCGCCGACGACCGCTTGCTGCGGATCGGCTCGAGTAATTTGAATAACCGCTCCATGGGTCTGGATACGGAATGCGACCTGCTGTTCGAGGATGAGGGCGACGGCCGGGTGACCCGCGCCATCCGCACCCTGCGGCACCGGCTGCTGGCCGAGCATCTGGGCCGCACCCCGGACGAAGTGGCCGCCGCGGAGTTCCGCCGCGGCAGCCTCCTGGGCGCCATCGAGGGACTTTCCACTGGCGAGCGCCGTCTGGTCCCGCTGGAAGAGGTCAGCAACCTGGACCTCCTGCCGGGGGACAGCTTCTATGATCCCGACCGCCCGCTGGAAGCGGCCTTGTGGGAGGCCGACGACCCGCCGCCCAGCCCCCTGCCCCGGCCTTATGCCTTCTCGCTGGGGCTTTTGGCCGCGCTGGTGCTGTGCCTGACCGCCGGCGCCCTGGTTTGGCAGGAAATCCCCGCCCTGCGCGGCCTGTTCCATCCCCGCTGGGCGGTGTCGGTGCTGCGGGACTTCGGCAATGACAGCTGGGCCCCCATCCTGGCCGTGCTCGGCATGGCCGGGATGGGGCTGGCGTTCGTCCCGGTCACCCTGATGTTCATGCTGGCCGGGGTGATCTTCGGCGTGGCCTGGGGCTTTCCCATTGCCCTGGTGGGCGCCCTGCTGAACGGCGTGCTGCTGTTCGGCGCCGGCCGCCTGCTGGGTCGGGATGCGGTGCGCCGGATCACCGGCCGGCGCGCCACACGGGTCAGCCGCGCCTTCGTGCATCACGGCCTGCTGGCGGTGGCCATGCTGCGACTGGTACCCGCCTCCTCCTACAGCGTGGTCAACCTGGTCTGCGGCGCCGCCGGCCTGCGCCTGCGCGACTATCTGCAAGGCACCGCCCTGGGGGTGGCGCCGGGCGCGTTCCTGCTGGCCCTGTTCGGCCAGCGCATGGCGGCCATGATCAGCAATCCCGGCTATGGCAACGCCATCCTCCTGGTGCTGCTCGCCGGGGGCCTGGCCGTGCTGGGCATGGGGCTGGCCCGCCGCCTGGCCCAGGCGGCCCCGGAGAAGCCGCCGCCATGACCGAACTGAGCCACCGACCGCGCAGCCCCTTCAGCGTGGCCAGCTACAATATCCATTGCTGCGTGGGAACCGACGGCCGCCATGATGCCGACCGGGTGCTGGAGGTGGTCCAGGCCCTGGATTGCGACATCATCGCCCTGCAGGAGGTGGACAATGACGGCCAGCTAAGCTTCCTGGCCCGCGAGTTGCGCATGATCGCCGTTCCCGGGCCCAATCTGCGGGACCACCGGGGCGAATATGGCAACGGGCTACTGTCCAGATTTCCCATCAGCCTGGTGCGGCTGCAGGATCTCAGCGTGCATCACTTCGAGCCCCGGGGCGCCATCGACGCAGAACTGGAGGTGGCGGGACAGCGGGTGCGGATCGTGGCCACCCATCTGGGTCTGCGCCGGCATGAACGCCTGACCCAGGTGAAGCGGCTGCTGCATGCCCTGCATGTGCCGGGCAGCGAGGACATTCCCTTGGTGGTGGCCGGCGATTTCAATGAATGGCAGCCCGGCAGTCGGGTTCTGCGCCATCTGCATCGCCGCTTCGGCGGCAGCATCGCGCCGCGCACCTTCCCGTCACGCTTTCCGCTGCTGGCGCTGGACCGCATCTGGGTCTGGCCGCCCGACGGCCTGCGCCGCATGAGCGTCTATGCCACGCCCCTGACCCGGCAGGCCTCGGATCATCTGCCGGTGCGCGCGGAAGTGTCTTGGGAGCCCCACGACCTGCCGGGAGCCTGGCGCGAGCGGCTGAGCATCGACCGGCCCCAATAGAGGCACCTCAACAGGAGAGCCGTGCGGCACAAGGGTATTGCTTCCGCACGATGTCGGGTAGAGATAGTTGCCATCGCCCTCTTTAGAGACCAGATACCCAACGGAACAAATTATTTTGGGCGGAACACCTTGGAGTAGGTTCTATCTCATATGGAACTTCCAGCTTCCACCGGAAGATTTGCGCACCAACGACTTTTGTCCGATTTGGGACGCTGGTGTGAAAAACCACCCACTCTTTTCCTAATAGGGTATCCCTTACGGGGTGATCTCCGAAAGATGGATTATCGACTGGGCGGTTCTCCGATAAACCGGACGCTGGCTGAAACTGGGAAGGCGGCCGAGAAGTGCTTGTTCTGATCGCAGATGACCACGCCCTGTTCCGCTATGGGATTTCCCTGGCGCTCGAGGGCCTTTACGGCAGCGATGTGCAAATCCTGCAGGCGGCCACCGCCGAGGAAGCCCACCGCGTGGCCCATGAGAAGCTGCCCGACCTGGTGCTGCTGGACCTCATGATGCCGGGCCTGAACGGCGTGACCGACCTCAAGAAATACATCGAGACCCTGCCGCATGTTCCGGTCGTGGTGGTCTCTGGGTCGCGCCAACGCTCAACCATCCGCGCCGCCATCGAGGCAGGCGCGCGAGGCTATATCCTGAAATCCTCCAATGGCGAGATCCTGAAGCACGTCCTGCCGCTGGTGCTGTCAGGCGAGCTTTACATCCCGGCGCAGGCCGTGGCCAACGAGGACCAGGGCGAGCACGAAGGCTCACCCCTGGAAGAGGACAGCGATTTCAATCCGGACTTCAAGTCCCTGACCCCGCGCGAGACCCAAGTGCTGAAGCTTTTGACCCTGGGCTATTCCAACAAGGAAATCGCCCGGGCCCTGGGCATGCTGGAAGGCACCGTGAAAGTGCATGTGAAGTCGATCATGAAGAAGCTGGGTGTCAACAACCGCACCCAGGCTGCAATCGCCGCCAATCGCGGCTTCCGCAACGCCCCACCCATCGGCTGATCAGCCGGCGGCTTTGCCGGGCGGCGCCAACCGCCCCGCCGCCCCCGCCACCACCCGGCGCAGCCGCGCCGGGTCCACCGGCTTCAACAGGATCGGATAGCCTTGCACCGCCTCGGTGGCCTCGCTGACCCCGGTCAGCAGGAAGGCGGGCGGATGACAGGATAAGCGGCGCTCGATCTCGTGGATGGCCTCCACGCCCGATCCACCGCCCCGCAAGCGCAGATCCGCCAGCACCACGTCCGGCACCAGCCCGGCCGCCTGCAGGCGGTCGGCGGCTTGCTGCCCTGTGGCGGCGGCCACCCCGCGCGATCCCCAGCCTTCCAGCAGCGCCAACAGTCCGGCACAGATCACCGGATCATCGTCCACCACGGCCACGGTCAGCCCGCCCAGGTCCATGACCAGGTCCAGGCCTTCGTCATCCTCGTCTTCCAGTTCGATGGTCTCCACCAGGGGAACCTCGACACAAAAGGAAGTGCCCCGCCCCGGGACCGAAAACAGGTCGAGCCGATGGCCCAGCAGCAGCACTAATCTCTGCACGATGGCCAACCCCAGTCCCAGGCCGCCACCGTCGGGACGCCGCTCGCCCTGCCGGAATTCCTGAAATATCTCAAGCCGCCGGTCATCGGGAATGCCCACGCCGGTATCGCTCACCACCAGCCGTACCTTGCCCCGATGCCGGCGTGCGCCCAGCAGGATTCGCCCGCTGTCCGTATAACGGACCGCATTGGACAACAGATTGCGCAGGATACGGCCCAGCAATGCCGGATCGCTTCGGATGGCCAGGCTACTGGGCACCACCGTCAGGCGGAGCCCCTTGCCCTCGACCTGGGGCGAAAACTCGGCCTCCAACTGCTCGAACAGGTCGCTGACAAGGAAATCCACCGGCTGCGCCTTCAGCACGCCGGCATCCAGCCTGGACATGTTCAGTAATTGGTCGAACATCTCCTCCATCACCCGCAGCGAGATTCGCAACGAGCCCAGAATCTGCCGCGCCTGCGGGCCGGAGGCATGCGCTTCGAGGGCACTGGCGAACAGGGCGATGGCCTGCATGGGCTGGCGCAGGTCATGGCTGGCGGCGGCAAAGAAGCGCATCTTGTTGCGCACCGCCCGTTCCGCAAGGTCCCGCGCCCGCGCCAAGTCGGCCTCGCGCTCGCGCATCTCCGTCACGTCCTCGAACACCACCAGGAAATGCTGGTCCAGTCGCCGAGCCGACAACATCAATTGACGGACGGCGCCGTCCTGACGCCGGGCGTCCAATGAGGCGCGTTGCAGATAGCCGGTTTGCCGGAACCGTTCGCACAAGGTCCCCGCCGCCTCGGGCGAGACCGCCCGCTCGGCCAGCCGTTGCCCTACCAGAGGCCCCATGACCTCCTCGGCCTCGGCATTGGCGGCGAGGATGCGCCCATCATTGTCCAGCAGGACACCGGGCAGAGGAACCGCCCGCAGCACAGTCTCAAGGGACGGGATGCCGGACGGCGAGGCGGTCGAAGGATCTTCGCGCATCGGCGCTTCCAATCATTTCGGGATGAAAATGGGACGGAACGGATAATCAAAGCCACGCCAAAGAACCTATTCCTCTCCCTGCGACCGTGGATCATTTCCGCCAACACACAATTCATAACCTCTGGGACCAAAATAAATCAACTGCCGGGACCTTGTACGAAAGAAGTACCGCTAACAGTAAAAACGCCAATCGATGCATATGCCGGCCAGAGAATAAACCCGTGCAGACTGGCCATTTAGCCGGAAGCACTATCGATGGAACGATGACTTCCGTCTGATCGTTTTCAAATCGGAGGGCCGTAATGCCAAACTGGAGGAGAAAGCTGGACCAGCCCGCCCCGCCGTGGGCGGCAGAGCCGGAACAGGCCATGAGCGGTCCACTTTCAGGCGTCCTGACCACCCGTTTCGCACCCGCGGCTCGTCGCACCGCCCCGAAGAGCCGGAGGCCCCCAGGCCTCCTTGCGCCCCACCGAAAAACAGGTTGATGCGATGATCGAGCTGGCTGCCAACGACCAAATCCGACCCACCTCGGTGGCGGTGGCCGTGGAGGACCGCCGACTGGCCGAGGAAGTACTGAACCATTTCGCCCCCGACGAGCGCTCCTCGGTGGCTGTCTATGACGACCCATCCTTCCTGGCCGAACACGGCGATGCCGTGGAAGCCGAGATCACCGTCGTCTCGTTCCATGCCATGAAGATGCTCGCCAAGTTCCACAGCGAGGCCTTGGCCGACTTCTGCCGCGACCACAAGGTGGTGCTGCTGCTGCGTTCCCAGGATTTTCTGGATTCCACCGGCCTTCTGGAAATGGTGGACGGCGTGATTTTCCAGGACAGCACCATCGGGCGGCTCAAGGACATCCTGACCCTGTCCCGTGCGGGCTATTCCATCCTGCCCTCGGCGGCGGTGATGGACATCGTCACTGACCGCCTGCGCTGCGACACCATCAACCGGCTGGCCCCCATCGAACTGGCGATCCTGGACCAGATCCGGCTGGCCAAGACCAACCGGGCCATCGCCCGAGCGCTGGAATTGACCGAGGCCAATGTGAAGACGAAGGTGCGCGCCATCCTGAAGGCGCTGAAATTCCAGAACCGCACCGAGGCGGCGGTGTTCGCCGCCCGCCAGCAGGAAACCATCCGGGCCGCCATCCTGCGCCGCGCCGAACAGCCCATGGACAAGCAGGAAACCGGCCTGGAGGAAAACCTGCCGCACTGACGGCGCGCGTTACCGGCATTGATGGACAAAGAAAAGGGCGCCTCCGCAGTCCGTCGCGGAGGCGCCCTTTTCTTAGTCTCAGGGGCCGCGCAGGTCGCCCTGCGCCCCCCGGGTTATTGCGCGCCCAGCTCCATGCCGCCGGCCTGACGGCGCGGACGGATCAAGGGGGCCTGGGTGTCGCTGGTCAAGCCGTTGTTCAGGGCCCAGATGGCCGCCTGGGTCCGGTTGGCGGCATTGATCTTCTTCAGCACGCCCTTCAGATGCACCTTCACCGTCGCTTCGGTGATGTTGAGCTTTTTGGCGATCACCTTGTTGGGATGGCCGTTCAAGAGGCAGCGCAGGATCTGGGTCTCGCGCTCGGACAGACCTTCCAGGTCCGGCGAGGCGGTGGCCGGGCGCTGGGTCTCCACCTGGCCCGAGACCAACAGGGCGGCCAGCCGGGTGGGAAACACCTTTTCGCCCAGAAGCACAAGCCGCAAGCTCTGCTTCAATGCATCGGGCGAGATGTTCTTCAGAAGGTAGGCATCGGCCCCAGCCTCGAAGCAGCGGGCCAGGTGATGGATGTTGCGGGTGGTGGCGGCCAGCACCACCAGCTTCAGGTCGGCGAACTTCTCGCGCACCGCATGCAGCTGCGACACATCATCGGTTCCGGCATCGAACTCCACCAAGGCGATCTTGGGGTGCATGCCGGTTTCCAGCCGGGTGATGCCCTCGGCCAGGTTGTCGGCTTCGGCCGAGATCACGAACGAGGAACCGTCCAGCAGACGCTTAAGGCCTTCACGAAACAGCTTGTTGGCATCAACCAGCAAAATCTCAATGTTTTCCATTTGAACCCCCGTGTTTGTTCGCAGCCACCGGGTGGGCCACAAGAACCGTTCGGGTAGCATCCCGGGCAGCCGTGCCTCCCGGGCACATCTTCTGAAATGTTTTTAATCCGAGAGAGCCGCAATATCCCACCTTCTGCAGGAGGTAGGCGCGCGTTCATTATCGGTATTCGTGCCGACATCTCCCTAAAATGGAGTACAGACCGGCTAACGACTATCGATGCCCCCTGCGCGATTGGTCTTGCGCGCCGCAAGACAGGGGCGCACGGACGCCCATGCCCAAGGTCGCCCGAAGGACTTTGGGGAATAGGCCGAAGTGATTTCGCGGAGGGGGAGATAAGGGGGGATGGGGCGAACGATGGGACTCGAACCCACGACCACTCGGACCACAACCGAGCGCTCTACCAACTGAGCTACGTCCGCCACATCATCGGCCGGAGAACCATGCCCCGGCGCGAGAGGCGTGATGTGTATGACAAAACACCCCGCCCCGTCAAGAGGGGCATTTATGCCAAATGGCGGAAGAAAGGCTGCCCGAAAGTTAGGCAGCAAAAGTACAAAAAACGGGCATTCGCAGACCCGTCCAAACGGGGAAAAATTATTGGAACTCAAGCATTTTACCCTCTTACCCAATTGGCACGAGGCATGCTAAAGGGAGGTACAGCGTCGATACGGGCGCGACTGGGTTCCAAGAAAGAGCACCGGGGTTCATGAAAAAAATCGAAGCCATCATCAAGCCCTTCAAACTGGACGAAGTGAAGGAAGCCCTTCACGACATCGGCCTGCAGGGGATCACCGTCACCGAGGCCAAAGGCTTCGGGCGCCAGAAGGGCCATACCGAGCTCTATCGCGGCGCCGAATATGTGGTCGATTTCCTGCCCAAGGTGAAGATCGAGCTGGTGATCGAGGACGGTTTGGTCGAACGAGCCGTCGAGGCCATCCAACAGGCGGCCCACACGGGTCGGATCGGTGATGGAAAGATCTTCATCACCCCTGTCGAGGAAGCCATCCGAATCCGTACCGGCGAGCGGGGCAACGACGCCATCTAGGCCCCCTTCCCATCCGGGAGGCCAGCAAGGCTCGGTTCTAGAACGCGCGGTCCCGTGCGGCTTGCCCGAAAGTACTTTTGGACACTCTAACCATTTAGGAAGCAGACCATGTCCGATGTGAAAAAAGTTCTGGATATGATCAAGGAACACGACGTCAAGTACGTCGACTTCCGTTTCACCGATCCCAAGGGCAAGTGGCAGCACACCGCCCAGCATGTCTGCACTGTTGACGAAGACATGCTGACCGAGGGCCTGATGTTCGACGGCTCGTCCATCGCCGGCTGGAAGACCATCGACCAGTCCGACATGATCCTGAAGCCCGACTGCACCACTGCCGTTCTGGACCCCTTCTCGGCCCAGACCCAGCTGATCATCTTCTGCGACATCGTCGAGCCCGCCACCGGCCAGCTGTATGACCGCGACCCGCGCTCCATCGCCAAGCGCGCCGAGCAGCACGTCAAGACCACCGGCATCGGCGACACCGCCTTCTTCGGCCCCGAGGCCGAATTCTTCGTGTTCGACGACGTCCGTTACGAAGTCCAGATGAACTCCGTGTTCTACAAGCTGGACTCCGAGGAAGGCCCCTATGTGACCGGCAAGGAGTTCCCCGAGGGCAACTACGGTCACCGTCCGGCCATCAAGGGCGGCTACTTCCCGGTTCCCCCGGTGGACGGCGCCATGGACATGCGCGCCGAGATGCTGACCGTCATGGGTGACATGGGTCTGCCCATCGAGAAGCACCACCACGAAGTGGCTTCCTCGCAGCATGAGCTGGGCTGCAAGTTCGGCACCATGGTGCAGGCCGCCGACTGGATGCAGATCTACAAGTACGTGGTCCACAACGTGGCCCACTCCTACGGCAAGACCGCGACCTTCATGCCGAAGCCCATCTTCGGCGACAATGGTTCGGGCATGCACGTGCACCAGTCCATCTGGAAGGATGGCAAGCCGACCTTCGCCGGTTCGGGCTATGCCGACCTGTCCGATACCGCCCTGTACTACATCGGCGGCATCATCAAGCACGCGAAGGCCCTGAATGCCTTCACCAACCCGTCCACCAACTCCTACAAGCGCCTGATCCCCGGCTTCGAAGCCCCGGTGCTGCTGGCCTACTCGGCCCGCAACCGTTCGGCATCCTGCCGTATCCCCTACGCGACCAACCCCAAGGCCAAGCGCGTGGAAGTGCGCTTCCCCGATCCGGCCGCCAACCCCTACCTGGCCTTCGCCGCCATGCTGATGGCCGGCCTGGACGGTATCGCCAACAAGATCCATCCCGGCGACGCCATGGACAAGAACCTGTATGACCTGCCCCCCGAGGAGCTGGCCCAGGTTCCGACCGTCTGCGGCTCGCTGCGCGAGGCTCTGCAGAACCTGGAAGCCGACATGGCCTTCCTGACCAAGGGCGACGTCTTCTCGGAAGACTTCATCCGCGCCTATATCGATCTGAAGTGGGAAGAAGTGTACAAGTTCGAGCACACCCCGCACCCGATCGAGTTCCAGATGTATTACTCGGTCTAACCGAAAAACATCTGAATATCAGTGACTTAAGGGAGATCACGTTAGACAGAAAACGAGGGTTTCGGAGAAATCCGACCAAGGAAAGTCAAGGCTTCCAGAAGGCGAGTCTAACGCGTTTTCGAGGGGCCGAGGCTTGAGAGTCTAACGTAGTCTAACGCGGCCCCGTCACCCTGTGGCGGGGCCGTTGCCTTTGGGCGGAAAGCTACTGGCGCCACGCCTCGACGCAGTCCACTTCGGGGTGACGAGCGCACCATGGGTTGCGGGGGAATTTGGCCAGGCGCCAGATGCCACGGCGGGACCGGCGGGCATCGGCCTCGGCGGCCAGGATCCTGGCCGTGGTGCGCTGGCAGTGGATTTCCTTGCCAGGCGGGCACGGAAGGCGCTGCAGGGCCTCGTCCCGAGGGGGCCAATAGGCCAGCGCCTGACCATCCTGGACCATGGCCAGGTTCAGGGAGCGGCCGCCGGCGAAACACTCGCCCAGGCGGCGGCCGAACATGTCTGGATCGGGATCCAGCTGGCAGCGGACATTCCTGCCGCCGATCAGGGCACCGAGGGCGGCGGTGGAGATCTTGCCGGCTGCGCCCTGGCGGGTCTCGAAGGCATCGATCCCGGACATGCGGATCCGCACGCCGTCCACGTCTATGGTGTCGCCATCAATCACCCGGGCCGCGCCCGAGATTTCCTCAGCGCCGGCGCCGGCTGGGGCGCAGATGGCCAGCACAATGGCTGCAATGATCACGCGCATGGACGGACCATAGCACAAACAAAAAAAGACCCCCACCCCGGCCGAGGCAGGGGTGGGGGTCCAGTGGGAGGAACAGATCAGGGAGAGAGGCAGATCGGCCGCAGATCGGCCGAGGGATCGGCCCAAGCGCGGACCCGGTCCAGACGGCAGGCACAATCCGCCCACGCCGCCCACAGCTGCAGCATATAGTCCGCATCGGCGGACTGCGGGATACTGGCCAGCGGCGCCGGCGGGATCGGATCACCGCTGCAGGTCAGCAGCTCGGCCGGCGGGATCACCCGCTCCACCCGGACCACCGTGGCCACCGGCGGCGCCGGCGCCGCGCAGGCGGGCAAGATGATCACGAGCAGACAGCAGGACAGGAGACGGCGGACCGTCGAGGTGGGTGCCGGCGGCATGAGCGACGTCCTTTCGGGCAGTGGAGATGGTGGCGAGGCGCGCCAGCGCCGCATCCCGATCGGCAGCCACCAGAGCCAGATCGCGGGATGCATGGCGCCGCGCCTCCTCGACGGCGACGGCATTGGCCTCGGCGGCGGCGCGCCAGGTGTCGCGGTCGGTGGCCAGGACCGACAGCTCGGCCGACAACTCGGAGACCCGGGCGCGCTGCCAGGCAAGGGCGGCCACCATGGCCAGCAGGGTCACGGCGGCCAGGCCGGCCATTACCAGCCCGCGCGAGCGCCACAGAGTGGCCAGCGCCGCAATCATGCGCCGGCCTCGAGCATGGCCCAGTAGCGCGCGATCCGCTGCACATAGGTCCGCGTCTCGTGCGAATTCTTGGGCCCGGTCACCGCCTCGAGGCACGGGATGATTTCGGCATAGAGCGCGCGGCCGCCGCACAGTTTCTGGGCCTTGATCAGATTGCCCATGCCGGCATTGTAGCTGGCCTGCCCCAATTGATTGCGATCCAGCGCCGGCCGGGGCGCCGACCAGGCGCGGCGCAGTTTGGCCTGATAATAGGCGCCGGCCTCGATGGCCACCTCGTGGTGGGGCGACAAGGACCCCAGACGCAGCTCGCGCCGCAGATCGTCCCAGGTGCCCGGCATCATCTGCGCCAGGCCGCGCGCACCCACGGGCGAGACGGCCGCCGGGTCCAGGCGGGATTCCTGGTACAACTGCGCTTTCCAGGCGCGCCAGTGCGGATAGTCGCCCCACCAGGTGGCCACCGCCGCCTGGATCCGGCCGTCATATTTGTCCGGGATCAGCGGCCCCGCCGCCGCCGGCGCCGCCGAGCAGCCCATCAGCAGACCCAGCAGCAGGGCCGAGCCGATGAACCGCATGCCGAAATAGATGGCGGCCGCCACCGGCTCGCTCATGATCCGCTCGATCGTGGCGGAAAAGGGTTTGCGTGCGCGATGGTCCAGATGGGCCAGGATCAGGATCAGCCCCACCACGGTGGAGAGGGCCAGCACCACCTTGAGCGCCGTTGCGGCCAAGGCAAAATCGGTGAATTCCATGGGACACCTCCATAAGAAAAGGCCCGGCGGGTTGGCCGGGCCTTGCGAATGACATTCGCTGGATCACTCCTCCAGCGTGGCGGGGGATAGCCAGGCGAATATGACCCGGCTGCCCCGGTTGACATGGATCAAACGGGCGCGGACCGGCACCGTGACGCCGTCACGCCGGCGCAGCCGGACGCGGCGCACGTCCCCATTGAGGCGCGGCCCGCCGGCCTGGTAGCGATCCAGATAGGAGCGGACAAAGCCCGCATGATGGCGGGCATCCTCGGGCGGCATGATGATGGCCAGGTCCTGGCCCATGATGGCGCCGGCGGACCAGCCGGTCAGGGTCTCGGCGCCGTCGTTCCACAGGCGGATCCGGCTGTCGTAATCAATCGCCACGGCGGCCACCTCGCACGCCCCGCACAGGGCATTGCCGAAATCGAGCGCCGCCTCGTCATCGAGGTCAACCGGCCCCGCCGGAAGGGCAAGGGGCGACGGGGCCGGTTGCCCGCACCGCCCGGCCGGAAGGTCAAGGGGCGGTGCGCTGCGCCAAGCGGCCACCAGGGGCACCAGGCGCGGAAGCTGGCGGATCAGGGACAGCAGGACATGAGCCAGCAACGCCACAGCCAGGGCCAGCAGCCCGGCAGTGGCCAGGATGGCCACGGGACCGCCGGCCACGATGGCGCCGGCGGTATCGGAGAGATCGGGCACGAGCGGCCTCCTAGTTGACATGGACCCGGTCATCCTCGACCACCGCCAGGATCTCCACCTGGCGGCCGCGTGGGACCAGGGCGCGGACGCGCACCGGCTTGGCCCAGGCATCGGCCGGGCCGAAGGCGTAGTAGGTCCGCTCGCGGTCGCCCTCGGTGTCCAAGGTGAAGGGCGGCGGCGCCAGGGCCAGGACCTTGTAGGGGTCCCCGCCCGGATCCGGCTGCACCTCCACCAGGGTGGGATGGATCGATCCGTCCCGCTGGCGCAGGGCCAGGTAGTGGGCCTGGCCATCGGTCCACCTGGGCGGCTCGGACAGCTCCAAGATCATGTTGACCGGGTCCCAATCCACCACCTCGCCCCCCTGCCCCCAGCTGGGCATGGGATGCGAGACCGCGACCACGTCACCATAGGACAGGACCAGGCCGTCCAGCTCGGTGCGCCAGCTCGGCTTGCGCCGGCGCCAGATGTTGCAGGCCACCAGGAAACAGGCCTCGCGCTCGGCGTGGGCCTTGACGGTCACGCCGAACAGCTGGGTCCGGGCGATCACCCCATCCCAGCCATTGACCTCGGCGGCCGACAGCGGCCGGATCACCCCATCCACCATGGCGGCCACCACCGTTTCCGGCCGCCAGAACCGGGAATCCCAGTATTCCACCTCGACGGCGTCCGCCGTCTCCTCGGACGGCAGATCATAGTCCAGGGCGAACGAGCCCTTGACGATGTTGCGCGAATTGAACAGGGCCACGGGCAGCTCGCGCGGCTCGTCCCGCACCACCCGCACCACCCCGCCCTGCTGGAACGGCGCCGCCCGCCCCACCCGCAGAACCCGGGACAGGGCATCCCAGGCCGTGGTCTGGGAATCAAACACGCCGTCGAAATGATCGCCACGCGCCGTCCAGGTATCCTGCAGCGCCCACAGCGCCGCCAGATCGATCCGGCTGTCGGGCTGATTCGCACCGTTGGACGCCCGCAGAATATAGGACGCGGCAGCCGCCACCGATCGGGTCGCCACCGCCGCGGACCAGGTGCCCGCCACACGGTCAAACAGCGGCAGCTTGCGCGTGGCGATCACATTGACCAGGCGCGAGGACCGCTGCGACAGGTTGTCCGAGGCCCGAGCCTTGATGGCCAACAGCGTGACGTCGCCATAATTGGCGGCGGCCTGCACATAGGCGCGCAGCTGGCCCCACCGCATCTCGTGGCCGGTGCGGCTGTCCTGGTCATTGTTGGTGGTGCGCTTGCAGCGGACCTCGTACCGGCCCGGCGCAGCCAGGGCATATTTGTAGGACAGGCGAATGGCCGTATTCGTGGCCGCAGAGTGGGTTTCCGAGCCCAGCACGATCCAGGCGCCCGTAGCCACCCCATCATCATCCACGGGCCGCGCCTCGACCGTCCAGGAGGCGGATTTTGAGGACAAGGTCCCGTCATTGTTGGCGTAGTACAGCCCCCGGCCGAACACCACATCGATGCCCAGATGGGTGGCGATCTCGCCCGGCGGACTGGCCATGAACGGCCCCAGCCACCCGTCCTCACCGGCCGCCAGCTGATTCGGGCCCCGGGCCTCCTGCCCCGCCACCTCGGCCGCCGTCACCACATAGGGATCGAACAGCGTGACGGAGCCACCCGGCGGCACCAGCTCGGTGGTGATCTCCTCGAACGAGGCGATGGGCGTATCCTCGATGCGGATCGCCTCCACCTCATATTCGCCCACGCCCAGGCAGTGCAGCTGGTAGAGAAATTGCTCATTCCCGGCATATTCCTGGTACGGGTCCGCCGCCAGGTCCGGGACGATCATGTTACGGCCAAAAGCCTCGGGCACCGGCTGCCCCAGACGGGCCTGGTTACCCTGGGGCGTCAAGGCATAGGTGGGCGACGGCGCCGGCGGCGCACCGCCCACCGAGCCCCAGTTGAACGAGGGCATGGCCGGCTTGGGCGCGCCGAACACGGCATTGACTGCCAACGACCCGCCCAGCACCACCGCGCCCTTGACGGCGGCAAAGGCCAGCTTGTCGGAAAAGGCGGCGCCAGTAGCTTCCGCCGCCGCCGCCCACTCGGGCGCGATGGCGCCGGCAATCTCCGGCGCGGCGATCACGATGGCGATCATGGCCACGGCCATGAGGATCTGCTTGCCGCCACCACCACCACCACCGCCGCCATGGG
This sequence comes from uncultured Rhodospirillaceae bacterium, assembly GCA_964404545.1. Classification (GTDB taxonomy): domain Bacteria; phylum Pseudomonadota; class Alphaproteobacteria; order Rhodospirillales; family Magnetospirillaceae; genus CAYOKN01. Next base: position 1,822 of record CAYOKN010000008.1, on the reverse strand, counting down.
GCAGCGCGCAGAACGCCACCTGATCCGCCTCGCCGATCACGGCGGTCGGCCAGTCCGACCGCAACAGCGGCTGGCCGTTGAACAGGCAATAGGTGGGCGCCGGAAACTCGCTGATGCCCTGCTGGTCCAGCCAGCCGCGCACCGTAACTGGCGCGGACAGATGATGGAACTCCCGCGACCGCATCAGGTCATAGGGATTGGAAAAAACGACCACCAGCCCCATCACCCACCCCCCTTGAACCGATAAACACCGGACACCCGCCAGCCCACCTGGCGCAGCGCCGGCAGGGACTGATAGACCACCCCGGCCACGCGCTCGCAGTGCAGCACCCCGCCGCCATCAGCGCCCAGCCAGACCCCTACATGGACCGGATAACGCGCCAGGCGCATCAGCACCACGTCCCCCGGCACAGCCTCGGCCAGCGCCACCTCGCCCCAGCGCGCCCGCTCGGGATGTTCGCGGAACGCCCGGGCTAGGCCCAGCAGATCCTCGGTATAGGGGATCTCGGGCAGGACGCGGCCGAAATGCTCGGCCTGCACATGCCGCACGAAGGACCAGCAGTGATAGGCATCCGGCCCCTCGCCCGTGGCGGACCACGGCAGGCCCAGATAACGGCTCGCCCAGTGCATGGCAGCACCTCAAGTTGCGAATGGGATTCGCGCCTACTGGCCCAGGCCCGGAAAGTCCTTGGCCCGATAGACGCGGCGCGGAAAGGCCCGGTTGGCCAGATCCGGGACACGAGCCCGGGCGACCACGCGCGTGGGCGTGGTCTGGATGCTGGTCAGGACCAGGGTCAAGGGCGGGTCCATCTGCGGCCCCTCGAGGTCAATAGACAGATAGGGCCGATAGGTGACCTCCACCTTGATCCGGCTTTCCGCCGCCGCCTCGATAGGCTCCATCAGCTCGCGGCCCACATTGTCCATGGTCACCACCAGCTCGGGCACCGGCGCCGGCGAGACCTCGGGCAGGCCGAAGTCAAAGGCCAGCGCGATCCAGGGCACCATCTGCCCCGCATCCAGGGGCGCGTCGGCCTCCAGCCGGGCCACCAGCCCCACGCGCTCACGCACCTTGGGGGCCAGGCCGTCCAGCACCGCCGCCGCCGCCGGATTGTCCCGCCAGGTCACCTCGTCGGCATAATTGCGGACTACCCGCACCGCCGTGGGATTGCCCTGCTCGTCCACAAACGCCGGGTGGCGCAACTCCATGGTGTGCAGCTCCACCACATTGGACGGACAGGACGCATAGGCCTCGGCGATGGCCGCCGAGAGAGACGGATCAGGCATGATCAGCCCCACATCATGGCAATGCCGGCGGCGCGGGCGTCTTTCCCTGCGGCCACCACCTGGCGGTAATTGATCGCCTGCCCGCCGCCGGTAAGGGCCACCTTGCCGGCCAGGATGTCATAGGCGCCGTCGTAACTGCCGAGATTGGTCAGCGCCACCGCATCCCAGGTGCCGCCGTTGTTGCTGGTGAGTTCCAGTGTGTAATCAGTGCCGTAGGTCACGGCGGAAATCGGATCGATTAGCACCACCACCCAGGCCTCGCCGGGCACCGCCAGGGCATTGAGCGCAGAGGGACGGATCAGCGTCAGGGCGGACGGCGCCAGCGTGAATTGTACCTCGGCGACGGAGGCGCCATAGCCGCCCGTGGTCACCAAGCGCAGCCAGACATACCGCTGGAGGGTCAGGGCCAGACCTGTCAGGTCGATGATCGCCCCGGCCGTGTCCGTAAAACTGGACGCGGTATGCAGGACCGTGCCTGCCGCCGGATCATTGGCCGTGTGCGTGATAATCGCCGGCGTGATGGTGCTGTTGCCACCCC
>CAYOKN010000007.1:0-31145 GCA_964404545.1 uncultured Rhodospirillaceae bacterium | reverse complement strand
CATGACCGAGAATCCCTTCTTCCAGCCCTGGACCACCCCCCACGGCCTGCCGCCCTTCGACCGTATCCGGCCCGAGCATTTCGCCTCTGCCTTCGAGCGCGGCATGGCCGAGCAATTGGCCGAGGTGGAGGCCATCGCCGGGTCCGCCGAGGCGCCCAGCTTCGCCAACACCGTCGAGGCGCTGGAGCGATGCGGCCGTTTGCTGGACCGGGTGGCGGGAGTGTTCTTCAACCTGTCCTCGAGCGCCGGCAATGACGCGCTGGACGCCATCGAGCGCGACATGGCGCCGCTGCTGGCCCAGCATCACATGAAGATCGCCCTGAACCCGCAGCTGTTCGCCCGGGTGGACGCGCTGTACCAGCGCCGGCACGACCTGGGGCTGGACGAGGACCAGATGCGCCTGCTGGAGCGGCGGCATCTGGGCTTCATCCGCAATGGCGCCGCCCTGTCGCCCGAGGCCAAGGCCCGCATGGCCGAAATCTCGGAGCGGGCCGCCACCCTTCACACCCTGTTCGGCCAGAACGTCACCCATGACGAGAAGGACTGGCAGATGGTGCTGGACCAGGGTGACCTGGACGGCCTGCCGCCCTCGCTGCGCGATGCAGCGGCCCAGGCAGCGGCGGAACGCGGTCTGGCCGGGCGCTATGTGATCACGCTGGCCCGCTCGTCGGTGGAGCCGTTCCTGACCTTCTCGGCCCGCCGCGACCTGCGCGAACGCGCCTATAAGGCCTGGACCGAGCGCGGTGGCCATGCGGGGCCGCGCGACAACGGCCCGCTGATTCGTGAACTGGCCGCTTTGCGCGCCGAGCAGGCGCGGCTGCTGGGCTATGCCAGCTATGCCGACTACAAACTGGATGACAGCATGGCCAAGAGCGTGGCGGCGGTGCAGGACCTGCTGCTGCAGGTGTGGGAGCCGGCCAAGCGCCGCGCCGCCCAGGAATGCGCCGACCTGCAGGCCCTGGCCCGGTCCGAAGGCATGAACGAGCCCATCGCCCCCTGGGACTGGCGCTACTACGCCGAAAAGGTGCGCAAGGCCCGCTTCGACCTGGACGAGGCCGAGGTGAAGCCCTATTTCGTGCTGGAAAACATGGTCCAGGCGGCTTTCGACTGCGCCCACCGCTTGTTCGGGGTCAGCTTCATCCAGCGCAGCGACCTGCCGGTCTATCACCCCGACGTCACCGTGTTCGAGGTGATCGGCGCCGACGGCCAGCCCGTGGGCGTGTTCCTGCAGGACAATTTCGCCCGCTCCGGCAAGCGTTCGGGCGCTTGGATGAGCAGCTACCGCGACCAGGAAAACCTGGACCAGCCGGTGCTGCCCATCATCGTCAACAACAACAATGTGGCCAAGGGCGCGCCCACGCTGCTGTCCTTTGACGACGCACGCACCTTGTTCCATGAGTTCGGCCACGGCCTGCATGGCCTGCTCAGCCAGGTGCGCTATCCCTCGCAGTCGGGCACGGCGGTGCGGCGGGACTTCGTGGAGTTCCCCTCGCAGGTGTTCGAGCACTGGCTGTCGGCCCCCGACACCCTGCGCCGCTATGCCCGCCATGCCGAGACCGGCCAGCCGATCCCGGAGGAGTTGCTGCAGAAGCTGCTGGCGGCGCGCACCTTCAACCAGGGCTTCGCCACGGTGGAATATACCGCTGCCGCGCTGCTGGACCTGGCCTATCACACCCAGTCCGACCCGCAGATCGAGGATGTGGCGGCCTTCGAGCGCGCCACCCTGGAGGCCGCCGGCATGCCGGCCGAGATCGGTGTGCGGCACCGCTCGGTGCATTTCCAGCATCTGTTCGCGGGCAGCGGCTATGCCGCCGGCTATTACGCCTATCTGTGGGCCGAGGTTTTGGATGCCGACGGCTTCGCCGCCTTCGAGGAGGCGGGTGACGTCTTCGAGCCGGGCCTGGCGGCGCGGCTGAAGGACATCTATTCCGCCGGCGACACCCGCGACCCCATGGCCTTGTACGAGGCCTTCCGCGGCCGCGCCCCCAAGGTTGAGGCGCTGCTCAAGAAGCGGGGGCTCGCGGCTTAGGGGGATCGCCGCTAGGACAGCTGCACCGGCGAGACGAAGCCCGGCGGCTTGATGGCCAGCACCGAGCAGCGGACCTGCGCCAGCAGGGTTTCGGCGGTATTGCCCACCAGCAGGCCGGGCACGCCGCTGCGGGCCACCGTGCCGATCACCAGGGTGGTGATGCCCAGGTCGGCGCACAGGTCGCAGATGACCCGATCCGGCCGGCCCTTGACCAGATGCGCGGTGGCCAGCCCGTGATAGGGCTCCATCACCCGGGCGAAGGCCCGTCGATGCTGGTCTTCGGCCTCGTTCACATAGGTTCGCAATTCCTGTTCGCTGACCCGCAGGAAACCGCTGGTGCGCAGGGTGTCCTCATAGGGCGCGGTCCAGGCATGGGCCACATGCAGGGGCACCTTGTCGGCCTGGGCCAGGGTGGCCGCCAGGCTGACGATGCGTTCGGCGAGGCCCGCCGCGTCGGTGTCGTCGCTGGCCGGGTCGATGGCGGCCAGCACCGGGCCGGGCCGGGCCGGGCCCTGGTCGTCCACCACCCAGACCGGGCAGGGGCATTTGCGCAGCAGATGCAGGGCGGTCGAGCCGAAGAACAGATTCGGCTGCAACTGCCGGCCACGCGCGGTCTTGATCACCAGGTCATGGTCCTTGGTCATCACCCGGGTGATGACGGTCATGTAGGTGCGGCCGGTGATCAAGCAGGGTTGGATGTTGATGCCTTGCTGGAACAGTGGAGTTACCAGGGCGGCCAACTCGGTCCGGGCCTGGTCCAGCACCGCTTCGCGCATGCGGTCGTTCAGCAGCGAATCGGCATCCTCGACCGGCCAGCCCACGGTGATGGCCACCGGGTCGGTGCTGGCCAGGGCCAGGGCCCGGACCAGGGCGGGGTCCTCGGGCCGCAGGCTGGCCGGGATCACCAGGATGTCATGGAACCGTGTCATGGCCGTCCTCCACTCTTTTGACCCCTTGCAAATTCCATTCGTCGGCGACGCTTTGGGACCACAGCGGCACCCCGGTTCGATAGGCCGCGCGGCCCAGCATGTGGGCGGCCAGCGGCGCCGTCAGCAGCAGGAAGGCGATGGCTGCGGCCACCCGCAGGATCACCGCCCAGTCGCCGAAATGCACCGCTACGGCGGCCAGCACCAAGCCGGCGCCCAGGGTGCCGGCCTTGGTAGCCGCATGCATGCGCACATAGACATCGGGCATGCGCACCAGGCCCAGCCCGGCCAGCAGCGCAAAGGCCGCGCCCGACAGCATCAACAGGCTGACCGCCACGGCGCCGATCATGGTCCGCCCCCATCCTTGCGGGCGCTACGCTCGGCATAGCGCGCCAACGCCACGGTGGCGATGAAGGCCAGCAGCGCCAGGGTGATGGCAACTTCGAGGAAGGCCACCTGGTCGAAGGCGATGGCGGCCACGCCGGCAAAGCCCACCAGCAGCATGGACAGCATGTCCAGCGCCACTACTCGGTCCGGCAGGCTGGGGCCGCGCACGATCCGCACCACCGCGAACAGCACGCCCGCCAACAGCATCAGCGAGGACAGCACCGCCGCCCCCTGGATCAGTTCGGCTTCGGTCATCGCATGGCCTCCAGCACCCGGCGTTCCAGGGTGTCCTTGATCTGCCGCTTCACCTGCTCGGGATCGTCGATGAACATGGCGTGGATATAGAGCACCCGCCGGTCGGGCGAGACGTCCAGACTGAGGGTGCCGGGGGTCAGGCAGATCAGGTTGGACAGCACCGTGATCTCGGCATCGGTGCGCGCCTCCAGCGGCAGGGCCAGGATGCCGGGGCGCGAGCGATGGCGGGGCGTCACCACATCCCAGGCCACCTGCAGGGAGGACAGCAGCAGCTCGCGCAGGAACAGCCCGACCAGGCGCATCAGGCGGACGGGGTGGATCATGGCGTGCCTCCCAGGACGGCGGCCACATACAGGCCGGGGGTCAGCAATTGCTCGGCGGCGGTGGTGGCAAAGGTCAGGAAGGGCTGCGGCCACAGACCGATCACCACGGTCAGCGCCGCCATGGCGATGATGGGCACCAGCAGCAGGACGAGGCGCCCTGGCGCCGGGGGCGGGGGCTCGGCGATGCCCTCGGGCAGGGGCTTCCAGAAGGCCTGGGTCCAGATCTTGGTCATGGAATAGATGGTCAGCAGGCCCACGGCCAGCGCCACGGCGGCGACGGCATAGTGCTGGGCCTCGAGGCTGGCATCGATCACCAGCAGCTTGGCCCAGAAACCGGACAGCGGCGGAAAGCCGGCCAGCGAGAAGGCGGGCACCAGGAACAGCGCCGCCAGCCAGGGCCGGTCCCGATACAGCCCGCCCAGCCGGGCCAGGGCGAAGGAGCCGGCCAGCCGGTTCATCACTCCGCCGATCAGGAACAGGTTGGCCTTCACGATGATATGGTGGATCAGATAGAACACTGCCCCCACCAGGGCCAGCGGAGTGAACAGCGCCAGCCCCAGGATCATGTAGCCGATCTGGCTGATGATGTGGAATGACAGGATTCGGCGCACATCGGTCTGCACGGCGGCGCCCAGCACACCCAGGCTCATGGTCAGCGCCGCCACCCACAGCAACACTGTGTGGGTGAAGCCCACATCGGTGGTGAAGATCAGGCTGAACACCCGGATCAGCGCATAGACGCCCACCTTGGTCAGGAGCGCGGCAAAGATGGCCGCCACCGTGGTGGGCGGGGTGTGGTAGGAGGCCGGCAGCCAGAAATACAGCGGAAACACTGCCGCCTTGATGCCGAAAGCCACCATGAACAGCATGGCCAGGGCGTTCAGCAGCGCCTGGTTCTCGATGCCCTGCACCGCACCGTGCAACTCGGCCATGTTCAGGGTTCCGGTCAGGCCGTACAGCATGCCGATGGCGATCAGGAACAACAGGGTGGACACCAGGTTCAGCGCCACATATTTCACCGCGCCGTCCATCTGCGCCTTGTCCCCGCCCAGGGTGATCAGGGCAAAGGATGCGATCAGCATCACCTCGAACCAGACATACAGATTGAAGATGTCGCCGGTCAGGAAGGCGCCGCAGATGCCGGCCAGCAGGATCTGGTAGAAGGTATGGAAGCCGGCCCGCTCGCGGGCCTCGTCCATGTCCGCGCAGGCATAGACCGCCACCGCCAGGCCGGTGATGCCGGTGATCAGCACCATGGCGGCGCTGAGATGATCGGCCACCAGGGTGATGCCGAAGGGGGCCGGCCAGTCACCCATCTGGGCCACCAGGAAACCCGCCTGCATCACCCCCGCCACCAGATGCACGGCGGCGCCCAGCAGCAGGGCGGCGCCGGTCACGCTGGCCAGCCGGGCCAGACGCGGTCGGCTGCGCAGCAGGAAGGCCAGGATGGCGGTGAGCAGCGGCAGCAGGATGGGCAGCACCAGGGTCATGGGCCGGTCTCCCCTTTGCTGCCGTCCCCGCCCTCGGCGATGCGCATGGCGTCCGTGTCCACGGTGCCCAGCCGGGCAAAGACCCGGGTGGCCAGCACGAAGGCAAAGGCCAGCAAGCCGAAGCTGATGACGATGGCGGTCAGGATCAGCGCCTGGGGCAGGGCGGCGGCCATCGCTTCGGACGGCTGCGCCAGACCCGGCGGGATCAGCGCCGGCTCGCCCCGGGTCACCCGCCCGGCTGCGAAGATGGCCAGGTTGGCGGCATTGCCCAGGAACACCAGGCCGAACAGATAGCGGATCAGGCTGCGCCCCAGCATCATATAGACGCCGCCCGCCACCAGGGCGCCCGACAGGATGGCCAAGACGGTTTCCATGGCGTCAGGCCTCCTCTTCCAGGGCCAGCACCAGGGCCGAGACCGATCCCACCACCACCAGATAGACTCCCAGGTCGAACAGCAGCGGCGTGCCCAGCGGCAGGCCCATGGGGAACACCCACAGCCCGGTCAGGAAGGGCTGGCCGGCGGCCAGGCCGATGATCCCGGCCAGGGCCGCCACCGCCACGCCCAGGGCGGCGATCACCTGGGGGTCCAGCCGCAGCAGGCGCCGGGCGGCGGCGGGGCCGTTGGCCAGGGCCTGCAGGGTGACGGCGGCGGCAGCCACCAGGCCGCCCACGAAGCCGCCGCCCGGGTGGTTGTGGCCACGCAGCAGCAGATAGACCGAGAACACCAGGATCAGCACGGTGACGGCACGCGCGGCGGTGGTCAGCATCAGCGAATTCATGGGCTGTCCTTCCCCTGCTTGCGGCGCCCGGCGATCAGCGCCAACGCGGCCAGGGCAGCCACCGCCACCACGATGATTTCGCCCAAGGTATCCAACGCCCGGAAGTCAACCAGGATCACATTGACGATATTGCCGCCATGCCCGCCCGGCACGCTGTTGGCCTCGTAGAATCGGGTGATATGCGGGCTGATGGGCTGATCCAGCACCGCCAGCAGCAGGCTGGTGACGGTGGCGCCGGCCAGCACCGCCACGGTGCCGTCGCGCACCACGCCCCAGTTGGTGCGATGGTCGCGGCCGGGCAGGCGGGGCAGGCGCAGCATGATCACCGCCATCATCACCACGAACAGGGTTTCCACCACCAACTGGGTCATGGCCAGATCGGGGGCGCCGTAATTCAGGAAGATCACGGCGATGCCAAAGCCCACCAGGCCCATGCCGCAGATGGCCACCAGGCGCGAACGCGACGCGACCACCAGCAGGCCTCCGGCCACCACCACAGCCACCAGGCCCCATTCCTTCAGCGGCAGGTCGGGCACTCCGCCGGGCCAGGCCAGCCCGCCCTGCAGCAGCAGCGTGCCGCCGCCGGCCAGGGTGGCGGTGGCCAGCACGATGAACAGATAGCGGTGCAGCGAGCCGTTCTGCAAAAGCCCGGTCAGCGCCCTGGCGCCGCCCAGGATGCCGTACAGGCTGCGGTCATAGAGATCATCGCCGCTGGGCAGGCGGGCGGCCAAGCCCTCTACCGCGGCCCGCACCCGCCTGCGCAGGGCATAGAGGGTGACGCCGGCGGCCAGGGTGACCACGCTAAGGCCCAGGGGCAGGGTCAGGCCATGCCACAGCACCAGCTTGACCTGGGCCGGCTCGCCCAGCACGGCGGTGGCGGCGGGCTGGATCAGGGCGGCGGCCACCAGGCCCGGCGCCAGGCCGAAGCCCAGCCCGGTCAGGGCCAGCACCAGCGGTCCCGCCCACATGCGCCAGGACGGGTCGTGCACGGTGTTGACCTGGGCTTGGGCTGGCGCGGCCGGACCCGGCTTGCCCCAGAAGGGCGCCAGGGCCACCAGGCCCGCGACCGCCACCATCAGCGCATTGGCCGCCACCGCCGCGCCGGCCACGAAGGCGGGCTCGGAGGCCACCGCCAAGGCGCCCTCATATTTCAGTTCCTTGCCGATGAAGCCCAGGAAGGGCGGAAACCCGGCCATGGACAGGGCGGCGATGCCGGCGGCGGCGGCGGTGATGGGCATGGCCTTGCCCAGGCCACCCAGCCGGGTCACGTCGCGGGTGCCGGTCTCATGGTCGATGATGCCCACCACCAGGAACAGTCCGCATTTATACAGGGCATGCACCAGCAGGAAGGTCAGCGCCGCCGTCACCGCCACCGGCGCGTCCGAGCCCAGGAACATGGTCAACGAGCCCAGCGCCATCAGGGTGGTGTAGGCCAGGGCCAGCTTCAGGTCGCGCTGCCCCACCGCCTGGATCGAGGCCCACAGGGCGGTCACGGCGCCCAGGATGGTCAACGTCCACATCCATTCGGCCGTGCCGCCCAGGGCGGGATGCAGCCGCGCCAGCAGATAGATGCCGGCCTTGACCATGGTGGCGGAATGCAGATAGGCGCTGACCGGCGTGGGCGCGGCCATGGCGTTGGGCAGCCAGAAGTGAAAGGGGAACTGCGCCGACTTGGTGAAGGCGCCCAGCAGCACCAAGGCCAGGATGGGCAGATACAGGGCATGGGTCCGCACCGACTCGCCCATCAGGGTGATTTCGGACAACCGCCAGCTGCTGGCGGCGTCGGCCAGCAGCAGAAGGCCCGCCAACAGCGCCAGCCCGCCCAGCCCGGTGACCAGCAGGGCCTGCCAGGCATTGCGCCGCGCGCTTTCCTTGTCATGCTCGAAGCCGATCAGCAGGAACGAGGAAAGGGTGGTCAGCTCCCAGAACACGAACAGGGCGATCAGGTCGTCGGCGGCCACCAGCCCCAGCATGGACAGCTGGAACAGTCCCAGATAGAGGAAAAACCGCCCGATTCGGGGGTGGCCGGCCAAATAGCGGCCTGCATACAGGCCCACCATCGCGCCGGTGCCGGAAATCAACAGAAGAAACAGCAGCGACAGGCCGTCCAGTCGGAAGGCCAGGCTAATATCCAGGGACGGAACCCAGTCCATCTGCCATATCAGCGGCTGTCCCGACGAAACATCGGCGAGCACGGACAAGCCAAGGGTGAATATCACCACAGAAACCGTGGTGAACAGCCCGCTGGCCATCCATTGCGAGACGCCGCCTCGCGCCGCCGGGGTCTGGGTCATGTGGCCCTTCGTCTCCCTGGTGTGCCTCCTTGACACTTCATAGGTAGGAATGATGCCGGATCAAAGGAAGCGATGCCGGTGAGTGGCAAGGAAACGGCTGGTTCCCGCTCTGCGCGGCAAGCCTTGACCAAAGAGGAAAGCCGTGCCATTGGATCACTGGCAACATTTCTTAGGGGAATTCCTATGAACAAGCAGGACCTCATCGCCGCCGTGGCCGACAGCGCCGGTCTGACCAAGGCCGCCGCCGCCAAGGCCGTTGACGCCATCTTCGACGCCATCACCGAAACCCTGAAGAGCGGCGACGAAGTGCGCCTGGTGGGCTTCGGCAGCTTCTCCGTGTCCGAGCGCGCCGCCACCACCGGCCGCAACCCGCGCACTGGCGAGGCCATCCAGATCGCTGCCTCGAAGAACCCCAAGTTCAGCGCCGGCAAGGCCCTGAAGGACGCCGTCAACGGCTGATCCGGGTCTGTCCCCCTGACGGGGGGACCGAGAAACCGAAAAGCCAGCAGGTGCGCCCTGCTGGCTTTTTGCGTTTCTGGGCACAACTCGCAAAGAACTGTCACTGGTGATTCCTCTGGCGCAGGGCTAGGGTCCCGAAGGGGATAAAGGGTTGATTCCGAACGTGCGACAGATCCTGCTGTGGGCCTTCGCGTGCTGGTTGGCCGCCGTGGCCCCCGCCATGGCCGCCGAGCCGGTCACGCTGCAGCTGAAATGGCTGCATCAGTTCCAGTTCGCCGGTTACTACGCCGCCGTTGAAAAGGGCTTCTATGCCGAGGCGGGGCTGGAGGTCGAGCTGCGCGAGGGCGATCCCGGCACCGATGTGGAGGCCGAGTTGGCCTCGGGTCGGGCCGAGTTCGGCGTGGGCAATTCCAACCTTCTGCTGTCGGCCGATGCCGGCCGGCCCTTCGTGGTGCTGGGGGTGATCCTGCAGCATGCCCCGGAAATCCTGCTGACCCGCCGCGATCCCGCCATCCGCACCGTGGCCGACCTGGACGGGCTGCGGCTGCTGGACGCTCCTCATTCGGCCGCCATCGCCGCCATGCTGGCGCGCGAGGGCATCGATTACGCAAAGCTGCCCCGTGTCCCCAATGACGGCGATCCCCGCGGGCTGCTGAACGGCGCCGGTGACATGATGGCCGCGTACAGCACCAACGAACCCTTTGTGTTCGAGCGCGAGGGCCTGCCCTATTCGGTGTTCTCGCCCCGGTCCGTGGGCATCGACTTCTATGGCGACAACCTGTTCACCTCGCGCCGCCTGGTGGATGAGCGGCCTGAACTGGTGGCCGCCTTCCGCGAGGCAAGCTTGCGCGGCTGGCGCTATGCCATGCAGCATCCGGACGAAATCGCCGACTTGATCCTGGCCCGCTATTCCAGCCGCAAGAGCCGCGCCCACCTGTTGTTCGAGGCCGCCGAGATGGACCGGCTGATGCAGCCGGACCTGGTGGAGATCGGCCATATGAACCCCGAACGCTGGCGCCGCATCGGCGCGGTGTTCCAGGACCTGGGGCTGCTGCGCCAGCCGCCGCCGCTGGACCGGTTCCTGTACCAGTCCCGCCATACCCCGCTGCCCGCCTGGCTGCCCTGGATCGCCGGGGCCGTCGGCCTGGCGCTGCTTCTGCTGGCGGCACTGGTGGTGCGGCTGCTGGCCTTGCGCCGGGGGCTGCAGGAAAGCGAGGGGCGGTTCCGTGCCTTGGTGGAAGGTGCGCCGGTGGGCATTTTCCGCTATGGCGCCGATCTGCGCATCGAGCATATCAACCGGCACTTTGCCGAATTGCTGGGAATCGAGCCCGAGCGGCTGTTGGGCCTGGACATGGCGCAGTTGAAGGACCGCCGCATCCTGCCCGCCGTCGGTGCGGTGCGGCGCGGCGAGGTGGGCAGCTACAAAGGCCCCTATGACACCACCGTGACCGGCCAGACCTTCGAGATTTCCATGATCTGCGCCCCGGTGCGGAGCAGCGACGGATCGGTGGCGGGCGGCATCGGAATCGTCGAGGACCTTACCCAGTTGCAGCGCGCCGAGGACGAGCGCCGCACCCTGCTGCAGGCGGTGGAGCAAAGCCCGGTGGCGGTGGTGGTCACCGACCTGGAGGGCCGCATCCTGTTCGTCAACCAACGCTTCGAGGAGAACACCGGCTACAGCCGCGACGAGGTGGTGGGGCAGAATCCGCGCCTGCTGCAGGGCGGCGAGAAGAGCCCCGAGGAGTATCAGGAGCTGTGGCAGACCATCACCGCCGGCGGCACCTGGACCGGCGAGTTCCACAACAAGCGTAAGGACGGGACGCTTTATTGGGAGCGGGCGGTGATTGCCCCGGTGCGGGATGGCAATGACCACATCACCCATTATCTGGGGGTCAAGGAGGACATCACCGAGAAGCGCCAGCGCGAGGAAGAGTTGCAGCGCCTGGTGGCCACCCTGACCGAGACCAATACCGAGTTGGAACGCTTTGCCTATGTGGCATCCCATGACCTGCGCGAGCCCCTGCGCACCATCGCGTCCTTTGCCCAGTTGCTGGAGCGGCGCTATCGAGGGCAGTTGGATGCCGATGCCGACGAGTTCATCGACCATGTGGTGGGCGCGGCCAAGCGCATGCACCGGCTGATCGGCGACCTGACCGCCTATTCCCGGGTGGCCAGCAAGGGCGACCGCTTCACCGAGGTGGATGTGGGCCATGTCTGCCGCACGGCGTTGCAGAACTTGCGCGAAAGCCTGGAGGATTCAGGGGCCGAGGTGGTGCTGGAGCCCTTGCCCGTCTTGCTGGGCGACGAGGTGCAGCTGACCCAGCTGTTCCAGAACCTGATCGGCAATGCGGTGAAATTCCGCCATCCGCAGCAGCGCCCCCAGGTGCGGGTCAGCGCCTGCCTCGGCGCCGAGGGGTGGGTGCTGTCGGTGGCCGACAATGGCATCGGAATCGACGAGCGGGGCCAGGATGTCTATGAGGTCTTCCGGCGCCTGCATCACCACTCGGCCTATCCGGGCACCGGCGTCGGGCTGGCCATCTGCAAGAAGATCGTCCAGCGGCATGGCGGCACCATCAGCCATGCCCCCAATGCGGGCGGCGGCACCGTGTTCACGGTCACGCTGCCGGCCGGCCTGTCCTTGGACGGCATGCAGCCCGCATCGCATTCTGCGACGGCCTAGCGTCCCGCATCCAGCCCTGGGGACAGCGGCACGAGGCGGATGAAGTCCTCGTCGTACTCCAGCCGATGCACCTGCACCTCGGTCACACCCTCGCGGCGGCTGGCGCGCAGATGCAGGCGGGCGCGGGTCTGCGCGGTCTCGTCGCTGTTATATTCCCGGCTCAGGGATTGGGCCTGCCCATTCTGGTCGATGATTCGGAACATGTAGTGAGGCATGGGGGCTCCCTCAAAGGCTGATGCCCTGGGGGACAGCAATCTGCGTTCCGCAATAATTATGTGGCTTTTTATCCAATTCCGCTCTTTCCGCGCGTGTTGGCGCCTTGCCTTTCCGATTGTTTTATCCAATCCTTTAAGTTCAATTGCGATAAACCTTTTCGCGCCAGGGAAGGGGAAGGCAGGGTGAGCAAGCGCCGCATCCGAACGGAACCTGGAAAAGGGGATCTGGCCGGCGCGCCGGCGGGGGCGGCCGTCAAGCCGCTGTTCACCGTGGCGGTGGGCGCCTCGGCGGGCGGGCTTGAGGCGCTGGAGCGGTTCTTCGAGCCCTTTCCGGCCGATGCCTCGGACTTGACCTTCGTGGTGGTCCAGCATCTGTCACCGGACCACAAGAGCCTGATGGTGGACCTGCTGTCCAAACGCACCCGCCTGGCCGTGGTGCAAGCCGAGGACGGCCAGCCGCTGACCGGCGGCACCATCCATGTGCTGCCGCCGGGCAAGCTGATCGCGGTCCAGGGCGGACGGCTGCGCCTGACCGACAAGCCGCCGGCGGGCGGCCTCAGCCTGCCCATCGATGGATTCCTGAATGCCCTGGCCAAGGACCAGGCCGAGCGGGCGGTGGCGGTGATCCTGTCGGGCACCGGCAGCGACGGCGCCCGGGGGGTGCGCAGCATCCATGAACAAGGCGGCGCCGTGCTGGTGCAGGCCCCCGAGACCGCCCGCTTCGACGGCATGCCGCGGTCGGCCATTGATACCGGCGTGGTGGACCAGGTGCTGCCGCCCGAGGACATGGCCGACCGACTGCTGGGCTATGCCCGCCAGGCCCCGCTGGGCCGGGTGGCCGCCCAGGCGGTGCTGGAGCCCCCGGGTGACGAGCTGCAGCGCATCATTGCCGCCGTGGAATCCCGAACCGGCATGGATTTCTCCCATTACCGGCCCGGCACCTTGCATCGGCGCATCGAGCGGCGCATGCACCTGAACCAGGTGGACGGCATGGCCGACTATCTGTCCCTGGTGTCGGGCAGCCAGATCGAAGCGGCGGCCCTGCGCAAGGAACTGCTGATCGGCGTCACCGCCTTCTTCCGTGACCCCAAGGCCTTCAACGACCTGCGCGCCCATGTGATCCCCGATTTGCTGGAGCGGGCAGGGCCTGGCGGCAAGGTGCGGGTCTGGGTCTGCGGCTGCGCCACCGGCGAGGAAGCCTATTCGGTGGCCATGCTGTTCGCCGAGGCGCAGACCTCCTTGCAGCAGCCTCCCGAGGTCAAGATTTTCGCCACCGACATCGACCGCCAGGCGCTGGACCATGCCGGAGCCGGCCTTTACCCGGAAAGCCTGGTGGCCGACATCGCCCCCGACCTGCGCGAGCGGCATTTCCAAAGGATGGGCGATCACTTCAAGGTTTCGGCCGCCCTGCGGCGGATGATCACTTTCGCCTCGCATAATGTGATCAAGGACCCGCCTTTCACCCGGCTGGACCTGGTGTGCTGCCGCAATCTTTTGATCTATTTCGAGCCGACGTTGCAGCAGGCGGTGTTGGGGCGCTTCCGCTTTGCCTTGCGCACCGGCGGCGCCCTGTTCCTGGGCTCGAGCGAAACCCTGGCCGGCATGGCCAAGGACTTTGCGGTGATCAGTGGCCGCCACCGGCTGTTCCGGCTGATCGCCCAGGGCCGCTTGCCCCTGATGCTCGAGCCGCGCAAGGACCGGCCCGGCAATGCCGCGCGGGTCCTGGCCCCCGTGGGCGGTACCTCCGGCCTGCCGACCCTGGACGGGCCGGTCCAGGCCCTGCTGGATGCCTGCAGCCCGCCTGGCCTGCTGGTCAATTCCAACATGCAGGTGGTGCATAATTTCGCCGGCGCCGAACGGTATCTGCGCGTGCCCACCGGCGCGGTGACCCACGAGATCGCCCGTTATCTGGCGCCGCCGCTGGCCACCCTGCTGCCGGCGGCCGTCAGCCGGGTGTTCCGGGAATGGCGCGAGGCACATATGACCGGCGTGGCGGTGGAACTGCCCGCCGGGCCCCAGGCGCTGGATGTAAGGCTGTGCCCGGTCGACCTGGGCGGGGCGGCGGGGCGCCATGTGGCGGTGTTGCTGCAGGCCGCCGACGACCGGGTGGTGGGGCCCATGTCGATGGACCTGGACCGGGCGGTGCGGGATCGCATCCAGCTGCTGGAGCAGGAACTGCAGGCCAGTCTCTCGGACCAGCAGACCTTCGTCGAGGAGGTGGAGACGGCCAATGAGGAATTGCAGGCCACCAACGAGGAATTGCTGGCGTCCAACGAGGAGTTGCAAAGCACCAACGAGGAGCTGCAGTCGGTCAATGAGGAATTGCACACGGTCAATGCCGAGTTGAAGGAAAAGGTCGAGGAGCTGACCCGGCTCAATGACGACCTGGACAACCTGACCGCAGTGGCCGGCGTGGGCATCATTTTCGTGGATTCCGAAGGCGCGGTGCGCCGCTTCAGCCCGCCCGCCAGCAAGGTGGTGAACCTGATGGAACGCGATCTGGGCCGGCGCATCTTCGACTTGACCACCCGGCTGGATTATCCCGATTTCGGGTCCCATATCGCTCAGGTCCTGGGTGGCGGCGACCCCATCGAGATCGAGGCCCAGGCCGCCGACGGCAGCATCTACATGGTCCGCATGCTGCCTTATCGGTCCGAGCAATCGCGGCTGACCGGGGCCGTGATCACCTTTACCGACGTGACCCGGCTGATCGAGGCGGAAAAGCGCCTGCAGGTCTATATCGACGCCCTGCCGCACCAGGTGGCGGTGGTGGACGCGCAGGGCATCATCGTGCTGGTCAACGAGGCCTGGCGCCGCTTTGCCGAGTCCAATGGCGGGCCGGCGGACCGCTGCGGCGTCGGGATCAATTATCTGGATGTCTGCGTCGCCGCCGGCTCAGACGGCGGTCCGGTGGCTGAAGCGGTGGCTGCCGGCCTGCGGCGGGTCTTGAGCGGCGAAAGCGACCATTTCGCCGTGGAATATCCCTGCCATTCGCCCGACGAATTCCGCTGGTTCCTGATGAATGTGGCGCCCATCGGCCGGGGGGTGGGCGGGTCGGTGGTCAGCCATGTGAACATCACCGAGCGCAAGCGCAGCGAGGATGGCTTGCGGCTCGCGGCCAGCGTGTTTGAAAGCAGCGGCGAAAGCATCCTGATCACCGACGGCCAGGAGCGCATCATCTCGGTCAATCCGGCCTTCGTCGAGACCACCGGCTACGAGCCCGCCGAGGTGCTGGGTCAGACGCCGCGCATCCTGTCCTCGGGCCAGCACGGCTCGGACTTCTATTGCCAGATGTGGTCCGAGCTGACCCAGCGCGGCCGCTGGTCGGGCGAGGTCTGGAACCGCCGCAAGAATGGCGAGATCTTTCCCGAATGGCTGACCATCAGCCGGGTGGTGGACCTGCAGGGCGACCCCACCCACTATGTGGCGGTGTTCAGCGACATGACCGAGCGCAAGGCGGCCGAGCGCCGGCTCATGGACATCAATGCCGAACTGGAGCAGTTCGCCTATGTGGCCTCGCACGACCTGCGCGAGCCTTTGCGCATGGTCAGCTCCTATCTGTCCCTGATCGAGCGGCAGATGGGGGCGAATCTGGCCGGCGATCTGGCCGAATTCCTGAACTTC
The DNA here is from genome assembly GCA_964404545.1 of uncultured Rhodospirillaceae bacterium. Classification (GTDB taxonomy): domain Bacteria; phylum Pseudomonadota; class Alphaproteobacteria; order Rhodospirillales; family Magnetospirillaceae; genus CAYOKN01. The sequence goes on along the minus strand of CAYOKN010000007.1, from coordinate 15,683 downwards.
GCGCGCGACGGCGCGCGGCGCATGGACCGCCTGATCCTGGACCTGCTGGAATTTTCGAGGATCGGGCGGCTGTCCAATCCCACCGTGCGTATCAGCCTGGCCGAGCTGTTGGATCGCGCCCTGGCCGACATGGCTTTGCGGATCGAGGAAACCGGGGCTGAAATCGAGACGTCGGGCGCCGCTGCCCTGGTGCGGGTGTCCGAGGATGATGTGACCCGGCTGTTCGACAACCTGATCAGCAATGCGCTGAAATACCGCAATCCCGAGGTGCGGCCCCGAATCCGCATCACCTGCCGGGCCGATCGCGGGCGGGTCACCGTCTCGGTGGCGGACAACGGCATCGGCATCCCGCCCGAGCAGCGCGAACGTGTGTTCCGCATGTTCCAGCGCCTGCATGGCCGCGAGGATTACGGCGGCGGCACGGGCATCGGTCTGGCCATCTGCAAAAAGATCATCGAACGCCACGGCGGCAGCATCACGCTGGATGACAGCCCGCTGGGCGGAGCCCGTTTCGTGTTCTCCCTGCCGTCCTAAACGGTCTCGGGCAGCGCCGGCGGCTGGGCCGGGGCGGGCAGGGCGGCCGGCGGCCGGGGCAGAAGCAGCGCGAAGTCCGAACCCCGGTCCGGCACCGAGCGCAGCCGGATCTCGCCGTCCATCAGGTCGGCGATGCGCCGCACGATGGCCAGGCCAAGCCCCAGGCCCTGCGAGCGGTCGCGCTCTTCGTTGCCCACCTGCTGGAACTCTTCGAAGATGGCTTCCTGGTGGGCGCTGTCGATGCCGATGCCCGTATCCATCACATGGATGGCCACCCGGTCCCCTTGGGTGCGGCACCCCAGCAGGATCTTGCCCTGTGGGGTATAGCGCAGGGCGTTTTCCAGCAGATTGCGCATCAGCCGCTCCAACAGGGCGCGATCCCCCATCAGCCGGCAGCGGCGGGGCACATAGCGCAGTTCCAGGCCCCTTTCCCGGGCCCGCAGCTCATATTCCTCGGCCAGCGGCCCCAGCACTTCGGTCGCTTCGACGGGCTCGATCCGGGCGGTCATCACGCCGGCATCCAGTTTCGAGATGTCGAGCAGGCCGTCCAGCAGCAGCCGCAGCGCGTCCAGCGCCCGGTCCATCTGCGCCACCACCCGGGCCATGGGACCGATGGCCATGGGCCGGGCCACGTCGATCAGCAGGAGCAGCGACTGGGCCGGCTGGCGCAGGTCATGGCTGGCGGCAGCCAGGAATTTCGAGCGGGCCAGGCTGGTTTTTTCCACCAAAGCCTTGGCGCGCAAGGCTTCGTCGCGGGCCGCCTGCACCGCCATTTCGGCACGCTTGTTGGCGGTCACGTCCAGATTGACGCCCAGCGAGCGCAGCGGACGGCCCCGGCTGTCCTTCAGGGAAGTTCCGATTCCGGCAATCCAGCGCACCGATCCGTCGGGCATGGGCACCCGGAATTCGGTGCGGAACCCGGCCAGTCCTTGGCTGAGCGCCCGTTCCACATCACCCCGCACCCGTTCCCGGTCCTCCAGCAGTACCAGGCGATACCAATCCTCGTTGTTGCGCGGCGGGCGGGTCTGGCCGTAAAGGGTCAGCATTTCCGGCGACCAGGTCACCGTATCTTTCCGATGGTTCATGGACCAGGCGCCGGCCTGGGCCGCCGTCAGGGCCAGATGCAAGGTTTCGGCGCTGAGTTGCGCCTCTTGGGCCATGTTGTGGCGGTGGCGCAGCATCAGGGTGGCCGCCACGCCGCCGCCCAGGGCCAGCAGCATGGCCAGGGCCGACCGGGTGGCGGAGTCGCGCCAGGCGGCCAGATAGTCCGACCGGGGTACGCCGACGATGGCGTAGATGGGATGGCCCGTCAGCTTGCGGAAGCCCACCCGCCGCGAGGTGGAGTCCACCGGCGAAACCCGCTCGAACATCAATTCGGACGGCGCCGCGTCAAAGTCCAGGAATTCGCGGGGAGGAGGGGATGGCTGGCCCAGGCGCTCGGGCTTCTGCGGATAGCGGACCAGAAGCCGATGCTGGCGGTCCCACAGGCCGATCACCATGCCGTTGGACAATTGCAGGCTTTGATAGAAGGGCAGGAAATAGTCGTCGAGCCCCACATTGGCCACCACCATGCCGGCAAACCGCCCGTCTGCCGTTTCGATCCGGCGCGCCACCTGGACGCCCCATTTGCCTGACAGGCGGCCGAGGATCGCTTCCGAGATGGCCGGCTGATGGGTGGCATTGCCCTTCAATTGCAGGAAATAGTCCTGGTCACCCAGATAGCTGCCTGGTGGCGCGCCCACGGTGTTGGCAAACACCACGCCGTGGGCATTGGTCAGCGACATGGCAACTATTCCGGCACCGTCGGCCTGCAACGCCTTCAGGCGGCTGCTGATCTGCGCCAGGCGGCTGGGGGGCAGGCCGGCCGGGTCGGTCAACTCGCTGTCCGCCAGCAGGCCGGCGGCCTGCTTGAGGACCAGGTCGGTGCGGTCGAAGGTGGCCGAGGCGTGGCTTTCCACCAGCCGGGTATAGCTGAGCAAGAGGCGGCGGGTCTGCTCGTCGGCAACGGTGCGGGTGTCGTAGAGGCTGTTCAGCGTAACCAGCAGGAAGAAAGCGATGGCCGCCCACATCAACAGGATATAGTTCCCGTATGGGGTCTTAATAGTTGCCATTGTCCTGCTGAACTCGCGCCCTAAATCGTCCTGCCCATGGCAAGAACAGGTTCAAATACCTCAGTCAGAGTACAGAAACGGCAAGTCCCCAGGCATAGGCCAGGGGGCATAAGAAGGCGCAGATTGAATTAGCCCAAAAGGGCAGGGCACGGCCGCTCCCCGGGGAGCAGTCCGTGCCCTGGCCTCAGAAGGTCTTCTTGGCGCCGACCTTGATATAGTCGTTGCGGGTCCAGCGCCCATAGGCGGTGTCCGACCGGCCCTCGAACTGGGCCGCGTCCACCATGAACTTCAGGTCGTCGCTGACCTTGTACTCACCGCCCAGGACCACCGCAAAATCCTGGTCGATCAGGTTGCGGGTGCCGCCCGTATAGACCATCAGGTCCGAGTCGAAGCGCACTTCCAGGCGGGCCAGGATGGTGTCGCGCGACGGCCGCGAGGTGGTGGAGTCGGTGATGGTGGGACGATCGATGGAGGCATCGGTCACCACTTCGCCGGCATATTCCACGATGGGCTGAATCTCGTCCAGGCCGATGGAATTGGCAAAGTCGGTCTCGCGGTAGCTGAAGCCCACCACATATTTCATATAGTCCTGGTCCACGTCGTTCAGGGCCTTCTGATAGATGGCCTCGCCATGGAACTCCCAGCGGTCGATGGTGGTGGTGGCGCCGCCCGCCACGCTCCAGACGTCGGGATAGACCACATGATATTGCTGCGTCGGACCCAGGGCGCCCGGGACGTCCACCTGGCGGATCACCGGATAGGCCGCACCACCGCGATGCACCAGGGCGAACCAGTCATAGCCCTGGCGGGTGGCCTTGTAGTGGGCCACATAGTTCCAGTTGTCGATGGTGGGGTCGCGCCAGGATTCCTTCAGGTCGGCATTGGCCGGGACGTTGGGCAGCGAGGCGAAGTAGTAATTGCCGCCGCCCAGCCAGCGGCTGCCGGCGCCCGGGACCGAGCCGCGCTCGTCGAAGGGCAGGGCCGCGATCTGCAGCACGTCATTGTCGATGAACAGGTCGGCACGGGCTTGCCAGACGCCGCTGTTGAACGCCTCGGGGGCATAGGCTCCATAGCCCGGATTGAATCGGTTGGCGGGCGAGAACAGGGTCGAGATGCCGGTCTCGAACTCATCCTTGCCGGCCAGCAACTGATAGGCCGACTGCTCATAGGTCAGCGAGGCCTGGTCCAGGTCCAGATAGGCAGCCTTGGTATTGCGGCTGCCCGGCTCGCGGAACGCGCCCTCGTGGCTGCGCTTGTCGGTGGTGCCGATGGCATGGCCCTTCAGCTTGACCACCAGGTTCTCGTTCAGGCTGCCGTGGGTCTTGAACGATGCCGCCGACCACAGTTCCAGCAGGTCATCGTCGGTCCCGGTGGAGCTGTAGCCCTGGGGATAGAAGGTGCTCGAGGCCTCGACCGCATAGGTGATGTTGTTGGCCAGGTCCTGGGCGAAGCCCTTGGAGGCGGGAGCTGCGGCGGGGGCAGCCGGGGTGGCGGCGGCCGGAGCATCGCCGGTCAGCGCCGGATCGAACAGGTCGCCGCCCATGCCGGCAAAGGGGTCCGAACTGCTGGCGGCCGCATGCTGGGTCTTGCCGCTGGCCGGCTTGGCTCCGGCGGACGGAGACAGGGACGGATCGAACAGATCCGCCCCCAGGTCGTCCAGGGCCCCCATGTCCTGGGCCAGGGCCGGCGCCGCCGCCGAGGCGGCGGCGGCGACGGCGGCGCTCAGGAGAAGCCGGCGGGCGCTCATGCATTCACCTCGCCAGACTTGGCGGGGGCCTGCACCAGACCGCTCATCTTGACCACCCGGTCGCCGAGGATGCGGCTGATGTTCAGGTTGAGCAGGCTGGCGATGCCGGAATGGAAGCGCAGGCCCTTGTTCACCGCTTCGGAGTCCAGCATCAGCACCTCGGTGGCTTCCAGCGCCCGCACGGTGGCGGTACGCGGGAATTCGCCCAGATAGCCGATCTCGCCGAACACGTCGCCGGGCTGCAGGCGGCCCAGTTCGATCATGCGGCCATCGGTCTCGCGCAGGACCTCCACCGAGCCGGACAGCAGTACGAACATCTGCCGGCCCAGGGTGCCCTCGCGGATGATCTCCTGGCCCGGCTCGAAGGTCTCGGCACGGGACAGGAGGATGGTCTTCTTGATCTTGTGGCGGCTCATGCCCTTGAACAGCGGGCTCTTGTCGATGACGTCCTGGTGGACCTTCAGCGACGCCATCTCGAACACGCCCACCACACCGATCCGCTTCAGGATCAGGGGGGTCAGGAACAGGTCCGACAACAGGGCGTAGAGCATGGTCAGGCCGGCCAGCAGGCCGAACTGCACCACGATGGCGAAGTTGGACACCAGCAGGATCGCATACATGGCCATCAGCGAAACCGAGGTGGTCATCACCGCCACGGCCTCACCGCGGACGGTGGCGCGCACCGCTTCCTCGGCATGGCCGGTTCGGCGTACTTCGGCCCGGTAGCGGGCGAACAGGTGGATGGTGTCATCCACCGCGATGCCCAGGGCGATGGCCGCCACCGAGGCGGTGCCGGGGTTCAGCGGGATGTCCAGCAGCGCCATCACGCCGAAGTTCATCACCAGCGGCACCAGGTTCGGGATCAGGAACATCAGGCCGGCGAAGGGCGAGGTGTAGAGGATGGACATCATCACGAAGATGACGGCACCCACCAGCGCCAGCGATTCCACCTGGCCGCTGAACAGACCCTCGGCGGCGCGGTTGATCATCAGGTTCTCGCCGGTCAGCGAGTAGCTGATGCCCGGCCCCAGGATCTGCGGCAGCTTGGCATCCAGCTGCGCCAGATAGCCGTTCAGCTCATGGCTGTCCGACAGGTTGTGGCGCACGATGATGTTGGCGCGGCTGAAGTCCGAGGTGACATAGCGGTCCAGGTCCTGGCGGCTGAACAGCATCACATACTGGTCCACCAGGTCCCGCTGCTCGGGCACGCGGAAGGCTGCCTTGTCGCTGCCCCGCATCTCCTGGTTCACCAGCGATAGGAACTCGGACAGGCTGAGCACCTTGTCGAACACGCCCATGCCCTGCATCTCGCGGGTCAGGGCTTCCAGCCGCTTCAGGTTCTCGGGCTCGCGGAAGGCATTGGTCTGGCCGGCATCCAGGGTGACATAGAAGATCTGCATGCCCGACAGGTCCGCATGCAGGCGGTCAGCCTCTTGCACCAGCGGATGGTCGTCCTTGAAGTAGGACAGAGGGTCGTTGGATACATGCACCTGGGTGGCCAGATAGCCGAACACCACCACGATCACGGCGGTGAACACGGCGATGTGGCGGCCGAAGCGGGTGGCGGCCACGTCGGCGGCCTTGATCACCCAGCCGATCAGGCCGGTGCGCACGGCCTCGTCGCGGCCCTCATGGTCGTTCTTCACCTGCGGGTTCTTCAGCGGTCCGAACATACTGAGGATCAGTGGGACCGCCAGAATGGTGACCACCGTATTGGCGATCATGCCGAAGGCGCTGGCGTAGGCAAAGTCCTTGATCAGCGGGATATCGCTGACCGCATTGGAATAGAAGCCGATGGCGGTGGTGGTGCCGGTCAGGAACACGGCGATGCCCACATGCTTGGCCATGATGGACACGGCCTTCTTGCGGTCGCCTTCGCCGCCTTCCAGCAGGCCCTCCAGATAGGAGGCCAGCAGGTGCATGTCCTCGGTCGAGCCGATCACAATGATCAGCGACGGCACGATGGCGGTCAGCAGGGTCAGCTTCAGGTCCATATAGCCCATGAAGCCGATGGTCAGAATGATCGAGGTGCCGGCGGTGAGCATGGGGATCAGCGGCGCCATGCGGATCTTCATCATCAGGATGATGGAGCCGATCAGCACCGCGGTGGACAGCGGCGTCAGGACCGACAGGTCCTTGAACATGCCGGTCTCGATCTCGACGTTCAGGCGCGGCGAGCCCACCTGGGTGATCTCGTCGAACTCGGCCCGGGCCGCCTGGATGCGCTTCTCGATCTCGTCATAGACCTTGTGATTGAAGCGCAGGTCCGAGAAGTCGCGCACCACCGTCACGTTGATGGCGGTGCTGGTGCCATTCTCGGACACCAGGTTGCGCCGGATCAGCGGGCTGAAGGTAGCGTCGTTCTTGATCTGCGCCGCCTCCTCGTCGTCCATGGGCGGGAAGTCCATGAGCGGGCGCGCGTCCAGGGTGCCGTCGCGGTCGCGGATCGAGATCACCGAGAACAGGCTGTCCACCCGCTCCACGGCCTTGATCTCCTTCAGCGACTGCACCAGGGCGTCCAGCTTTTCCAGCTTGGCGGCGGTGAACAGCTCGTCGTCGGTGACCCGGATGATGGTGGTGTTGTCCGAGCCGAAATCCTTGATGGTGCGGTTATAGTCCGCACGGCCGGGATCGCTTTCGCTGATCAGGCTGTCATAGCTGGTGTCGATCTGCAGCTTGAACACACCGCCAGCAGCAGCCAGGACCATGGAAACCAGCAACGCCACCGTAATGATACGGTGGCGCGCGCCGAAGGTCAGGATCGATTGGATCATTTATGGGTTAGCCTTAGCGCACATGCTTGCCGGAAGTGATGAACCGCTGCTGGAAGACCTCTTCCGGCACCTTGGAGGCGTCGAAGCTGCGATCCAGCACCTGCACGGCGGTCACATGCTGGTTCTCCAGGTTCTTCACTACGGTGAAGCCGGCGCGATAGGTGCCGTTGCCCAGGTCCTGCAGCTTGTCATAGGTCTGGCGCTTCACCAGGGTGCCGCGGCGGTCGTAATAGTCCACGCGGGTGATGAAGTAGATGTCCTGGCGCACCCACATGCGGCGGAACTTATAGCCGGTCTCGCGCTTGATCTCGGGGTCCACGGCGGTGACGTCGATCACATAGAACTTCTGGCCGTCCATCTCCTCGTCGGGCAGGCGCTCATACGAGAAAGCCTCGTTCTCTTCCGAGGACAGGTCCTCGAAGGTGAAGTCGGTGCCCATGAAGTAGTTGCGCTTGCCGCCCTTGGCGATGCGCTTCAGGTCGCCGCCCATGGCCGGCAGGAACAGCCACTGGTCATCTTCCTTGCCGTCATACTGCCAGGTCAGCAGGGCGGTGCCCTTGACGCCGGCCGGCTCCTGGAACACCAGGAGGGCGCGCGAGCCGTCCGGGGTGTCCATCTTCCAACGCTCCAGGCGGCGCTGTTCCTTGCTCTGGTCGGCGCCCACCAGGGTCATGGCCTGGGCCTCATACTCGACGGGCTTGTCGTGGCGCTTGTCCACTTCATCAACGATCTGACGGCCGGTCAGGTCCGCGGCAAAAGCGGAGGTGGCGGTAAACGCAAGAAATGCAACCGAAGCGAGTAGCGAGCGCATGTGATCCCCCATGGAATAGGCCCCTTTCGAGCGGGCAGCTTAGATTCGATTCGCTTCCCTGTCAGCAAATCAGTGGTAGGGTCCGCGGTCTTTCGGATATGGTGCCGGTGGGATGGCCCGAGTTGGGGAAACCACGCCTGCCGGGCCAGGGCAGTAAGATCGAGGGGAAATACCGTGTCTGCGCTGGAACAAATGCACGGCGATCTCACCCGCGTGGTGAAGGATGGCGAAGCCGTGTTCTTCGAGGGTGACGAAGGCCGCGAGATGTATGTGATCCAGAAGGGTCAGATCGCCATCACCCGGCGCATCAACGGCGAGGAAATGCTGGTGGCGCTCAAGGGCAAGGGCGACTTCATCGGCGAGATGGCGCTGCTTGAATCCATGCCCCGCAGCGCCACCGCCCGCGCCGTGGGCGACACTAAACTGCTGGTGATCCATGCCGGCGGCTTTCTGCAAAAGATCCGCCGCGATCCGACCTTCGCCTTCGAGATGCTGCAGCGCATGTCCGCCCGCTTCCGCGTGCTGAACGACCAGGTGCGCGCCATGCTGGAGCGGCTGGGGGTCGAGGACGCCAAGCAGGCGGCCGAGCTGTTCACCCAGTTCGGCGACAGCAACAATGGTGCCGGCCAACTCGGGGGGGATCAGGCCGGGCAGGAAAAGACCAAGGCCGAGGTCGCCTGATGATCACCGACGTCCGCGAAGACAAGCTGCTGGTGGTGTCGGACCTGCATATCGGCAATCCGTTCTGTGAGACCAAGCGCAGCCTGCTGGACTTTTTCGACTGGGTGGCCACCACCGACTATTCGATCTGCATCAATGGCGATGGCCTCGAGGTGGCGCAGACCAAGTTCTCGAAGCTGGCCGTCGAGATTCCCGACGTGCTGTCCTATCTGCGCAAGCTGCGCAAGGCCGGCCGCAACGTCTATTTCGTCATCGGCAACCACGACATCCTGCTCGAGCATCTGCTGCATGACTGGGATTTCGCGGTGCTGTCGCCGTTCCTGAACGTGACCTCGGGCGAGAAGCGCATCCGGATCGAACACGGCCATATCTATGACCCCATGTTCATGTTCCGGCCGCGCACCTATGCGCTGCTGACCAAGCTGGCCGGCTTCGTGCTGGACGCTTATCCGCGGGCCTACAAGGCCTGGGTCGCCTATGAGCGCATGCGCTATGCCGGCAAGGAATCGGCCATCACCGGCGAGCCCGAGGCCTTTGGCATCGCGGCGCGCGAGATCCTGGCGCGCGGTTTCGATACCGTGGTGTTCGGCCACACCCACCAGCCGGGCTACCGTGAATATGACGGTCAGACCTATGTGAACAGCGGTTCGTGGATGCTGGCCCCCACCTATGTGAAGATCGACAACGGTGAAGTCAGCCTCGAGAACTGGACCCCGATGCGCGACCGCAACGAGCTGCCGGCTCAACTGGCGGATTTGCTGCCGGCCTTCCTGCAAAGCCAGGCGGCCAAGCCGCCGGCGCCGGCGCCGAAGCGGCGGCGCCTGCGCAAGGAGCCGGTGGGGCAATAATGCAACATCCCGCCAGTTTTTCCTCCTGATCGGGCAGGCCAGGGTTGCATCCGCGCCGCCGATCGGCATAGTCCGATAGATGCAATTTTAGTAATCAGGGGGAAAGCCGCTATGCGGGGTCTTTATCTTTCCGTTGCCGCCTTGACCGTGGTGGTCGCCTTCAGCACCTCGGCCAGTGCCACCTCGTCCGAGTGCTCCTACTCCAGCGGCTCGTACTACGGCAATTGCGGTGGCAATGTGACCACCTCCTCGGAAAAGGGCGCCACCGAGACCCTGACCCGCAGCAGCACCGTGACCCTGGTCAACACCGTGTCCAACCGCGTGGTCTCGGCCCTGGCCGGCGTGACCCCCCGGCAGACCGCCGATGCCGGCGCGCTGGGCACTGGCCTGTCCGCCGGTGACGGCGGCAGCGCCCTGGCCGTCTGGGGCTCGCTGGGCGTCTCCTCCATCGATGGCAGCGAACCCGGCTATGAGAACGACGGCACCGTGGCCGTGGGCACCCTGGGCGCCGACTACACCCTGGGCGGCAACTCCGTGGTGGGCGTGACCCTGTTCCGCGACAGCGCCGACGTGAAGACCCTGTTCAATGCCGGCCAGCAGGACAGCACCGGCCTGTCCTTGGTGCCCTATGTGGGTTACAGCTTCGGCCAGGGCACCACCATCGACGCGCTGGCGGGCTACACCATGACCACCAACGACGTGGCGCGTGCCAGCGGCAATGCCCGGGGCGAGTTCGACGGCTATCGCCTGACCGGCGCGGTGAACCTGCATCACAGCCTGTATTTCGACGCCTGGTCGCTGCGCGGCGACCTGGGCTATTCCTATGCCTATGCCAGCAATGACGGCTATACCGAGACTGGCGCGGCCAGCCGCGGCAACATCGGCAAAAGCACCTCCCATCTGGGCCAGGGCAAGATCGGCGGCCGCGTTGGCTATCTGGTGGACAAGGTGGAGCCCTATGCCTCGGTCCATTACCTGTACGACTTCGTCAGCGACGACCTGGGCAATGCCGGCGCCGGCAAGCCCAAGAACGACGACGACGAGGTGCTGCTGACCCTGGGGGCCGACCTGCTGGCCACCGACAGCCTGGTGGTGGGTGCCGAAGTGTCCAAGTCCTTCTTCCGCGAGAACGACAAGAACACCACCGTGCTGGCCACCGGCCGGATCAGCTTCTGATCCAGCCGGCCAGGTTCCTGGTCAAAGAAAAGGCCGCCGTCCCGGACAGGGGCGGCGGCCTTTCGCTTGAGCGGGAGTGCGCCTCTCAGCGCGCCACCGGGAAGTCGATGCCCCGGGAATAGCCGGTGGGATATTGGGCATAGTCGGCGAACTGCTGCGACAGCCGGGGCACCTGGTCCTCCACATAGCGGATGATCTCGGCGGCGGTGACCTGACCGTCCTGGGGATCGGTGTCCGCCTTGCCCTTCATGCCTTCCAGCACCGCATAGGTGAACACCCCATGCCCCAGGCTTTGCAGTTCGATGGCGAACTGGTTGCGGTCGGTGGCGGCCAGGATGTGCACCCCCATGCTGCGGGCCAGCAGGCGCAGCGACTTCATGCCGCGATAATCCTTCAGCGGCGAGACGGCGGTGCCGGAATGGCAGGTGTCCAGCAGCAGCAGGATGCGGTCGGCCCCCAGGGCCTCGATCTCGGCTTTCAACTCGGCAGATGACAGGGCGGCGGCGGTCAGCTTGGCCGGGCTGCTGGCATCGGTGATCTCATGCGGCACATAGTACCAATTGGGTCCCACGCTGACGCCGTGGCCGGCCATGTAGATCACCAGCAGGTCCTGGGGAGCGGCGCTGCGCAGGCGGCGCAGCCCGTCCAGGATGTTCTGCTTGGTGGCCCGCGCATCCTCGAGCCGCATGCGGTCGGCCACCGGTGCGGTGGCGCGCCCGGTGTCGAAGAATGCGGCCAGGGCTTGGGCGTCCGGCTTGGCATAATCCAGGTTCAGTTGGGTATTGGCATATTGGTTGATGCCCACGGTCATCACATGGACCTTGCCGCCGCCCACCGGCTGGCCCGCCTTCAGCACCAGGGTCTGGGGCGGGCTTTCCATCTGGTCGGCATTGATGGCGGTGGCCGCCAGCTGGTTGGTGCCGCCGGTCAGGTCCAGCTCGTAACGGGCCACCACTCGGGTGGAGCCGTCGGCCTGCTGACGCTCGATCTGCGCCGCTTCCTCGGGCACCAGGCGGCCGTTGCGGTACAGCCGCACCGCCTGCACACCGCTGCCGCCATCCTCTTCCGCCACCACCTCGACCTGGACCTTGGGCTGCTCGACGCTGCCCGAGGCGGTGGGCGAGACGAAGCGGATCTTGGCGGGATATTTGACGCCGTCGGGAATGCTGGGCACCGCGCCCAGCTCGCCGCCCTCGGCCAGGACCCTGGGCAGCAGGGCCGCTTCGTAATGGGTTTCGGCAAAGCTCTCGATATTCACCTTGGCGTCCTCGCCCTGCCATTCGATGCCCTTCAGGGCCGACTGGCTGCCGTCATAGCGGCCGGCGGAATCCACCACCGCCCAGCCGGTCTCGGTGGACAGAAGGGTGATCAGCGGCTTGGCGGTCTTGATGTTCCACAGGCGGGTGGTGCCGTCCTCGGAGCCGGTCAGGGCAAAGGTGGCGTCACCGCTGACGGCGGCAAAGGTGACCGCGCCGTCATGCTTGCCCAGCTCCTGGGCCGCACTGCCGTCGCCCCGCGCCCAATGGCGCACCATTCCGTCCGCGCCGCCGGTGATCAGGGCGCCGCCTTCAGGGGCGAATCCCACGGCGCTGACCGCGCCGTCATGGGCGTCGAACTCGGCCAGGGTGGTGCCGGCCTGGATGTCCAGCAGGATCACCGATCCGTCCTTGGCGCCCACTGCGGCGCGCGCTCCGTCGGGACTGACCGCCAGCGCCAGGGCGTCTTCGCCGGTCTCGAAACGAGCCAGTTCCTTCAGATCCTCGGCAGCCAGCACCCGAACCGTGCCATCGCCGCCGGCGGCCAGCAGCCGTTTGCGATCGGGGAAGGCCACCAGGCGGGGCGTGCCGGCACCCAGGGCGGCCCGGCCCAGTTGCGCACCGTCGGCGCTCCAAAGGCGCAGCTCGCCGGTGACGTCCGCCGAGACGATGCGGTTGCCGGGCAGCAGCGCCACCGCCGCGATGGCGCCGGCATGGCCGGTCAGCACCGCCGATTGGGTCAATTTGCGCAGATCCCAGACCCGCACGCTCTGGTCCTTGGAGCCGGTGGCCGCCAGCTTGCCGTCGGGGCTGATGGCAATGTCGGTGATCTGGTCCGAATGGCCGGGCAGGCGGCCCATCTCGCGGCCCACCTGCAGGTCCCAGACCCGCAGGGTGCGGTTGCCCACCGCCGACACCAGGAGCCGCTCATCGGCGCTCAGCGCCAGGGCGGTCACCGGGCCGGTATTGCCCTCGGCCACCACCAGCTTGGGCCGGAACACCCGCTCCAAATTCTTGCCGATGGACCGCTCGATGATGCGGGTCTGCGAGCGCAGCACGTTCATCTGGGCGGCCGCCGGATCGGGCAGGGCCATCAGCACGCCCAGGGCGGTCAGCGCGGCGGCCCGGAGCAGGGGGACTGCGGAGCCTGGATGGCGGGCAGGGCGATCGTTCCGGGTCCGGACGCCGGGCATGGGGAACCTCCACGGTTGCGGTGTGGCCGGGAATTGATATTCTTTTGTGGACTTTAATTCAGTCGAGAGGCGAATACCATGCCCCGTACGAGGAGGGTCCTGGCCCTTGCTGCCGCTGCCATCCTGCTGCCTAGCCTGGCCCTGGCCGCCAATGCGCCGGCCGCTCTGGTCATCGAATATAGCGGCAAGGCCGATCCGCGCCTGGACGCCTATTCCGAACTGGCCGACGGCACCGAGGTGCAACTGGGCGCCTCGGACAGCCTGACCCTTCTGCATTACCGCAGCTGCAAGCAGGTCACCGTGACCGGCGCCAAGGTCAAGGTGGCGATGCAGCGCCTCGAAGTGACCGGGGGCAAGAAGACCGAGGAGCCGGGTGACCAGTGCCCGTCCGAGGTCAAGGTTGCCACCGCTGGCGTCAGCGGCGGTGTGCTGCTGCGCTCGGTCAATGTCTCGGTGGTGCCGCCGGACCTGAACTGCGTGCTGGTGGGCGACAGGCGCGCCCAGGTGGCCGCCATCGAGGTTCAAAAGGACGGCGCCCCGGTAGGCCGCGTGCCGGTGACCTCGGCGGCACTGACCCTGCCCGAGACCATCCCGCTGCTGCAGGAAAATGCCAGCTACAAGCTGCAGATGATCGGCGCTGGGAACAAACCCATGATGGCCGTGGATGTCTCGGTCCTGACGGCCGATCCGGCCCAGAAGTGCCTGATCCGGGTGCAGTGACCCGCCGGGCCTGATGTCCCCTGTCGGGTGTCGTATGGCAGGGGGCGGGCCAAGATGATAGACTCCTTGGCTTATTCTTGCATCAAAGTGGAGGGGGATGATGCGGTCTTGGTCTTATGCCGGTGCGCTTCTGCTGGCCGGTCTGGTGGCGGCGGCGCCCGCCCTGGCGCAACAGAGCGGCGGGGTGCAGGTGCGCGGCAACACCAACCTGAATGTGAACGCCGAGAACGTGAACACCATGGCCATCGGCCAGGGCAATGTTGCCAAGACCAATATCGGCTCGATCAAGGGCAGCAAGTCCGGCAGCACCAACGTCACCGTGGACGCCAAGAACGTCACCAACATCGTGGCCGGGCGCGGCAAGAAGGGCTGCATCAATATCGGCTCGACCCCCGACCCCGAATGCGGCGGCCAGTAACCGAGGAGGCTTTCATGTCCAAGCGCACCCTGTCTCTGGCCGTGGCGGTGGCCTTTGGTCTGTCCCTGGGCCTGCCCCTGGCCGCCCAGGCCGAGGTCAATAATCCGCAGCACCTGAACAATCGCGGCCAGTCCAAGGTCAACAACGTCAAGGCCAAGCGGTGGACCCAGGAAGGCAAGAAGGACGGCTATTCGTCCATGCAGGACCAGACCATCGTGAATTTCGGCAGCAAGAAGGCCGGCACCTGCAACATGAATGTGGGCGCCCCTGCTCCGGGCCAGAAGGCGCCCAAGGAAGTGGTGGTGACGGCCAAGGACATCATCAACATCTGCAAATAGCCCCCGCTTTCCGGAGCCGTGGGCGCCCGCGTCAAGCGCGGGCATGACGGCCTGAACGGCCTGCCAAAAAACAGAACGCCTCCGGGGTCACCCCCGGAGGCGTTTTTCGTTGCCCTGGCCTTGCGGTCAGCCGGCGACGCGGAACTGCACGCGGCGGTTCTGGGCGTCGTAGGGATTGCCGGTCAGGGGCTGGGTCGGGCCCTTGCCCTCGGCGCGCAGGCGGCTGGGATCGATGCCGTAGCGGGTCACCAGCATGTTCATCACCGAAAAAGCGCGGGCGCGGGACAGTTCCACATTGGACTGATAGCTGCCCGAGGCGTCGGTGTGGCCCTCGATGATCAGGCTGATGGAGGAATCCTTGCGCATCAGGCCGGCGATGCTGTCCAGGAAGGGCAGCGAGTCATGGCGCACGGTGGCCGAGCCCAGGTCGAAATTGATGGGGAAGCCCACGGCGGCCGACGAGGCTTCCTCGATGGCGGGGGCAGCCTGCTGGGTGCGCGCCGGCTGCTGGTACGAGGCCTTCTTGGTAGCGGGCTGCTGGGAGCTGGGCTGGGACGGCTGCTGCACCTCGAAGGCGCCAGCCGGAGCGGCGGCCGGCGCCACTTCGGCGGCGGGCTCGGCCGGCTGGTCACCGAACACGATGGCCCGGGTCTTCACCTTCGGCTTGCTCAGGGTCTTTTCCAGCTCCTCGACGCTGGGAGCCGTGTCATACATCTTCACGTCGCCGGCCGAGGCCGGACCCATGGCCAGACCCAGGACCAGGCCGATGGCGGTGAGAGCGGCCGCGGTGCGACCGGCCGAGATGTGACGGATCATTGTTCTGGTTCCCCTCTTGTTACCCTCTGCCAAAACCAATGACGGCCTAGCGGCCGCATTCACCAATGCCGCCCAGGCGGGTGCAGGAGGCATTCCCCTGGCCCAGGGCACTGGAATTCACGTTCTGCACCGACACGGCGGCGCTGGTGTTGCCTTGGATCTGCACGCTGCCGCCCGATTGGCTGGCTGGCTCGGCGCTGCGCTGGGACCCGGCCGCCGGGCCGTGGTTCGCGCCGCCCTGGCCGGTCAGCGTCCCGCCG